>WLXB01000149.1 GCA_012103295.1 Alphaproteobacteria bacterium | reverse complement strand
CAAGGTGAAAGACAGAAGCCCCCTCTGTTTTTCCGTGTGCTATGGCTTGTTTGATCAGCTGCCGGGCGATGCCGCATCGACGATGCGCGGCCGCAACGACCAACGTTAGAATTTCAGATTCTCCAGCGGCAGTCTGAACGAGAATAAAACCGACGGGTTCATTTGGCCCGGCAATCCACCCCCCAACGGTCGGCTGCGATAGAAGGTCAGCAAAGGCATCCGCGGACCAGCGTTGATCAAAACCTTCACCGTGCAGAGTGGCAAGAACGAGAGAATGGGACACATCGGCTGGGACGAGGATTGATTCGTCACTCCCTGATTTGGTGTGACCCGACGTCATGGTCGAAGACGACCGCCATGCTTCGGTACAATGGCATCTGGTGGCCTGACATAGACTGGGCCTGGTGGGGACTCGGGTAGGGGCCGAGACGCGGCCAATTGCGCCAGAATGGCCGCATTGGCTACGGTCACATCACCAAGAACAACGGAAGATTTGGCGTGGGGATGGACACGCGCTGCACCGTCCCCGACAAGGATCCATGATTGACTATTGAGAACAGTGGCCGCGTCTTTTGGCAATAAGCACAGCGGTGCGCCCGATGCTGACCCATCAGGGGCGAAGCACTGTAAATAGACTTCGGCGCGTCGGGCATCGATGGCAACGGCGGTTGATTGGTCGGGCTCGTTATGTGTTTCTGCAGCGATCACTTCCGTCGTCAGCACACCGATCACCGGTTGTCCGGTCGCAACACCGATGCCGCGTGCGGTGGCCAAGCCAACCCTTACGCCTGTGAAAGACCCCGGCCCGACCGTAACGGCGATCCGATCAAGATCGGCATACGTGATGCCCGCCTCGGTCATTGTTTTTTCGATAGCAGGAACTAGGGCCTCGGCTTGGCCATGGATCATGGGTTCGTGAAAAGAGCCAGCAGTCTTGCCGTCCACACAGATGGCAACGGAACACGCGCTGGTCGTGGTATCAAAGGCGAGGACGCGCATGTTGAAAACCTTAGGCGATAGAATAGGAAACAGGGGATAAGCTACCATACCCGTGATGCCAAACTGGAGTTTCATACGGAATGCTTGTTGAGATTGCTTCACCGGAGTTCGATGTTGATTTGGACATCGCTTACGCCACCGCCGATAATTTTACCGGCCGTCCCGTGTACGCGCGGCCTGGTTGTTATCTCCATGCTGATGCCGCTGATTTTTTGCAACGCGCAATCTCACTCGCCCGGCCCCTCGGTTTGCGGCTCAAAATATTCGACGCCTTTCGACCCTCCGAGGCGCAATGGGTGCTGTGGGAACACACACCTGACCCTGACTTTCTTGCTCATCCAGAACGTGGATCACCGCATTCTATGGGGGCTGCCGTTGATCTGACCTTGGTTGACGCCAATGGCGCTGAACTGGATATGGGTACCGGATTTGACGACTTTACGCCGCGTGCTTTTCACGGTGATTTAGAAATTTCTCCGGCTGCGCAACGCAACCGCATCATTCTCATGGGTATCATGACGTCAGCCGGGTGGGATTTTTTTCGCAATGAGTGGTGGCACTATCAATTGTTCAGTCCGCGCGATCGCTATCCGGTCCTTAGCGACAACGCTTTGCCTATACCGATGATGGGCTGACACTTGCCTCGGAGACCACCTATCCGCGGTGCGACAATAAGTCTGCAATAGACTTCGGCGCTGGTAAGTCTTTCGACGAACTCCGTCCTTCCAGAGCGATAACGAGGCATTGGGTTGCGGCTTTGGTGTCACCGCTTTCTCCAATTTCCACCTGCGCCATCAAGGCCGCCGCTTTAGAGCGTGTTGTTGCCGGGGTGCCTTTATCTAGTAACGGTTCCAAGCGGCTCCGCGCTTGGCCCCATAGCTCGGCGTTGAGTGCGCCCTCTGCCTGCGCCAGGCGACTTTCTGGGTGGTCCGGATTACCCGCCACCAATTTCTCTAAACGACCGGCCCGGGCTAACGCCGCTTCCCCTGGCGCTAATTGTAGATAGGCAGAAAGCAAACTGGGATGTGGATATGCGGTCCAGGCTCGTTCCAATTCGGCGGCCGCTTTCTTAACTTTTCCGTCCGCTGCCATCGCGCGGGCTAAAATGGCTGCGGCATCGGTGCGTGACGGGTCCGCGCTTAAACCTTTGCGTGCCCATTTTATGGCGGTCGCTGGATCATGATCGGCGAGAAACTTTGCCCCTGTGCGGACGCAGGCCTCAGCCTTGAGCTGTGGCTGATCGGAAACATTGATCACGCTTGACGCATCCTTGCGTTCAAGCGTTGCAACGAGGGCCTCCCATTTACCGAGAGCTGTTTGCAGGTCGAGGGCGCTGGATACGGCCCATCGTGGAGCGGATTTACGATCCAGGGCGCGCATGGCATGGGCCAGGGCTCCTTCAAGATCGCCGGCGGCCTTCGCCGTCTCCGTGAGGTCACGCAGCGCGGCCAACTCGGTCGTTGGGTCAGATAGAAGCTCGCGGGCACTGGCGGCAGCACTTTTTGTATCGCCTAACACTCGGGCTGTTTGCTGTTCGAGAAGACGAGCGACGTCGTGGTCCGGGAATGTCGTTGCTGCATCACGAGACGCTTTTTGGGCTGCGGTGACATCGCCACCACGCACCGCCGCAAAACCAACGGCCAAGCTTTTCAATCCCCGGTCCGTTCGTTTGTCTTTGCGGGCATCCCGATAAGCCCGGCTCGCCCCAATGAGCGTCCCCCAAACCCTAACCAAAAACGTACCGGTTAAAAGAAGTACAGCCACCAATACAAATAGCATCGCGACCGACGTCTCAATACGGTAGCCCAACCACTCGAGAGTCACACGCCCCGGTTCATCAGCAAACCAAACCGCGACCGTGACCAAAACGGCAAGACTGATCACGTACAGAATAATTTTTACCATGGCTTAGTCGCCTGTCTCAGATGATGCCGGTTCGAAGTCTCGTCCCGCGTTCATCTGCGCTATGGCTTGGGTCGACAACGTGTTTACAGCACGCTCGACAGTCGCTGTCGCGCGGGCGTTTGAGAGCCAAGGTAAAATGGTTTCAGCGGCGAGGCCGCTCAATCCTTCTGCCGCGTTAACGGCGGCCTCTAGATCACCTACGTCTAACGCGCGCTCCATGCGGGTGACGATGGCTCCAACTGCGGCGCTGCCATCATCATCGAGCCGGCGGACATTGATGACAGAAAAAATACTGTCGAGTGTGCGCTGCAGCCATGACGCTGTATCAGAGGGCAGGAGTCCTGCTCGCACGACAATGGGTGCGAGACGGTCAAAGTCTTGCCGCAACGCAGACCTGGTTACAACGCCGGTGCCTTGGTATTTGGCTAGGTCTGTTGTCTCAATCGTTAGGCGGTCCTGTTTGGCCGCGAACGCCTGAACTGTTTCTAGTTCAAGAGCGAACGGTCGGCCATTGGAGGTGGCGTCCTGCAATTGTGAGACGGCAAGCAGCAGGCCGATTGCTCCTGTTTGTTCATTCACCAAGGAGTCGGCAGTGGTTTCAACCTGCGTTATCCGTGCGGCGAGCGCGAGCACGGTCGCGGCGTCTGCACTTCTGTCTTCAAGAGCGTCCACTCGATCAGAGACAGAGTCTAACTGGGCCGCATTACCTAGGGCGGCTTCAACAGTCGCAATTCTGGCCGTCACGACTGCCAGCTGTTGAGCTTGGTTTGCGGCTGCATTGCCAAGAGCAGTGACAGCATCGCTGTTGATACCTGCGGAAGTTCCACCACTTATGACTTGTGCCGGTCTGGATTCAATGGCCGCCAACCGTTGTTGCAGGGCAACGACCGCAGAGTCTAAGACTTGAGTGTTTGGTGCCGCTGCTTGGGGCGTAGATTGTAAAGTCTGACGCAGAGAAGCTATCTCGGATTCTGTTGCGGCCAATCGTTGCTGCAAGGACGCTATGTCAGTGACAACGGAGCTCGGGATTTGGGCAGTTGGCGGTCGCAAAGTCTCCGGTACCCAATTCTGAACCATCGTTGGCATACGGGTGTACCACCACGGCATTGTGCCGAAGCCTGCCGCCAAGAGGAT
Organism: Alphaproteobacteria bacterium; assembly: GCA_012103295.1. GTDB lineage: Bacteria > Pseudomonadota > Alphaproteobacteria > Rhodospirillales > Rhodospirillaceae > WLXB01. The sequence goes on along the minus strand of WLXB01000149.1, from coordinate 3,239 downwards.
GATGAGTAGCACCATGTATGTGATGAAACGCCCAAAGCCGCCGGATTTTTTCGCTCGCTGCGCCGGTTTTTGTTGTTGCTCCGACGTCTGATTCCCGGGCATCGGCGCATTAGGAATTGGATCCGGCTCGAGACTACTGGTGCTTTTCCCCGGCTTTTTATTTTGGCCGCGTTGTGACTGAGAGCGCTGGTCGGCGGCATCTTCGGCCATCAGCCGAGCCGTACGCCCAGTTGTGAGCGGCTCTAACTTGGATCGATCTGGCTGACTCGGTTCGATCGGTTCAGCTTCAATTTTATCTGACACATTTGGCTCCGGTTGGCTCGGCGACCGCTCCGGCTCGTCATCGGCGGTGGCCATGATAGCGGATGGTTCGTCTTGCTGCAGCGTTTCAGCTGCGGTTTTAACGACACTCTCTTCTGGTTCTAGCTCTAGCTCGGGTTCTGGCTCAGGTTCCGGTTCCGGCTCCGGCTGTGGTTCCGGCTCTGGCTCCGGTTCCGGCTCCGGCTCAGGTTCGGGTTCCGGCTCCGGTTCGGGCTCAGGCTCAGGCTCAGGTTCAGGCTCAGGTTCTGGTTCTGGTTCCGGCTCTGGCTCCGGTTCCGGTTCCGGCTCTGGTTCCGGCTCCGGTTCAGGCTCTGGCTCAGGTTCCGGCTCTGGTTCGGGCTCCGGCTCCGGTTCTGGCTCAGGTGGCTGCGCCAAGTCTTGATCGAAGGCCGCCAATAGAGTTTCAACATCAGGATCAGGCGCAACGACCGTACGACCAACGGCGAGCGCACGCATCGGTGCTGAGGCAAGAGTTGATGTGGCGTAGACCACCCAATCTTTGACGAGATGCTCTAATTCCGCGCGCTGCAAAAGCGTCGTAAAGGCGCGGGCCTCGTCAACACTCAAAACAACAGCGCCATCGAAGGCGCCCGCTTTCAGGTCGGCCAACAATGCTGGTGGCAGAACATCGGCACGCTTAAGGGTGTAGAGCTTGAGGGGTCTGATGGCGTAGCCCATGTTGACCAACATGCCCGTAACAGCCGTGGTTTCGTTGGCGTGGCACGCATGAACGAGCGCCCCAGAATCGGAATTGACGGCGTCTTCGATTAATCTAGCAAAATCCGACGCATCACCCTTTGCCACACTGATTTTTGTAAAGCCCGCTTCTTCTGCGGCTCTAGCGGCTTCGGCATTTTCTGCAAAAACAGGGAAAAACCGAACAGCGATGGTATCCGCCAGAGCGCGCACGCCCTCTGCTGAAGTCACCAGAAAGCCTTGCGCTCCTTCGAGTTTAATCTCGGGAGACTCAATCCGTTCTGGTGTGATTAGAGGGACGGAGATTGCCTCGTGTCCGCGCGCGGACAGCGATGCCACTATTTCGGCCGCCTCTGGCCCGGGACTGGTGATTAAAATGCGCATAGGTTCGACACTACCGTACCACGGCCCGGCATAGGCGCTAGATCGAGCATAGCTCTAGGCAGGGCGGTTTGCGTGTTGTAGAGGCTGGTTAGAGTCAAAACAAGGAAAGCGATCCGATGCGCGTTCTCGGCATTGAAACCAGTTGCGATGAGACCGCAGTCGCCATTGTGGAGGACAATGCAGACGGCCAGCGCTGTTTGGCCCACGCCCTGTCGTCGCAGATTGAGGAGCACCGAGCGTTTGGCGGTGTTGTGCCTGAAATTGCAGCGCGGTCTCACCTTGATCGGCTCGATGGGTTGGTCGAACAGGCCTTGAAGGACGCTGATCTTGCGCCTGGAGATTTGGATGGCATTGCCGCAACGGCGGGCCCCGGCCTTATCGGCGGCGTGATTGTCGGGGTTATGACTGCCAAGGCTTTGTCGTCGGTGCACGATAAACCGTTCATCGCGGTCAACCATCTTGAAGGCCACGCTCTGACCGCAAGATTTACGGACGGTGTCGTGTACCCCTATCTCTTGCTCTTGGTCTCGGGGGGACATTGCCAAGTGCTAGAAGTTAAGGGTGTTGGACAATATCGCCGCCTGGGCACGACCCTAGATGACGCCGCGGGAGAATGTTTCGACAAGGCGGCGAAAATGATTGGCCTCGGTTTTCCCGGTGGCCCAGCGGTAGAGAGAGCAGCGCAATCTGGAAGTGCTGATCGTTTTAAGTTGCCACGACCATTGAAGGGCCGGGCTGGCTGTGACTTTTCGTTTTCCGGTCTAAAGACGGCGGTCAGACAAACCGTCGACGCGCTGCCGCCTGGATCGTTGCAGGCTCAAGACGCGAATGATCTCGCCGCCTCGCTGCAGCAGGCGATCGTGGTCCATATTGTTGATCGTTGCAGCAACGCGTTCGCAATGTCGGAAACGCGCCCTACCGCGTTTGTTACTGCCGGCGGTGTAGCGGCCAACACAGCTTTGAGAACGGCGCTGGCCAAGGTGGCGGCCAACCAAGGCATACCCTTCGTTGTGCCACCAACAGAATTATGTACCGACAATGCGGTGATGATCGCGTGGGCTGGATTAGAGCGTTTAGGCCTTGGTCTGACGGACCCGCTCGGCTTTAAGCCAAAGCCCCGTTGGCCGCTTGATACGGCCAACACATAACAGATCGGGGCCGCTTGATACGGCGCACACTCAACAGATCGAGGCCGTTCGAAGCGGTCAAGCCTAATAAAAGTTGAGACCGTTAGGTCTTGTAGAAGTCGCGATACCAATCGACGAAGGAGGCGACACCTTCTTTCAAATCAACGGCAGGGCGATACCCAACGGCTTTTTCCAACTCGGTGACATCACACCACGTTTGTTCAACGTCACCCGGTTGCATCGGCTGATAGTCGATGATCGCTTTTTGCCCTAACGCGTCTTCCAGTGTCGCAATGAAATCCATCAGCTTGACCGGATTGCCGCAGCCAATATTGAATAGTTGATGAGGGGCGACACCGCTGGTCGCAGGATCAGATTGACTGTATTTCCAGTTTTTATTTTTGGTTGCCGGGCTCGCCAACACTCGGACCACGCCTTCAACGACGTCATCAATGTAGGTGAAATCGCGGGCCAGCTTGCCGTCATTAAAGACCGGGATTGGCTCGCCGGCGAGAATGGCTTTGGTGAACTTAAATAGAGCCATGTCAGGCCGACCCCACGGGCCGTACACGGTGAAGAACCGCAGTCCGGTCGTCGGCAGCCCGTACAGATGACTGTACGAGTGCGCCATCAACTCGTTGGCCTTTTTCGACGCGGCGTACAGGCTCACTGGATGATCGACGTTGTGGTGGACTGAGAACGGCATTGTCG
>WLXB01000148.1 GCA_012103295.1 Alphaproteobacteria bacterium | reverse complement strand
GGCCGGTTATCCATGCATCAACCCCATCAAGAGCACGCTCCAATGGCCACGTCTTGCGAATCGTGCAGCACTTGTCCGGATCGTGCCGCCACAAAGCACCTGACTGGTCATTTGTTTTAATGTCTGTTGTCTCTGGGTGAATAGTACGAACATTAGTTAGGCCAAGGTGCGCTACGACTTCCGCCTGATAATCATGGGTCAGGGCAAACAGTTTACCGGTATCAAGAAAAATCACCGGGATGTCTTTACTGACCTGCACAGCCATATGGAGCAGTACTGCTGATTCCGCGCCAAACGACGACACCAATGCCAGGCGATCACGATATGTGTCGAGCGCATGGGAGATCATGTCGATACCCGACAATCCGTCGAGACGGAAACGAGCGCTATGGCGAGAAACATCCGTCATTCGGCTGCAACTTCCACTGCGGCGGCGCGCAAATCTTGAACCAAATTGACGCCGCCATCTGCCGCCGGCTGATAAGCAACGCTGTACGCTCCGAGAGAGACCTTGAACTGTTCGACGGAAAATTGTGGCGGTACGACGATTGACGAGAATCCGCAGCGAACGAGAAATAACGCTTGGTCGGGCAAGATGTCACCGGATGCTCTCAAGTCGCCGGTAAAGCCATAATCGCGCCGAATAGTCACCGCAGTGGAGAACGGTCGGCCATCCTTAAACTGCGGGAAAACGAGGTCGATTAACCCGAGATGCTTGGCGTGGTCAGCGATCTCTTTTGCGTCGTCATCAACGGTCAATCGGACGCCAACCCGAGACAACGATTGCTCGTCCAACTTTTCAATGTGCCCGCTTAGGTCAACCAGATTGGCGATCGAAGAGTCTAGAGAATTCGAATCGCTCGCAGCATCAAAATCGCGCCAAATTTGATCAAGCACCTCACCTTGGATGTTAACCACGGTCATAGAGCTGCTCCTTAAATGGCGCATGCCCCGTACGTTCCAGGGTCTGTGAAAACAGTTCTCCGGCGCTTCGAACACTCAGATAGGTCGATATGACGGTCTCAACCGCATCGACGATTCCATCTTCATCAAAACCGGGCCCGACGATCTTTCCCACCGCGGACTCACCGTTTCCCTGACCACCGAGGGTCAGCTGATACCGCTCCTCACCCTTCTTATCGACACCGAGAATTCCGATATGACCGGCGTGATGGTGACCACACGCATTGATACAGCCCGAAACCCGAATGTCGAGCGGCCCAATATCGTGTTGGCTTTCGAGGTCAGCAAAACGCTCGCTGATCCGTTGTGAGATTGGGATGGACCGGGCGTTGGCAAGAGAACAGTAGTCCAAGCCAGGGCAAGCAATGATATCCGTCGCCAATCCTACGTTCGGCGTTGCCAGCCCAAGTCGTTCGAGTTCACGCCACAGCACAAAGAGGTCGGCTTGACGCACGTGAGGTAGAACTAAATTCTGAGTATAGGTCACTCGCACCTCACCCAAGCTGAATCGGTCCGCTAAATCCGCGATCGCGTACATTTGCTCAGCGGTGGCATCTCCGGGTACGCCGCCGATCGGCTTTAGTGAGATTGTGACGATTGCATAGCCAGGCGTCTTGTGATTGTGGGTGTTAGACTCCGACCAAAGGCGCATCTGAGGGGACTCACTAAGCGCCTCCTCAAGCCGAGACCCAGCGATTTCGTCAGGTCGCAAATAGGGCAAAGCAAACATATCACGGATGCGATCAACTTCTCCGTCATCGACTGCCAGAAGCGATGGGTCGAGCAGGTCAAATTCAGCATCCACCTGAGATGCAAACGTCTCTGCCCCCATACTTTGAACCAGTATCTTAATGCGCGCCTTGTAGATGTTATCTCGACGCCCATGGCGGTTGTAGACACGCAGCACCGCATCGAGATAACGCAACAAATCTTTGGTCGGCAAAAATGATTTTATGAGCGGCGCAACAATCGGCGTTCGGCCCTGACCGCCGCCGACATAAACTTCGAAGCCGAGTTCTCCCGCGTCATTGCGGATGATCTTAAGACCAATGTCGTGGAACTTAATCGCGGCCCTATCCGCATCAGACCCAGTTACCGCGATCTTGAATTTACGCGGTAAAAAGGAGAACTCGGGATGAAACGTGGACCACTGCCGGACTATTTCCGACCACACCCGCGGGTCATCCAACTCGTCAGCTGCAGCACCCGCGTAGGGGTCCGCCGTCACATTGCGGATGCAGTTCCCGCTGGTCTGGATTGCGTGAAGATCAATCTCAGAAAGGTCATACAGAAGGTCTGGCGCGGTGCTTAGCTCAATCCAGTTGTATTGGATGTTTTGACGCGTCGTGAAATGGCCGTACCCACGGTCATATTTCTCGGCGATATAGGCGAGCTTCCGCATTTGATCCGAAGACAACGCGCCATAAGGTATGGCCACCCGCAACATGTAAGCGTGCAACTGCAGGTACAGACCATTCATCAACCGCAGCGGCTTGAATTGGTCTTCTGTTAGCTCCCCGTCTAGCCTACGCCGAACCTGATCGCGGAACTCGGCAACGCGTTGATTGAGAAGTGACTTATCGAGAGAATCGAATACGTACATAGATCAACCCTCTGGCCCGCCGATGGGGCGCGATTGATGATCACCGACCGTTGGACCATGGCTACGAATACGCTCCCGAAGGCGCACAGGAAGTATAGGGGTGTTCGAGCCGACTTCGACTTCACAGCATCCGACGACGATGTTTTGCCCCTCAGCACGCCGACCAATACGCAAAACTTCATCAAGCTCCTGATCAGAAACAACCTTGGCATCTTCGACCTGATTGGACCATTGCTCGTCATCTGTGAAGTAGACGACAGATCCGTCATCGAGACGGTTCGCGGAAAGTACAAAAGACATGGCTTTACCCCATTGGGTGGTGAACCCAAGCGAATGGCTCGTTGGGTTCAGGTTTGGAGTGAACAGGAGGACGGGGTTCGACTGCCGGCACGCCCAGAGCCGCAACGTTGCCAATCACCAACAAGGCTGGTGTGACAACATCGTGGCTGATTAAGTCTGCCGCTAGGGCGTCAAGCGTTGTCTCGATAAATCGTTGACCCGGTAGCGTCGCTCGCTCAATGACCGCAACGGGCATCGAGCCTGGAACGCCATCACCTCGAAGTTGATCGACTATCGTTCCCGCGTTGGAAACGCCCATGTAGATAACCAAAGTCCGCTTCGACGAAATGAGTCCATCAAGCTCAGGAATTGAGCCATCCAGTGTGTGCCCCGTGACAAAAGTTACAGACGTTGCAACATCGCGATGGGTCAACGGAATGCCATGCTCAGCCGCCGCTGCAACCGCAGCCGTTATCCCTGGAATAACTTTGACCGGGATGCCATCGGCGCGTAAATCCGCAAGCTCTTCGCCACCGCGGCCAAATACGAAGGGGTCCCCCCCCTTGAGACGGACGACTTGGTTGCCCGCCCGTGCGTCGTCTCGCATCTTGTCTTGTATGGCTTGCTGCGGCATCGCGCTGAAGCCTTTGCGCTTGCCAACGAACACGCGACGGGCATTCGGCTTTACGTGGCTGAGAACACTCTCATCGACCAAACTGTCGTAGTAGATAGCATCCGCACCTTCCAACGCCCGTACCGCACGAACAGTCATCAGGTCAGCAGCACCGGGGCCTGCCCCTACTAAAGTAACTGACCCTACTGTCTGATCGACCTCACTTGTTTTGGTGAGGTCCGATCTGGATTTCCGTATGGCATTCATGGCGCGCATCCATCGCTGATTCGATATGCGCGTGGTTTAGGGTCTTCGGCGGCGGAAAGGGATGAAAATTCTCCATATCCACCACATAACCCAGATATATGGATGAAACCGCTATCATAAAATAGAAATGAAGAATTATCTTCTATTGGATGGGCGTGAAGTTATGGTCAGGAATTGTGCCGGAGGCCGTCCCTTAAGAACCCGCCTCTACCAGCGTTTTCCTGCAAATCGAAAAACTAACCGCCTAACCCCTGGCAAGCATGATCTTGACGATGCTGTTGTCCTTGCCGCAGCTGACAAAAATCGCTCCTGCACTATCGACCGTAATCCCGATCGGCGTGTTCGTAGGCAGGTGATGATGATCCAACGAGATCGGCAGTCCTTGGGCCAAGACAGTGCGTTCATCGCTTAATAGATCAATTGCAGTAACCGAGCCCCTGGCCGGTTCAACGACGACAATACGCCCATCAGGCAGCATCGCGAGGCCAAGTGGGTTAACTAAACCCGATATCAGTTCTGTGCGACGACCCGTCGTCAAATCAACGCGGCTTATTGTACCAGACCCGATCTCAGTCACCAGAACTGAGGCATCATCCTCCAACAACAGGGCAACCGGTTCATTCAACCCTGTTGCTACATCTTCAATTTGATCGTCAACAAGGCGAAGGAGCTTGCCAGTTGTCGCATCAGCAATAATGGCGTCGCCGTCGCTCGTTAACACAACACCCCGGGGGGCATCGACATCCCTGGAAAGGAAAACAACCTCATTGGTGCTGCGGTCAATCTTCCGAACGGCATTGTAATTTGTGTACGTCGTGACAATGAAATCTTCATTGGCAGCGAGAGACGAGGATGCACCTGGGCTCCACATTCTAGGTTCGCGCGTAATTTCAGCCGTTTGAGGGTCAAGGAAGCGGTAGCCAAAAGGGTCGGCAATCAAAATCGACTCTTCACCGTTCAACGTGGTCACCGCCATACCCAGCGGCACGGTGAATGACCCGGCGGTTACGATCCACGATTTCATGGTTTCAGGATCGAAGGCGGTAATTCCACTTACCGCTAAATCAGCCATATAAATGACGCCGCTCTTATCGATAATTAGATTGTCGAGAGGCGGAGGAAAATTGGCGAAAATTCGGGACTCCCCGGTTTTCATATCCGTCAGCCACAAGTCACCCGTCATATAGTCGACGTTCCAGACGTCTCCATTAGCATCTGTTTTTGTTGCCGCCGTTGTCCCGACACCTTCAGCAATGACTTCGTAATCGCCGGTATCAACATCAATGGCGAACAACTCATTGGTGCCAAAATGAGGGGAATAAAGCCGTCCATCCGGACCGAATCCGAAGCCGTTGAGGCGCCCCTTGTTCTTGGCAACCAGCCTCGGCGGCGCATCGCCAATGACATCCAATTCCCACAAAGCGTTTTCGCCGGCGCCCGATTGAGAGGTAAACAGCCGCCCTTCTTTATTAAAGGCTATAGGATTCACGCGAGGCACGTCCGGCATAAGCACTTCAGGCATGCCGCCAGGACGTTGAATGCGAATCTCGCCTGTCGTCTGCGCAGTCCAGGCAAGAATGCCCTCTGCTGGCGTTCCTTTGGGACCAACCGCAACATCATCGGATTCACCATAAGGCGACGGAACTGCCACGGTCACGAAGCCAGTGTTGGGGTCGATGCGATAAACCTCCTGAGCATGAATGCTCGTGCCGTAAATCATTCCATCGGGGCCGATGTCGATTCCCTCAATCGCCTGAATCACAGAACCAGGGACCACGATTTCGACTGTCGCGGGCTGAGCCGCTGTTTGAGTCGCCGCGACAAAGGGTGCAGCGAGGACAGTCGAAACAGCAAGTAATGTCATGAATCGCATAGCTCAAAGTCTCCAAGATTCAGTTGGTTTGTAGACCTTATTGTGGACCATGGTGGCCGGACCGCAAAGCTCAACTCGGGGAAACCAACTGGATTTTGACCCATTAGAAACGCTAGGCGTCATCGCTATTCGCCAGCCGAACCACCGGGGAACGTGCCTTCTCATACTCGTCACCATATGTGAACGTTCGAGTTGGATATCGAATTCATACCGACAAATAAGAAAGAGGCGCCAAAAAATGATGTTTCCCAGCATCTGCGTAGATGACCATGGTCATAGCTGTTTCAGCGAAGTCGACCTTCCGCAATCCGGCAATGAGCGGCGAATTGGCGCAGCCAGCCAAGGTGTTAAGCACTGGCAGGCCGCCAAGTATTTGCCTGGACATTACGTCGACTTCAAAACCGTTGACGACATCCAGTTCGTCTCGGTGATGTCAGGGCGCATGGAACTGACCGTTAGCAACGGCGAAAAATATTATTTATCGCGCGGCGACATGATTCTTTTTCAAGACACGTCAGGCCAAGGCCATTGCACGCGCGTGCTCGGCCATGAACCGTGCCAAGCGTTGATCATCGCAATGGATGATCTTGGAGATTTCGTCCTATGAGAACCCCAACAATTGCGTCGCTCGCTACTCTCGTTGCATTGACCGCATCGTCTACTTGGGCTCAAGACGCGAGCCTCATCCACATACCATTAGAGGAGGCCCCTATTTTTGCGGAAGCGGAGTGGGATCTTCCGGCTCCGAACACGGACGGCCCAGTGTATGCGCGGTCGTTTATCGCTGAAGGCGATGCCGCGTCCACAGCGCCTGACGGGGCAAGCCACTACTCAGCTCAGGAATATAATTTTCCGATGGGCACGCTAAGGGTGTTGAAGTGGGAGTCTGGGCCAGTCATCCACCAAATCACCTTTGAAACACAACTCTACATGCTTAAGGGTTCCGCTACGGTTGGGCTCGCAGGCGAGACCGTGGCAGTCAGTGCGGGGGACGCTGTATTCTTGCCATCAGGCATACTTCGGAATCCGGACCCTGATGGCGAAACCGTTGTTTTGACCTATATCGTTTCTAACAACGCCGACGCCCCCAAAGCCAAAGTCGTGCGAGGCGAAGGGTTAAACGTCATGGCCATCGCTCAATGGATGGATGGCGACGATCCGACAACCGCGACCGATCACGATGCAATTCTCAGTGCACCCGATGGCGCCGCAAAATTCACAGTCAAGCGCTTCAGTGGTGATGGAAACTCATTCCGCCACGCCGTACTTGAAGCCGGAGGCCGGACCACGCCGGCGACCAATGGGCGCGACATCCTCATATACGTCAACAAAGGCAAGATGAAGCGCACCGAGGATGGTGTCGAGTACTTGGTTCAGGCGGGCGACGCGATCCGGGAAGAAGATGCCAAGAGCGGGTATTGGGAAATTCTCGAGGACTCAGAATTCATAGCAACCGACATGCCGTTTGATCCGTCCAAGCCGCGCTTCAACTTGCAGCGGTCACCGAATGCAGTGGCTGGCGCCGGATACCGACAGGAATAGGAGGAGCACCATCATGAAACTTTGTGCCATGGAGATGGATGAGAACGACCGATCCATCACGATCGAGACCGAGGTCCCGATGACCCAAGTGAGTGACACTGAATGGATTTCCGAGAAACAGGACGCCAAATACTGGGGAATCGCAATCAGCCAGCCAGGCGAACCTTGCCCAGGCGGACCGACGGGAATGCATTT
>WLXB01000147.1 GCA_012103295.1 Alphaproteobacteria bacterium | reverse complement strand
TCTATATTCATGACTGCGGGTTTTACGCTTCAACATGAGGGCGGGCAAGCCTTTGCGGCATAGGCGTAGCAGTGGCCCGGCGCCTGGAAACGGCCGATGGCCTATGTTAGCAAACGGGGAGCGACAATCTCAGGCATTGAGCCAAGAACGGGTGAAACACATATGGCTAAACTCATAGCTGGCAATTGGAAGATGAACGGGTCTGTAGAGAGCAGTCGGGCCTTGGCGGGCGGCCTCGCCGAGAAGGTTAAAGCGACCCCAGGCCTAGCCGATGTCGCAATTTGCCCCCCGGGACCATTGATGCGAGACGTTCTGACGGCCGTTGCTGGCAGCCCGATCGGGGTTGGGGGGCAGGATTGCCACTGGAATGAGGCCGGCGCCCACACCGGCGATACCAGTGCGGCTTTGCTGGCGGATATCGGCTGTGCCTATGCCATTGTCGGCCACTCTGAGCGCCGTGCAGACCATGGTGAAACCAGCGAGCAGGTCAAAGCTAAAGCGGAGGCCGTGTTATCGGCAGGCCTAGTTGCTATTGTTTGCGTTGGTGAGACGGAAGCTGAACGGGATACCGGTCAGACGGAAACCGTGGTGGGGCGTCAGATTGATGGCTCTTTACCCGACGGAGGGACGCCAAAAACCGTGGTTATTGCTTATGAGCCCGTCTGGGCGATCGGCACCGGCCGAACCCCGTCACTAGAGGAAATCGCTGCCGTTCATGCCTTTATCCGAGCGCGGGCCCAAGAAAGTTATGACCTAGGCGAGGGGCTCCGGCTTTTGTACGGGGGGTCGGTAAAACCCGGGAATGCGGCAGAAATCCTAGCGGTCGAGGGTGTTGATGGGGCTTTGGTTGGCGGCGCCAGCCTCACGGTCGAGGACTTCTGGGGGATTATTGAAAGTTGCCCCTAGCGAAGACATATAAAGACGACTAAAACCCCTGTCCTTAAGGCGGGTTGAATCTCGCTCATCATTCACAGCGGCCCAGAGCTCTTATGGAAACTGTTCTCCTCGTTATTCATTTGCTAATCGCCATGGCTATGATCGGTATGATTCTCCTGCAAAAAAGTGAAGGCGGCGCCATGGGCGGCGGTTTGACTGGCGGGGCATCGGTCACCGGGATGTCACAGTCTCAGAGCAAGGCCACCCCGATTACGCGGACGACGACGATCTTGGGTATGTGTTTTTTCGCGAGCAGCCTAGGATTGGCTCTTCTAGCTAAACCTCAGGATGCGCCGACCTCTATTTTCGAGACGGTTCCGGTTGAAGAGGGTGCGGGAGAGATTCCGATTGTCCCGATTGTGCCGACTGTCCCAAGCGTCCCGGTAGACGAATAAGACATTTCTGACCAATGACCGAACGCCAAAGGAGCCGCGCTAAGATTTGTAGCCCGGACACCCACCTCTGTGCTTGCAGAGCGGCAAAATGTAAGTACATTGGCGCTCCATGACGCGGTTCATATTTATTACCGGCGGCGTGGTTTCTTCCCTCGGAAAAGGTCTCGCTTCAGCCGCTCTCGGCGCGCTTTTACAGGCGCGTGGGTATTCCGTAAGGCTGCGCAAGCTAGACCCGTACCTTAACGTCGATCCGGGCACGATGAGTCCATTCCAGCACGGTGAGGTGTATGTCACCGATGACGGCGCTGAGACAGATCTCGATCTAGGGCATTACGAGCGTTTTACTGGGGTTCCCTCACGGCAAAGCGACAACGTAACGACAGGGCGCATTTACTCAGACGTGATTGCCAAAGAACGGCGAGGCGACTACCTCGGCGCGACGGTGCAAGTGATTCCCCACGTGACTGACGCAATCAAGGAATTCGTTCAAGCTGATCTCAATGGAGAAGATTTTGTCCTTTGCGAGATCGGCGGCACGGTCGGTGATATTGAAAGCCTTCCATTCCTTGAAGCAATCCGGCAATTGGGCAATGAGCTTGGGCCGGAACGCTCGATGTTTATGCATCTCACATTGGTGCCCTTTATTGCGGCTGCGGGTGAATTAAAGACCAAACCGACGCAGCACTCAGTGAAGGAACTGCTTGGCCTTGGTATACAACCTCATGTCCTGGTTTGCCGTATGGAACAGGAAATGCCTGAGGCAGAACGTCGTAAGATCGCGTTGTTCTGTAATGTACGCCAAGACAGCGTGATCCCCGGCCTGGACGTCGATTCCATCTATGCCGTGCCGATGGCCTATCACGAACAGGGCTTGGATACGGTTGTTTGTCATCATTTCCGTTTGCCCATCGACAAAAAGCCTAGTTTGAGAATTTGGAGCGACATTGTTGAGGCCGTGAGAAAGCCGGAAGGCCAAGTCACAATCGCTGTGGTCGGAAAATATGTGCAACTGCCAGACGCCTATAAATCCTTATCAGAAGCCCTGACCCATGGCGGCATCGCCAACAACGTTGAAGTCAAACTGGATTGGATTGATTCGGAAATATTTGAGCGGGAAGACGTGGTTCAGCATTTGGAACATGTTCACGGAATATTGGTACCCGGCGGATTTGGTGAACGTGGATCGGAAGGCAAAATAAAAGCAGTTCAATTCGCCCGTGAGCGTAATGTCCCGTATTTCGGCATTTGTTTCGGTATGCAGATGGCCGTGATCGAGGCGGCGCGTAAAATTGCTGGCCTAGAAGGTGCGGGTTCAACCGAGTTTGGCCACGCCAATGATCCCGTGGTTGGCCTTATGACCGAATGGTCTAAGGGTAGCGAAGTCGAGCAGCGTGGCGAAGAGGATGATCTGGGCGGGACGATGCGACTAGGTGCTTATCAGTGTGATCTTGTACCGGGCACCCGGGTTGCAGAGATCTACCGGTCTTCGACCATTTCGGAACGGCACCGACACCGCTACGAAGTGAATATTGGCTATCGCGAGAAACTGGAAGCGGCTGGACTTAAATTCTCCGGCCTATCGCCAGATGGTGTTTTGCCAGAAATTGTTGAGTACGAAGACCACCCGTGGTTCATCGGAGTTCAGTTCCATCCCGAGCTCAAATCCAAGCCGTTTGATCCGCATCCGCTATTTACCTCGTTTATTGCCGCTGCTGTGGCACAATCGCGGCTGGTCTAGTCGCACTACCGGAAGAACAGTTCCGACATGAACAAGAATTCACAGCCGTCGCGCCACGTTCCCGTTGGGCCTTACACCGTTGGCAACGATTGCCCGTTGGTGGTGATTGCCGGGCCGTGCCAAATCGAGAGCCGTGATCACGCGTTGGAGGTTGCCAATGCGCTGAAAGAGATGGGCGCGGCCGCCGGGGTGCCGATCATCTACAAAAGCTCGTTCGACAAGGCGAACCGAACCAGTGTGTCTGGGGCACGGGGTCTTGGGCTCGAGAAGTCTCTCCAAGTTTTCGCTGACGTTAAAGACAGTACGGGTCTGCCGACCCTGACAGACGTGCATGAAAAGGAACAATGCGCGCCCGTCGCTGACGTTGCAGATGTGCTGCAGATTCCGGCGTATTTATGTCGTCAGACGGATCTTCTTTTGGCCGCCGGAGAGACTGGCGCTGTGATCAACGTCAAGAAGGGGCAATTTTTAGCGCCCTGGGATATGAAGAATGTGGCGGCGAAGGTCGCGTCGACGGGCAATGAAAATATCTTGCTGACTGAGCGCGGTGTTTCGTTTGGCTACAACACGTTGGTCACGGATATGCGGGCGTTGCCCCAAATGGCGCAAACTGGTTATCCGGTCGTGATTGACGCAACGCACTCGGTCCAACAACCGGGCGGGCAAGGCACAAGTTCTGGTGGCAAACGTGAGTTCGCGCCGGTGATCGCGCGCGCATCCGTTGCCGTCGGTGTCGCCGCAGTATTTGTTGAAACGCACCCCGACCCAGACAACGCACCCTCTGACGGGCCAAACATGATCCATCTTCACGATATGCCTGAGCTTCTAGCAACGTTGAAAGCGTTTGACGAAATTGCGAAGGCAAACCCAGTCGTTCTGCCGTAAATAAAGTCGTCTAACCGAATCTATAAAGGGTTTCCCCATGAGTGCCATTGTCGATATTGCGGCCCGCGAAATTTTAGATAGCCGTGGCAACCCGACCGTTGAGGTCGATGTCATTCTTGAGACCGGGGCTAGCGGCCGGGCAGCGGTGCCATCAGGCGCGTCGACTGGTGCGCATGAGGCCGTTGAATTACGGGATGGGGATAAGGACCGCTTCGGTGGCAAGGGCGTTCTAAAAGCGGTTGATGCGGTTAACGGTGAAATTTTTCAGGCGATGTCCGGCTTTGATGCGGATGAGCAGCGCCACATTGACCAAACTCTTATTGATCTCGATGGCACGCCGAATAAGGCGCGCCTCGGTGCCAACGCCATCCTTGGTGTTTCATTGGCGGTTGCGAAGGCAGCAGCCGATGACGCGGGCCTAGAACTGTATCGCTATGTCGGCGGCGCATCGGCTCATGTTCTGCCGGTGCCGATGATGAATATCATCAATGGGGGAGAGCACGCTGACAATCCCATCGATATTCAAGAATTCATGGTGATGCCGGTTGGTGCCGACGACGGTGTTGACGCCATCCGGGTCGGCTCAGAAATTTTTCATGCTCTGAAGAAGCAGCTTAGTGAAGCCGGTCACAACACCAATGTCGGAGATGAGGGCGGTTTTGCCCCGAACCTCGATAGCGCGGACGCAGCACTGGGCTTCATCATGAAGTCGATTGAGTCTGCCGGATATAAGCCAGGTGAAGATGTTGTGTTGGCCCTTGATTCTGCGTCGACCGAATTCTTCAAAGATGGTGTCTACGATATGGCCGGCGAGGGCAAGAAGCTCGATGCCGCGGGTATGGTGAAATTCTATGAAGATCTGACCTCACGCTACCCTATCGTCTCAATCGAAGACGGGATGGCGGAAGACGATTGGGATGGCTGGAAAGCTTTGACGGATTCGATTGGCAGTAAAGTTCAATTGGTCGGCGATGATCTCTTTGTCACCAATCCGGATCGTTTGCAGGACGGCATCGCCAAAGGTGTTGCAAACTCTATTCTGGTTAAGGTTAATCAGATCGGCACATTGACGGAAACGTTGGAAGCCGTGGAGATGGCGCACAAGGCCAATTACACGGCAGTGATATCGCATCGCTCAGGCGAAACAGAAGATTCAACCATTGCCGACCTGGCTGTTGCCACGAATTGTGGTCAGATCAAAACCGGGTCGTTGTCGCGATCAGACCGTCTGGCTAAGTACAATCAGTTGATCCGTATCTCTGAAGGGCTTGATCAGTCCGCCCGTTATGCCGGGCCTGGCCTAAAGCAACGTTGGGGGCTTTAGGGAACCACCCTATTGAATGGGTTCCAACTCTCGAACAAGCCTAAACCCTAGAGAGTAGACTGCGATGTGCGGTGAGGGGGCTTTGCTGCGGTTCGCCGCGCGGAGGTGCCCGGGAAAGATATTGCTGAAACCGCCACCTCGATCCAACACCGCGTTGCAGAGACCACCGTCGCCCCAAGCCGTTCCATCCGTTGGCGCACCGGCGAAAGAATCTCGGTAGCAGTCGGCCTGCCATTCCCACACGTTGCCGATGGTGTCGTGCAAGCCGAACCCATTGGGCAAATATGACCCGACAGCAGCCGTACCAAAGCCAACACCATCATCACAGTTCACAGCGTTCCATTGAGGAACGTCAGCTTTGGCGCTGATGTCTGAGACGTTGGCGTAGTCACAGGCATCGTCGGCGCCGCCCGGAAATGAGTAAGCGGATTGAGTGCCACCACGTACCGCGTATTCCCACTCGGTCTCGGCAGGCAGGCGATAAGTGTGCCCGGTTTTGCCAGTGAGCCAATCCGCATAGGCGACCGCATCCCACCAACTCACACAAACCATCGGATGATTGTCTGAGACTTCGTAGTCTGGGTCGAGCCATGAGTTCGCGTCTTCAAAGGCCAGTTGGGTTCCATTCCAAATCAGGCAGCGGGCATTGCCCCAATGGCCGGTTTCATTGACGAATACGGCGAACTGTTTGCGGGTGACTTCGTATTTACCGATGGCGAAAGGCTTGGCGATGGTGACCCGGCGAACCGGTCCTTCATCGCTGCCCCGGTCGACCTCATCCATGGGTGCCCCCATGTCGAATTGTCCGGTCGGAACGACAACCATTTCAGGGCAGTCCTGGCAATCAGTGAACGTATCGCCAACGTTCCTAGAGCCACTCGCGCAAGCGGCGAGCAGGGGCAAGGCAATGAGAAGGCCGAGAATACGCATTAGGGGAATAGATGGTCGACGAGACGTTTTTCTAAGTGGGGTGCAGCGCCGATGGCTCCATTGTCGATATCGAGGAGCACTTTCCATCCGTCGGTCGTCATCTCTAGAAGGGCGATGTAGCGGCCATTGACGGGCTCTCCGACCTGCTTGCCAGTGTCTTGATCAATCACCAGTGATGCAAAATCACACAGGATGTACGCCCAGTCTCCGACCTCGTCGCCGTTCACTTCCATCTCAAGAATGTTGGACAGGATGTAAGGCTTTTGCGTCGACGCGAAGGCTTTTCCCCAACTTTCTTCCAGGGCTTCGCGGCCAACAATTGTCATGCGCTGGGTATGGGCAACCCGCAGCCGCTCAAGGTAGTCGTCAATAGAACCTTCGAGATCGCCTTGATTGAAGAGCTTCACAGTATCATCGTGGAATTTCTGAACCGATTCGTATTGTGCCTCGGTGCCACCACGACGTTGCTGCTCCGCGTTCGCTGAACCGGTTACGACCAAGACGAGGAGGACGGCCAACGCGCGAATTAAACTTTGCATGACTGTTAGTCCTTCGTTTATTCAGCGGCTTCAGTTTGTACCGTGTCGGCTGGCATATAGAGGTCGCCACCTTTGCGATATTTCTCCGCCATGTCAGCCATGCCTTTTTCGGCATCGTCAAAGCCACCTTCGGCAGCCGTATCCCGAATGTCCTGCGAGATTTTCATCGAGCAAAATTTCGGTCCGCACATGGAACAGAAGTGGGCGACCTTGTGCGCTTCTTTCGGCAAGGTTTGATCATGGAACAGGCGAGCGGTTTCAGGATCGAGGGAGAGATTAAACTGATCTTCCCAGCGGAACTCGAAGCGAGCCCGCGACAAGGCGTCATCGCGTTCTTGGGCACCGGGGTGGCCTTTGGCGAGGTCAGCCGCGTGCGCGGCGATTTTGTATGTGATCACACCGACCTTCACATCTTCACGGTCCGGTAGACCAAGGTGCTCTTTGGGCGTCACGTAACACAGCATAGCCGTGCCGAACCAGCCGATCATCGCGGCGCCGATCGCCGAGGTGATGTGGTCGTAGCCCGGCGCGATGTCGGTGGTCAGAGGCCCGAGGGTGTAGAACGGTGCCTCGCCGCATTCCTTGAGCTGCTTGTCCATGTTGATCTTGATCTTGTGCAG
>WLXB01000146.1 GCA_012103295.1 Alphaproteobacteria bacterium | reverse complement strand
TCTCTAAGCAAATCGGCTATCCCGTCATGCTTAAGGCTTCCGCCGGTGGCGGCGGGAAGGGTATGCGCGTCGCCTATAACGATGCCGAAGCCCGCGAAGGCTTTGAACGCTCTACGTCAGAAGCGAAATCATCCTTTGGTGATGACCGCGTGTTTATTGAAAAGTTTATTGAGCAGCCGCGTCACATTGAGATTCAGGTGCTGGCCGACAGTCATGGGAACTGTATCTATGTTGGCGAACGCGAATGTTCGATCCAGCGCCGTCATCAAAAGGTCATCGAGGAAGCGCCGAGCCCGTTTATCGATGAAAAGACCCGCAAGGCGATGGGTAAGCAGGCCGTCACCCTGGCGAAGGCCGTTGATTACGTCTCTGCGGGAACAGTTGAGTTTATTGTTGATGCCAAGCGCAACTTCTACTTCCTGGAAATGAACACGCGTCTCCAAGTAGAACATCCAGTCACGGAGTTGGTGACCGGCCTTGATTTGGTCGAGTGGATGATTCGGATTGCCGACGGTGAAAAGCTTACGGTCAAACAGTCGGCCGTAAAAATGAATGGCTGGGCGATGGAAAGCCGCATTTATGCTGAAGACCCGTACCGTAATTTCTTGCCATCTACCGGTCGGCTCGTGAGCTATCGAACACCCAAAGAGTCCAAGAACGTTCGTGTCGATACTGGGGTTTATGAGGGTGGCGAGATTTCCATGTTTTACGATCCTATGGTCGCCAAGCTGTGCACCTGGGGCAAGACACGTAAGCAGGCCATCGCCCATATGCGCGATGCGCTGGATCAATATTATATCCGCGGCATTAGCCACAACATCCCGTTTCTCGCTTCTGTTATGGGAAAGAAGCGTTTTGTTGATGGCAAGCTGACCACCAACTTTATCGCTGAAGAATACCCAGACGGATTTTCAAATGCTGATCTCCCGCCCGATGATCCGACGCCGCTCGTTGCCGTCGCGGCCCTAGTACACCGCGCTTATTCCAATCGAGCGGCCCACATCAGTGGCCGTCTTGAGGGGCATGAGAAGTCGGTGTCCAATTCCTGGGTGGTCGATATTGGTGGCAAACAACGTGCCGTAAAAATCTCAGATGCCGCAGACGACGGGATCACCGGATCTGTAAAAATCGGTCGCCGACGTATCAGTGTAGCCAGCGATTGGACTTTCGGTGAACCACTATTTGTCGGTTCAGTTGATGGCCAAGAAGTTTGCATTCAAGTCGACTGCGATGGCATCGGCTATCGCTTGTTCCATAACGGGGCGCAGGTTGAGACACGGGTGTACACACCACGCGAGGCCGAGTTGGCCCAGCTCATGCCGGTCAAAGTAGCGCCGGATATGTCGAGCTTCCTACTGTCTCCCATGCCAGGGCTTCTCGTTTCTGTTGAGGTCACAGAGGGTCAACAGGTCAAAGCGGGCGAGAATCTCGCTATTGTTGAGGCGATGAAAATGGAGAACGTGCTCAAAGCGGAGCGCGATGGGGTCGTGAAAGTCATTCCTGAAAAAGCCGGCGCTTCCTTGGCTGTCGATCAAATCATCATGGAATTCGAATAAATGGCTCCACGCGGTGACGTGACCACCGTTGGTTTGCGTATTTCAGGCAGGGTCCAAGGTGTTTGGTATCGGGACTGGACGGTTGATCAAGCAACGGAGCTTGGTTTGGCCGGTTGGGTGCGCAACGTTACGGATGGTACGGTCGATGTCCTCGTGAACGGCCCCAAAGAGCGCGTTGATCAAATGATAGAGGTCTGCCGCAAAGGGCCGCGCCTAGCCCGCGTTGACGATGTTGCCGTGACTGTCGTCGATCAACCTGGCTACGGCGGGGCGTTCCCAACGACTGGATTCCAGAAATTGGGGACCCATAACCCGGCGGATATGCCCGATACGGATTAGCGGGCCTCGCTCGCGATATTGGTGTTCAACGCCAGCACAGCTTATCCTCATGGCTCGCAATGGATTGAGGAGCAGAGCTATGGGCAGCAGTAGACGTGGAATTTTGATAGGTGGTGCGGCAGGTGTGTTGATGACCGGCGCACCGGTATTTGCCCAAGATACGACACCTCCCGCGTTTTCTGGAACGCACCAGCCCAAGCCTCTCACCTTCGACCCTGCCAAGCTTGAAGGATTATCGGAGCGGCTCATAACCTCCCACTGGCAGAACAATTACATTGGGTCAGTCAATGCCCTGAACATGATCGAAGGCAAATTGGCTAAGGCGATGGCAGAACCGGACGTCCACCAACTTGTTTATGCTGGCCTCAAGCGTGAGGAATTGCACCGTACCGGCTCGGTTATTCTGCACGAGCTGTATTTTGAAGCCCTCGGCGGTGGTGGTGAACCTGGCGGCAGAATCGTACCCGCGTTGGCCGAAGCCTATGGATCGTTCGACCACTGGCAACAGGAGTTTATCCGCACTGCCCGCGCGCTGGGTGGGGGCTCAGGCTGGGTGATGTTGTCCTACAATCTTCACACCGAGAGCCTGCACACCTATTGGGCACCGGATCACATGCATAATGCGACCCTTGGCGTGCCGCTGCTTGCCCTGGATATGTATGAGCATTCCTATCATATGGATTATGGCACGGCGGCGATGAAATACGTCGATGCGTTTTTCAGAAATATTGATTGGCAGGTCGTTGACCGGCGCTACCACCGGGCGCGCCGCATGGCTGCCGTTTAATCCGGTTTAGATATCATCGGGATCGTAGGTCAGGAGATCGGCAGGCTGACAGTTTAGAATGTCACATATCTTTTCCAGGGTCTGAAAGCGCACACCACGCACCTTACCCGTACGGAGTAGGGACATATTGGCTTCTGTAATGCCGACGGTCTGGGCCAAGTCGCGCGCTGTCATGCCGCGATTAGCTAAAACCTTATCCAAGGTAATGCGAATGGGCATGTGATCTAACCCCTGACCTTAGACAAAGGACTTGTTCTCTTCTGCCATGGTCGCGGCTTCGCCCATTATCCAGGCGGTGACCAGAACCATAACTCCAGCTAAACCGATCCAAATTTCGGTGCTGCCAAACGTAACCACCAACGCCCTGCCGCCTGGCGGTAGGTCGATGGATATGGCAAGTGAAATCAGTATTCCTGAAACCGGTCTGATCAGGACCATGGCGATAAGAGCAGAGGCAACAACCTTCAAGTGTCTTGCGGCGGCGACTGTAAACACAGCGCCGGTGGCGTATCCAGAAAAGAGCTGTCGCAAATGGCTCAGAGCGAAGAGAGGTGGCACGGTTCCAACCAACATTGCGGCGTAGACGGCGGCTCCTGAAAGCGGCGACAGCCCGTCCTCGGGTATATCCATCGGCGCGATATGAGGGTGATAAGACAGAAGCTCAAAAAACCCGAACACATAAACCGCCAATCCAGCTGGAAGCAGCATCATAAAGATGCCACACGCAGCGGCGATCTTTTGGCTGACGGTCGCAATACGATCGAGACGATTAGGGGACTCAGACATGGCAATTGGCCTCATAAAATTATTGTATTACGATAATAATTATCGTAATACAGAAAGTATGTCGAGTCCTTCCTTACCTTTTTCCTGGCTTGCTGTGGCCTGCCTCTGGGGCGCTGTCCTCGGCGGATGCGCCTCTCCGGACCATATCGTTGCCCAAGGGGTTAAAGATTGGTGTGAGCGGGATGTTCACTGCGGACGCCAGAGTAGCGATCCGTCGCAAGTTCAGACGGGCTCAAGACCGAGCCGTGACAACCCCTCTGGAGCACCGCGCTAAATCCCATAACCGCTGTGTGAAACCCTCACTGAACAGGTCATGGACGGACCCCACCCGTTCGGGTCTGATAGCGCCTTAAATTTCAGGTGAGGGGCGATTCAATGACGAC
Source organism: Alphaproteobacteria bacterium (assembly GCA_012103295.1). GTDB lineage: Bacteria > Pseudomonadota > Alphaproteobacteria > Rhodospirillales > Rhodospirillaceae > WLXB01. The sequence goes on along the minus strand of WLXB01000146.1, from coordinate 3,549 downwards.
ACAAAAAGATGGCAGCACGCGTAGAGCGGCTTTGGCGATTGGTGCCGGTGGTCTCGCGGCGATGACGGCAAGTGCGCCTCGCACCGCATCGGCGGCGGCGCCGGATCTCTCCGATCCCAAAGATTTTCTGACCACTGTCGTCAAGATGCGCGGGGCTACTGATGGCAGCGTCGCAATGGGGTGGATCACCGGCCAGCGCTACGCCATCGTCGATGGCCGGGCAATCCCCATGTTCGGTCTGCTTGCCAGCACGTTCTTCACCTATACCCGCCTTGATGAGCTGACCTTTGAGATGCGCTCCTTCGAGGTGGCGTATTTCACCGATCTCGTCACTGGAAAACTTCTTGAGCGCTGGGAAAACCCAATTACCGGCAAGATTATTGACGAAATTCCCCAAACCCGTATGGGCCCGAGTGTTGTGCCGGTGAAACCGGGCGGTTTTGACCTCACCGCTGTGCCGTCGATGGCGAACTTAGATGCCAATCACCTGTTTCGGCCTGCGGTCACTCAGGGTGACGACATCTGGATTACGGAAGAAATTAAAATTGCGGGCGACGCGCCGGCACCGGGCGTGCCGCCGTTCCGCTACAATGAAATGACGACCTATAACGCCAAGCTGTCTGATCTGGCCAAGCCGGGTCTGGCAACCGTTCCCACATCGATTCAATACCAGAGCTTTGTTGGTATGAGTCCATGGCTCGGTATGGAAGGCATTGATGCAATGAATATGGGGCGGGGCTCAGGCCGACGCGCCACGCGGGTTGAAGAGATGCCAGCCTATTACTTGGAACTAACAGAGAAATACCATCCGGACGTACTCAACGACCCAATGTCTGTATTGCACGGACCACGCCACAACTAGTTCGGCGACGTACACCAAAAGGAACCCGATATGTTTGAACAAGACCCGATGATCAGCCGTTTGTCCCGTCGCACAGTGCTTGGCGGATTGGGAGGGGCCGGCCTGATGGCCGCCACCGGGCCTGCCTTGGCAGACGGACACAGCCGCACGCTGGATTTTACAAACAGAAAAGACCAGCTAACCGCGCTGATCAAAATGCGAGCCTCGATGGACAACCGCATCGTCATGGGCGGTGTGAAGGGGCTCTACTACGGCGTTGTCAATAACAAGGTGACCCCGCTCTACGGCGTCATGGGCGGTACACTGGCACGTTATGAGCAGCTCGATGAATGGACATGGGCCGGAGTTTCATTTGAAGTCGCTTACTTTACCGACTGGGAAACCGGTGAGCTTCTTGAAACGTTTGACAACCCCTATACCGGCGAAACGGTCGAAGTGCCGCAGACTCGCATGGGGCCGAGTAAACTATTGCTGAGTCTCGAAGGCCGCCGCTCGCCATCTGAAAGCCCAAGGCTGGCCGGCTTTGATATCAGTCACCGGTTTATTACGCCACGCGATGAGCGGGGCACGGTGGTTTTGGTCGAGGAGGTAATTGTCGGTACACCGGAGGATTTCAAAGGTCCGCAGTTCCACTACAACGAGGTGACAACATATCGCGCCCAGATGTCAGACTTGGCCAATCCTGAAGTCATGATCGCTAATGACTCGACTCATTTTAATGGGATTATCAGTTGGCGCCCGTGGTTGAAAATGGGTGATCATCCTGGTCATTTGTTCGGCACCGCCACCGGAGGCCGGTTCACGACCGTCGATGATTATCCCGAGTACTATCTGGAACTCACCAATAAGCATCATCCTGACGTCTTTGCTGATCCTGCTGCGATTTTGGCAGGTACTGAAGACTAGGGACGCGGAGAAGAACCGCCGCGACTAAGGTTCGTCGACCAGGTTAACCTCGAACACAGTTTCAAACTCTGTTTTAAGTGCTGAGTCTACGTCCGTCATCGCGACGTCTTTACCCTGGGCGGTGAGGGAGGTCACCCCGTGTTGGGATACCCCACAGGGTACAATGCCGGTGAAGTGGTCCAAGTCAGGGTCAACGTTTACTGCCGCGCCGTGAAAGGTGATCCAACGGCGGACGCGCACGCCAATGGCACCGATTTTATCTTCTCCTGGCAGCATGCCGTCGCCAGGTCGTTCAACCCATATGCCGATGCGGTCGCAGCGGGTTTCGCCTGTTACACCAAAGCGGGCGAGGGCCGCTATCATCCACGCTTCTAAATTTTGCACGTAAGCCCGCAGATCCTGGCCATGACGGTTGAGGTCGAGCATGACGTAAATCACCCGCTGACCGGGGCCGTGATAGGTGTATTGCCCACCGCGGCCGCTCTGGAATACGGGAAAACGGTCGGGCGCCAGCAGGTCTCCCGCCTGGGCGCTGGTCCCAGCCGTGTACAGGGGCGGGTGTTCTAAGAACCACACCAGCTCGGACGCCTCACCGGCATGAATGGCGGCCACACGAGCCTCCATTTCAGCCACGGCGTCCTCATAGGGCACTAGGCCGATGCTACGACGAAGCTGGACTGTTCGAAGCGCTGTCATGAGGTCTTTATACCCCTGAAAAGCCACACCCACAGCCCTTTAAAAGGGCAGTTTGCCGCCGCGCCACTTGCGCCAATGCAAATGGTTTGCTATCTCCCAGCCTCCTCAGACGGGGCTCTCGTCCCGTCAGGCTACTTGCCTAGAATGCGGTCGTGGCGGAATTGGTAGACGCGCAGCGTTGAGGTCGCTGTGGGAGAAATCCCGTGGAGGTTCAAGTCCTCTCGACCGCACCATTCCTAATAAAATTTGGCTTAGTCCTTGGTTTGTATTGAGAGTCTTCAATACCCCCATTTTTTAGTCGGTTTGACATGCAGTAAAAATACTGCATAAAATCCAGGATGCAAGACAGGCAAATCAACCTCGTCTTTAAGGCGTTAGCTCATCCAGAACGGCGGCGTATTTTAGATTCATTACGTGAGCGACCTGACCAGTCGTTGTTCGAGATTTGTACATGGTCGGTAGCAACGAAAGGAAAGGTGCTTTCAAGACAAACTGTGTCTCAGCATTTGGACATGCTGGAACGCGCAGGGTTGATTCAAGTGACATGGAAAGGCCGCACCAAGATGCATTCGTTTGTGGTTGACCCGCTACGTGATGCAGTAGCGATTGCCGTAAGTCCGTACCTAAGGAGAAAATGGAAATGAGAATTTATGTGACGAATGTATTTGTGGACGATCAAACGAAAGCGGAAGACTTCTATACAAATAAACTAGGGTTTGTAGTTAAGGAAGATGTTCCTCTTGGAGACCATCGTTGGTTAACAGTTGTATCGAAAGATCAACCCGATGGAACACAATTATTGCTTGAACCCAGTGAGCACCCAGCGGTGAACCCATACAAGAGCGCTCTTGTTGCTGACGGCATTCCTGCTGCCTCTTTTCAAGTTGATGACTTAGATGCAGAGCACAAGCGTCTAACTGAGCTAGGCGTCGAATTCGCTCAACAGCCTGTGGATGCTGGTCCTGTCATTATGGCTGTTCTTGATGATACTTGCGGCAATCTCGTTCAGCTTATTCAAATGAAGCAATAGAATTACCCTGCCCGAGTACAAAACTGTACTGCGAAGTAACAGCGGAGCAATTTGG
>WLXB01000019.1 GCA_012103295.1 Alphaproteobacteria bacterium | reverse complement strand
CGTCAAACGAGATCGTGCCGGCGAAGGCCTCTTTGACTGATGCTAACAGCACCGCCCGGGCTATCTCCAGCTCTCGCTCTTTCAACGTCCCGCCCATCACGCCTTCGGCCAAGTCCCCCCAGTTGTCGAGACTATCTGCCATGAGTCCCGGATTGTTGGGGTACTCCCTCGGCACGATCCCTGCCATCATGGCTTCGGCCACAGGGACGCCGCGAATGCCGACGCAGGGGTCGTGGCGCCCTTTTGTCTGTATTTCAGTATCATTACCGTGAATATCAACGGTCTTGCGTGGGCTTAATATGGAACTGGTGGGTTTAATCGCAAGCCGGGCAACGATGTCTTGTCCTGAGGATATGCCACCGAGAATGCCACCGGCTTTATTGCTTAGGAACTCAACACTCCCGTCTGAAGTCATGCGCATCTCATCGGCATTTTCTTCACCGGACAACGCCGCAGCTTCGAATCCAGCGCCGATTTCCACTCCTTTGGCGGCATTAATACTCATCAAGGCGGAGGACAAGTCAGCGTCTAATTTTCCGTAGATAGGCGCACCCAGCCCGGCGGGAATGCCTTCCGCGACCACCTCGATGACAGCTCCAGCCGAAGAGCCTTCTTTCCGAATGTCGTCGAGATAGTTTTCCCAAGTGGCTACTGAAGCGGCATCGGGGCAAAAGAACGGGTTGCTATCGACGTTGGCCCAATTCCAATTGTCCCGATCGATCTTGTGTGGCCCAATTTGGGTCAAGGCACCACGAATATTGATTTGATCGCCAAGCGCTTCAGCCAAAACTTTGCGGGCGATGCCACCGGCGGCGACGCGCATCGCTGTTTCCCGCGCTGACGAACGGCCACCGCCGCGATAATCCCGAATGCCGTATTTCTTCCAGTAGGTATAGTCCGCATGCCCGGGACGGAACTTCTCGGCGATATCACCATAGTCCTTGGACCGCGCATCGACGTTCTCGATCATTAGTCCGATGGGGGTTCCCGTCGTCATACCGTCAAAAACACCAGACAGAATGCGCACTTGATCAGGTTCTTTTCTCTGGGTCGTGAATCGCGATTGGCCAGGTTTGCGTTTCTCTAGCCAGACCTGGATGTCGCTTTCACTTAAGGGGATGCGCGGTGGCACGCCGTCGACAACACAGCCGATGGCCGGACCATGGCTTTCGCCAAAAGTGGTAAATCGGAAGAGGGTGCCAAATGTGTTTGAAGACATCTGATCGGCTAGTCTTTTAGATTGGCGCCGTCGAGAAGATCAGCAATATCCTGAGCTGACTCTGGCGCCATCATGCCGACAACGTGATAGCCGCAGTCCACATGGTGCACTTCACCCGTAACGCCGCTCGATAGATCACTGACCAAGTACAAACCCGACCGTCCAACATCCGCCAGCGTGACGTTGCGGTGCATCGGCGCGTTGAGTTCGTTCCATTTAAGGATATACCGGAAATCACCAATGCCGGATGCCGCAAGAGTTTTCATTGGACCCGCCGACATCGCATTTACGCGAATGTTGTCTCGGCCAAGGTCCGTTGCGAGATAGCGCACACTTGCTTCCAGCGCTGCTTTGGCGACGCCCATAACGTTGTAGTGGGGTACCACTCGTTCCGCGCCATAATAACTGAGTGTGAGCAATGAGCCGCCATCAGGCATCAAGGTCGCCGCACGACGGCACACATCTGTGAATGAGAAGCACGAAATATCCATGGTCCGCAGGAAATTCTCGCGGCTGGTGTCGGCGTATCGCCCATTGAGTTCTGCTTTGTCCGAGAAGGCGACCGCGTGGATAACAAAATCAATCTTGCCCCAGGTGTTGCCAACCTGCTCAAACAAATTGTCCATGGATTCAGGGTCTGTGACGTCGCAGGGCACCACCAGTTTCGCATTAACGCTTTCAGCCAGCGGTCTGACCCGCTTCTCGAGCGCATCGCCTTGATAGGTAAAAGCCAGTTCCGCGCCTTGTTCTGAAGCCTGGCGCGCGATCCCCCATGCGATGGATCGATCGTTCGCCACACCCATTACCAGGCCGCGCCGGCCAGAGAGAATTCCGGGCTGCCCGCTCATATGACGTCCTGTGTCCTGCAGCTAAAAACGTGTTAGATTTCAGTCCACTCGCGTAGACCTTAGGCATCCTACACCACTGAAAATTAAGGGCAAGACTGCCGCATGACCGTCACAGATGAAGACTCTAAGAAGTTGCCCTTGATTCAGAAACTCCACCCGCTGGTAATCCAGTGCGGTCGTTTCGTGGGATTCGTTGTCGGACGCATGCGGGATGATCAAGTCAATCGCGTGGCAGCGTCGCTGAGCTATACGTCGACCCTCGCTCTCGTTCCGGCGTTGGCGTTGACCTTGGCCATCCTCGCCGCGTTCCCTGCGTTTTCTGGACTGAGAGATTCGGTTCTCGACCTCATACTCACCAATTTTATTCCTGATACCGGTATGCGCATGAATGAGGCGATTGAGAGCTTCATTTCGGCGGCGGGGCGTCTCACAACCATTGGCATAGTAGGGTTAATCGTCACCTCAGTTCTGCTTTTGCTGACGATTGAAGGCGCTTTCAACCGTATTTTTCGGGTTGCCCGGCCGAGACCGATCATGGCTCGTCTGGTTGTGTTCTGGACGGTCATTACCGTCAGCCCGCTTTTGGTTGGATTGAGTTTCTCGCTATCGGGATACTTCCTAACCATTCGCACGCTGCTCGGTGGTGCAGAGCCAGGACCAGTCTCGGTGCTTCTAGGTGCCGCGATGCCGACAATTCTCTCTGCGGCCGCCTTTGCGTTGATCTACATGGCTGTTCCAAATCGTCGAGTGCGGATCGGTGATGCGTTTCTCGGTGGGCTCATTGCAGCCCTTCTGTTTGCTTTGTTGCGCTATGGCTTCACGTCCTTTGTTGCGGGGATGCCCACCTACCAAGCCATTTACGGTGCCGTTGCGGCCTTACCTGTGTTTCTAGTTTGGCTCTTTCTGTCGTGGAATGTGATTTTGGCCGGTGCAGTCATGACGGCGGTGTTGCCCGATTGGCGGCGAGCTGAGCATGAGCGAACCAGTGGGCCCGGTGGACGTCTAGCGCTGGCTATGGATGTACTTGCTGCTTTGTACGCGGTCGCTGGATCGGGGGCGGGGCTGGCTCAGCGGGCGCTAAGGCAGGACGTTGGGGTAAAGGAAGCAGCATTGATTCCTGTCTTAGAGGCGTTGCGGGCAGGTGGTTTCGCAGCCTTTGGAGATGATGGCGTCTGGCGTCTAGGACGCGATCTGAGCCGCACTTCCGTGTCAGAAATTGTGCATTTGCTAGGCTACGGCGTTCCGTTAAGTCCTGATCTGATCGGCAAGTCACCCGCAGTGGCGCGATTAAGTCAGGTGATCGCAGATGCCCAAACTCATGAAAAGCAGATCCTCAGTCAGCCGATAGCAAGTCTTTTTGACGATCAAAACATCAGTACAGCTGGCGTATAACTCTTAGACCATAGGCCATAAGAAGTACGACGACCCCGAAAGGCCGCCGTTCAATGCTGCAGACAAATTATTATTTTCTTATTGGCTGACGATTTTCCAGCTGCCGTCTTCTTGGCGGCATGCAGTGCCATAACCGTTTTCTTGGCGACCATCCACGGTGACCTCCGTTTGGAACTCACGGCAATAGCGGCCTGAGTTGGTGTAGCCGTCACGTACCGACGTGACATTGCCGTAGTTGCCGCTATCCGGATTATTCCACACGATGGCTTCACCGATGGGCGCGCTGTAGGCGTACTGTTGTGCGTCATAAGCTTTCATTCGGTCGAGTTCGTCCATGCTGCGCCCAACCTTGTTGCCGATGGCTGCACCGAGCATCGTACCTGCAGCGGTGGCAACAATCTGTCCGTCGCCGGAGCCGATAGAAGACCCCGCCCAGGCACCGGCTGCGGCGCCCAGCAATGTGCCCAAAGTTTCGTTCTGATTGCTGCCATCTGCAGCACAGCCGCCCAGTGCAAGGGCTGAGGCTATAACCCCGGCCGACAGAGTGGTCTTCAATGTTGATTTGGTCATGATTTCCTCGCGTTTCCGTTGGCCGGGCCAGAGATTAGTAGTTCTGCTGGCAACCGTCATTTTACCAACGCATAGCACGCTGAAAAGGTGGCAAAATCAGGGCGCACTACAGGGGCCGCGGTTGACATCTGCGTGATCCCAGATCAAACCGGTGGGTACGAAATCAGTCTTTCAGTTGAGCACGATGGCATGGCAAGCGCAGACCTTATTCCGATATTAGACGACCCTATGGCGCTGTTTGAAGCTTGGTTCCAAGAAGCGCAAGACTCTGAATTAAATGACCCTGATGCCATGAGCCTGGCAACTGCCACACCAGACGGCAAACCTTCGCTGCGGATGGTTTTGCTCAAGGGCCTCAGCCCCGGTGGTTTCGCATTTTACACCAATAAGGAAAGCAATAAGGGCGAGCAGATCGCGGCCAACGCACAGGCCGCCTTGTGTTTTCATTGGAAATCGCTGCGTCGCCAGGTCCGTGTCGAAGGCATTTTAACTGAGATCGATGAGAATCAGGCTGATGCGTATTTTGCGTCCCGTTCTCGGGAGAGTCAGATTGCGGCTTGGGCGTCCGATCAGTCGAGGTCGATGACAGATCGCGCGGAGTTTATGGATCGGTTTGCGGTGGCTACCAGACGGTTTGATGGCCAAGACGTGCCGAGACCGACACATTGGTCTGGATTTTTGCTCACGCCTGCTATGATTGAGTTCTGGCTCGACCAGCCACACCGGATGCATGATCGGTTGGTGTACAGGAGAGAGGGAAAGAGTTGGCTAACCGAACGCTTGTATCCCTAAACCCATTTCTTGAAGTTTGATAAATGCCACATGATTCACTCACGACAGCAGCCCTAACCGCGCCACCATCGCGTCTTATGCGGTTCGCCACCTACGCGGCTGTGGGTACGGCAGTGATGTTGATTATTGTTAAGACGGTCGCTTTCCTTATTACGAACTCGGTTGCGCTGCTGTCGAGTTTGATCGATTCCGTTCTCGACCTCTTTGCGTCTCTGGTCACATTGTGGGCAGTTGGGCATGCTCTGACCCCAGCGGACAAAGAACATCGATTTGGCCATGGCAAAGCCGAACCGCTTTCGGGTTTAGCGCAGTCTGCGTTTGTCGCTGGCTCCGCTGTGCTTCTTTTGGTGGAAGCGGCCTCAAGAATCAACAAAGAGAACCAAGTCCTTGAGGGCGATTTCGGGATTGGTGTGATGATTTTCACCATTGTTGTCACCCTTCTATTGGTTGGTTTTCAGAAGTTCGTCGTCAAACGTACGGGGTCAGTCGCAATCAGCGCAGACTCGCTTCATTACACTGGTGACCTACTTCTGAACTTGAGTGTTATTGGTGCCCTCGTGTTGGCGACCTATGGCGATGTTGGATGGGCGGACCCTGTATTTGCGATCGGTATCGCTTTCTTTCTTCTTTGGAACGCATCAAGAATTGCGCGTAAGTCGATTGCTGTGTTGATGGATCACGAACTTCCCGAAGAGCAGCGGCAAGCTATAAAGGCGACTGTTCTTAAGCACCCCAAAGTACTGGATGTGCATGAGCTGCGAACCCGATCTTCCGGATTACAGATCTTTATGCAGATGCATATGGTGCTCGATCCCAAGCTGTCTTTGCTAGAGGCGCATCGTATTGCCGATGAAGTAGAGATGGCGCTGATGGCCGATTATCCCGGAGCAGATATCATTATTCACCAGGACCCAGAGGGTGTGGATGAGTATCACCAGCCCGTCGGCTCAGCCTTGGCTTAGTGCGACGCCAACAGGAGTGGTATTCTTTGTGTTGAGCCTGCTACCATCATTTCATAATACGGCTGAACCCTAAGGGGAGCATCATGTCTGCTGTCAAAAGTATCCTCGCGGTTGTCGGGGATCCGCAATCTGGCCGGGCTTGTCTTCGCACTGCGCTGCGGATGGGTACACAGCTGGATTGCCATGTTGATGCTCTGCACGTGCTGGCTGACCCAACGGCAGCCTTGCCGCTGGTAGGCGAGGCGATGTCCGGCGCCATGGTTGATGAAATGATGGGTGTTGCAGAACGAGAGGCTGGTCAACGAGCCAATCTGACCAGAGTTATGTTTGATGAAGTTACGGCTGGAATGCCTCAGCCTGATAGCGCTGGTGCTACTAGCGGCTTCGGCGTTAGTTGGCTCGAGGAATCAGGGGTCGAGGAACAGGTGGTTGCTCTGCGTGGCTGCCGTGCAGACTTGATCGTGGTTGATCGCCCCACCACAGAGAATGAAACTGCAGCGCTCATGACGCTCAACGCGGCGCTGATGCAGAGTGGCCGTGCCGTTGTAGCGGCACCACCTATTCCGCAAGGTGAGGGTACGGACCCAGGTCCAATAGAACGGGTTGCAGTTTTTTGGAATGGAAGCACCGAGGCAACCCGCGCTGTTCAGGCGGCACTGCCTCTTCTAGCGACCGCGAAGGAAGTTACGGTTCTGCGTGTCGAGGAAGAAGAGTGGTACGCCGGAACGGAAGACTTGGACGTTCATTTAACTCGCCACGGCGTTAAAACAGTTATCTCTAAAGTACTGCCTCGGGAAATACGGACCGGGCGATCTTTGCTTTTTGCGGCCCAAGACGCTGGGGCAGATATGATGGTGATGGGCGCTTATACCCGCTCTAAGTTGAGGCAATTGATGCTTGGCAGTGTCACGGGATATGTGATGGAGCACGCTGTCCTGCCCGTCCTCATGTGCCACTAACAAACGCTCTCTATATCAGCCAAAGAGGTCTGACTGTCGCGGCGGGGCCGGGGCCGTTTCCGTAGTATCGAATTCTCCCCCAAAGGGATGAAGAAGGGCGTTGAGGTCGGCATACGAATAATCCGGATTCAACCACGCCCGTTCGCTAGCTTCATCCAATATCACTGGCATCCGGCTATGGATGTGGGCAATAGGAGCGGCTGGGCTGCAGGTCAAGATGACAAAGCAATTATCAGACCTCAGACCTGCCATCGAAAATATCATAGTGTCCCTCGGCGCGATCAGTGTCTTTATCTTGTTCCGCCCGTCATGGCGCCATTCGTAATAGGCGCTGGCAGGAATGAGGACGCGGCGATTCAAAATGGTCTTGAAAGTAGGTTTCTCCGCAGCCGTTTCCGCTCGGGCATTGATCACAGGTGATTTTTGCCAGCTGACGTCTAGGCCCCAAGGTAAAATATCGGGTGCCTGATCAACGCCAATGATTAGAGCCGGATCGGTCGGGCGGATTTCAGGTCCAGTTATGCCATCAAGAAAAGCACGAGATGGCGCAACCAAGCCGAACCGTTTGATGATGTCTGCCGGTGCGGCCCGGAATTCATATCGAGAGCACATGCCAGCCTTTGAGAAAAGTGCAATTTCCCGTGTGTAACAGGTTAGCTTTGCCGCTCGACTTTGCCTTGTTCACCGATGCGCTCTGCCGCTTTCTTGCGGGTCCTGAGCGTAAGGCTAATGTTTGTGATTAAGACATCGTCACCCGGGCTAAAGGTCAGTGCCTTGTAATAATCAGAGAGGGCTCTGTCATATTTCTCTTGGTAGTAATGGATGTTGGCGCGGTTGTTGTAAAAGCTCCATTCACGGGGCTTCTTTCCGATCGCTCTGTTGCAGGTTTCGAGCGCTTCTTCGTAGTGACCCTGTCCCGTCAAACCGATGCATAGGTTATTGAGAGCGGCCGGAATATTGGTTGGTGTCAGGCTGCCCGAGCGCAGTGCCTGGCGTGCTAAGCCCACCCCTCTATCCCATTTTTCGCGGTCAAGGGCGTGCGCCGCCTCGTTAACAAGTCCGTTTCCCTTGCCAAACATTTGCGCGTTTGCAGGGCCTGCCATGCTGATTGCAATCAATGCAGCAATGGCGATTCCAGTCAGGAATGTGTGCATCTTCGTGTTCCTTGCTCAGCGTATTCGGTCAGCATCATACCATAACTGGCGAATTGTTCTCAAAAACAACCTGGTATTCAAGGATCTGTGATCATGCCTGTTGTGACCGGAACCGCGCACCCGCCAACACGAACGCCTAGAATACGGCCATTTTTAACGTCTGCCTCGAGGTCAAGGAGACTGCTCCGTCCCATTTCTACGCCCTGAGCAATAATCCAGCGGTGGGTGCCATCATCTGGTTTGTCGGAGTCGACGAGCCATCCCGCGAGGGCGGCCACCGCAGATCCCGTTGCCGGGTCCTCTGCAATACCGAGATCCGGTGCAAACATGCGCGCTCTGATGTCGATTGTTCTGTCGTTTGTTTCTCGGGTGAAGACGAATGCTTCTGTTGATTCTTCGTTGTTCAGATGTTGTCGCCATGCGGTCATGTCAACGGAGGCTGAGCCCAAAGCTTCTAAGTTGGCGACAGGAACAAATGAAAAAGGTGTGCCGCAGGTCCATAATCCGATCTGAGCATCACCAGGACAGAGTGCAGACTCTTCCAAACTCAGCACGTCGGCCCATATTGCTGGTGACAGAGTGTCAGGCAGGCGCAACGGGCGCTGTGCCACACTTAACTCCGCTCGCATCACACCGTCCGATGTTTTGGCGACTGAAACAGGTATCACACCGATGCTTTCCTCAAAGCGGTATTCAACACGGTCTTGGGGCGGCGAGGCGGCGAGGGCTAAAGCCACGGCGGTTCCTAGCGTCGGGTGACCGGCGAACGGAAGCTCTGCGACTGGTGTAAAAATTCTTACCCGGTGGGTGTTGTCCGGATGCTCGCTTGGCAGCACGAAAGTTGTTTCCGATAAATTGAACTCACGAGCAATCTTCTGCATAGCAGCGCTGTCCAGCCCCGCCGCATCAAATACGACGGCGAGCGGATTGCCGCCAAAAATCTGTTTTGTAAAGACATCTAGAGTGACAAATGCGTGTGGCATGTACAGCTAGAACTCCGGTGTGGCGTCGCGATTCGAGATCACATAACAATTTACTAGAATGAACCCGAGATTAATGCCGAGCCGCTCCGCATCGGGCTGGGTAAACGTGTAGCCGAAAAATTCGCCAGGTGAGCCGTCGTCGTTGCGGGAAGAGATATACATCACCAAGCTGTCCCGTGTGTAGGCGCCGGTCTCGTTATTCATTTGCCAATCGACGTTACGCAAGTTGATCTGAATGGTACGCGGTGTCTCTTCATTGGAGGTGAATCGCGCTATGCCACCTTGGTCCGTAATTTTGAGGTCACGATATCTGGTGTAGGGCGTGTCGCGTCCGCCGGAGACCCCCGGCATGTCTGCATAGCAGGTGAAATTCCGAGCCCGGGTCAGCTTGTGGTATATACCGTCCGGGTTGCCGGTTAAGCGGTTACCCTTGGAATCATGGGTGCCATCACGAACCCAGAAAAAGTCCTCAGAGAGCATCATGTGGTAGTCAGTTACAACTTCGCCTTTACCTGGCCATTCCCAACGGCAGGTTCCATCTTTCATGGCACCGTGGAACTGTCCTGCTTCTCGCTTCCAGAAAACGTCGCAACCGTCCAGAACCATGCTGTTCGCGGGGGTGCGATCCTTTAATACCGATGGGTCTATATGGGCATCTTTATAGGCCTCCGGCATATCTTGACCGTCGACGTAATACATCTTCATACGCACGGCTTGTTCTTCGTTATCTGCTGAAAGAACGTAGAGGCGAACGCGGTGTGGCTTCTCCGGTTCGTTATTGCGGTGGTCACGCGCGAAAAAGACATACTCGCCAAAGGCAGGCACCGAAACCCGCGTTATGCTGGACGTTACGCGTTCGTGTTTGGCCTCTTCTCGCACCCCAAGTCGACCATCAAAGTAGACCTGCTCAGTATTGTCATACGTTCCCGGCAGCATTTCAGCGATGACGGTCAAGTCACGCTCGGTTGGCGTGCCGTCTTGTCCCTGCGCCATTGCGTTCGCAGCGAAGAAAAACGTGAGATAGAACATAAGGCGGGCCGAGACTAGGCGAGTCATGACTTTGGTCCTCTTTTAAAAAGCCAACGACCTTTTGAGCGTAATGCGACCGTTATACTTAAGTCGCGTAGACGTCCTGGGTTAGTCGTTCTGGGTGATCGTCTGGCAATCCGGCTAAGGCAATGACGTTTACTGGTCCACATGCGTCGCGTTGCTGTTCAAGGCCTGGCGCCATTGCTTTCCATGCGTCTTTAGCTGCGTTCACCGTTGTGAACATAGTTACGATGATGTGGCTTCCTGGCATGAGACTCTCAAGCCTTTCAACGGCCTCTGGACCAGAATCGGCGAGGACGTTGCCACCTCGTTCTAATGCGCAATTAAGAAAAGGATCGGCGAACCGTCGCCAGCATCCTGGACTTTTCGGGGTTGCCATCGCGACCAGAAAGCCACGGCCCCCGACGATGGGGTCGGGTTCTTGATCTAAACCGGGTAAAGCAACGGCGGAGAACCGGCCAGCATCTTTGCGGTGAATATAAGCTTTTCGGTATTCCTCCGACCACCAAAAGTCAGAGATGCATTCTGGACTTGGGAAGCGGGCTAGCATCAAACCAAGATTATCGAGCCCGCCGTCGAGAAAAGCTACGCCGCTGCTCGTGTCACCCATGACCAGACGATAGCCTTTATGGGCGGCGTAAATCGGTAGCAGCTGGCTTTGGTATCGGTCCATACCCACGGGATCGTGGGCGGTTCCCATTACAAGCAAGTATCCGTGGCGTCGGTTCATTAAACCACCATGACGGCGTACGCCGCAGTTTTCAATGCCGTATCGGTCTGTTCTTTGTTTAGCCACTAGAAAACGTCCAGGTAGAAAAATGAGATGTCAGCGACTAAAGTCGTGCTGCACGGTCGAGGGGAACGCGCAGTGACCGAATCACAGGCACAATTTGACAAAAATGGTTATACGCTTGGCCGGCCTGGATGGCTGGTGTCTCGCCTTAGCGCATTGCTAGAACGGGCGGGAATCGCAGTAACGACAATCGCTTTTACGGTCTCCGTTCTCATCGGCGTCATGCTGACCGTCGAGGTCCTTTACTATGTTTATGATGTGAACCGAGAGCGAATTCCTTGGTTTGGTTTTGCATATTTGCCCGTCAGTCTCCTGTTCACACCGGCTTGTACCTATCTGATGCTTAAACTAGTAGACCGCGAGGCGAAGCTGCGCCGTCAGCTTGAGTACCGTACGAGGGATTTTGATAAAGCGAACCGGGCAAAGTCTGAATTTCTGGCGTCGATGAGTCATGAGTTGCGCACGCCGCTCAATGCCATTCTCGGTTATTCAGAGGTCATTCGTGACCAAGCTATAGGTGAGGGTAAGGAGGACACTTACCGAAAATACGCTGACGATATCCATAGAAGCGGCCAGCACCTGCTGTCCTTGATTAATGATATTCTCGATGTCTCGAAGATTGAGGCTGGACAGATTGCTCTGTCTCTGGAGCCCATTAAAGTTGGTGAGCTGGTGGAGTCATGTCTCACGCTGGTTGGTTCAGGTCTTGCAGAAAAGGGAATAGACCTTCACAACAACCTAGAAGAGTCTCAGTTCAAAGTCCAAGTGGATCGGCGCGCCGCCAGCCAGGTCATCGTAAACATTCTTTCCAACGCTGCTCGGCACAATGATAAATGCACTGTAACGCTGACGGGTCTGCGCAAAGATTCGTGGTTTGAATTGACGATCACTGACGACGGGGATGGCATACCGCCCAACAAGCTGGAACGGATTTTTGAGCCTTTTGCAGAGGGCGCTTCGACCCGCGCAGAAGGCGAGGGTGTTGGACTTGGCTTGCCGATTTCCAAACGTCTAATGATAGCCCTTGGGGGAGACCTTGCTATGACATCTTCTAAAGAGGGAACAACGGTCCGGTTGATGTTCGTGCTGGCATAGGGCGACTGATCTCAAAGAAAAGCGGCGGCCCAAGGGACCGCCGCTTTCCAGTTCATTTATGTAGGTCGCTTAGAAGCGGTAAAGAACCTCAACACCGTAGCGAGCCTTGTTGCCCGGGTGGATGAAGGATCCGCCGAACTGTGCCGAAGGAATAACTTCTTCGAGGTATTCCTCATCAAATAGGTTCTTAGCAAAACCGGTAATCGCCCAGTTATCGGCTTCAACACCGATACGGAGATCGACTACGTTGTAGGCATTCCGCTGCGTCTTACCGTAGTTAGCAGTGGCGAACAGAGAGGCCTGATCTTGGTCCTGTACGGTATGGAACCATGTTGGTCCGACCCGGCTATAGTCCGCACGACCGACTAGCTCAATTTGATCAGTGATCGGGAATTGAGCCTGTATACCAGCGTTGATTGTGTAGTCCGCCGTGTACGGGGCCTTGTTGCCGACAGTATCTGGGCGCACTGCGTTGGCCTTGATTTCACTATCAAGGATGTTGAACCCGCCATAGATGCTGAAGTTTTCGGACAGAGCCGCATTGGCTGCGAATTCAACACCGTAAATATCGACATCGTCGATGTTGTTGACGATACGCAGCAAGCCAAACGCCCCGACGAAGAATTCGAAGAACTGCATATCTTCGACGCTGGTGTAGTAACCAGCACCTTCTAAGGTCAGGCGACCATCAAGGTAGCTGCCCTTGAAGCCGGCTTCGAAGGCGCTCGAGGTTTCTTTTCGGAAGAAGTCCTCAATGCCGACATTGGTGCCAAGGGCATCGTTGATGAACAGGTCAATCGTGGCTTTTGAGCCCGAGCTGTTGAAGCCACCGGACTTGAAGCCGATGCCCCAGTTGGCGAACAGCGTCGTGTCATCCCCAACATCCCAGGTCACACTGATCTTGGGTTGGAGTTGGCCGAAGGACCGCTCGGCATCGGGGATCACGCCGGATGGATTAATCGCCGGGTTGAGACCTGGGTTGATCGGATCTCCACCTTGGAAACCGTCAGACGGGTCAAAATCGATATAAGTAGACCGTGCATCCGTCGGAACCAAGCTGCGGCTTTTACGTTCTTCGCGGTCGTAGCGAAGGGCAACAGAAACCTCAACATCGTCGTTGACGTCATACGCTATGTTACCGAACGCGGCGTAGACCTTGCTGTCGAGTTTGTCATGGACTAATTGATCGGTCGCGTTGGGCTGACCAGCAGGAATAAAGAGCTGTGGAATAATTTCCGTAACATCTTCAATGCCAGTATTCACGCCAACACGCCGGTTGAGATCGAGGTAGTAAGCCCCGACGAGCCAGCGTAAATCTTGGTCCGCGGGGGAGGCGAGACGAATCTCAAAGCTGATATCGTCTTGAAAACGTTCCTGATACTGAGTGCCGTCACAACTGGTTGGTGTGTAAGGACCGAGAATGGAAGCACCGGCTGTCGGCCCTAAGAATTGAGGACCAGGCAAAGTAACACCGGCGGCATTCAAAGCATCAACACTGGCGATACAGGATGGCTCATTGAAGAAGAAGCCAAAGGCGCCGGATGTGCCGTCGGCGGCGAAGGCGTTCTCGATATCCGAGTACAAGCCCCAAGCCGTCAATGTACCCCAGTCGTACTCGGCATCGTACTTGGCTGAGATTTCGATTGTCTTTTGGGTATTGAAAGAGTCGAGTTGGTTAACGAACTGGAAATTATGGTCGTTCACATCTTCAAACAGCAACGGATTGCCAAATAGATCAGCGAGGAAGCTTGCGGCAAACGCAGCGTTGAACGAAATAGCAGCCGCATCCACTTCGCCGTAGCGGGCTTTCACGTCAAGTGACGATGTGTCGCTGGTTTCTAGAACGAAACGGGTCGATATATTCCAGTTTTCGAAGTCATCGACATCTTTTTCATTTCGGGTTTCATTGAAATAGAACCCGTCGGTGTCGCGCCAATCGGCTTGGACGCCCATGCTTAACGTGTCACTAAGCGGACCAGCCGCGTAGACCGACGCGTAGTAGCTGTCGTCATTAGCGCCAGAAATTTTGAGCTCGCCTTCGAATTCATCGCCGGGTTTCTTGTTGGTGACGATGATCGCACCGGCCGCCGCATTGCGGCCGTAGATGGCGCCCTGGGGCCCCTTCAATATTTCGATCTGTTGTAAGTTGGCGTATTCGCGGTTCAGCGCGGCAGGATTGGTGTGTAAAATGCCATCAATGATCAGCGCAAAACTGTTTTCAGCATCGCGGGCACCGTTGATGCCGCGAATATTGACCTGTGTATCACCGACTTCAGCGGCGTCGACGATTGTCACGCCAGGTGTCAGGTCGATGAAGTCAGCGGCACGTTGCACACCGGCGCGTTCTAGCTGCTCGGATGTGAATGCCGTGATGCTGGCGGGGACGTCCTGCAGCGATTCTGAACGCTGACGAGCAGTTACGATGATTTCTTCGATTGCGAATTGTTGCGCCTGGGCCGGGGTCGTTAAAACAGATCCCATCAACAATGCGCTGGTCGAAAGCAATAGAGTCTTCTTCGGTGGTGAGCGGGTCACTGTATCTCTCTCCTAAAAAAACGGGTCCGTTTATCGGAACGCGTGGGATGGGTACGTCCACATCGAATACTTGGATGTCTGGGCGAGGTCATTGCCTCGCGGACGGCCCTTTAGTAATCCTCGGAAACTACAACATAACTGCCCGCTTGCAACGCGCGGCCAGCGTGTGAGCATCGTTAATAGTTATTTCCCCAAGACTGTGGCACTTCCAACACAGACAAATTCTATGCGGTTTCTATGACGCACCAATGTAACAGTTCGTAAAAATGGTTCCTGGAAACGGCTTCGACCCGTTAGGGTTTGAAGATCGAGACATCGCAGGACAGGTCCTGTAGCTAATTTGTCTGAAAGTCAGGCAAGGGGGAGAGAGACATGAAAAAGTGTAGGGGTAAACTCAAGGCAGTATTGATGACTGCTATATGCGCGTTTTCGATGCAGGGTGCTGTCGTCGCTGAGGACCTAGCTTATTACACGCCTACCGGCGCAGAGTACGACCGCGGCATTCCCAAGCCTTCAGATGCGCTTGGCTATGACACCGGCGACTACGTTTCTAATCCGGGTGCCGTTACTCAGTACATCCAGATCATAGCAGAATTATCGGATCGCATTTCGCTAGAAGTTATTGGTCGCACGCACGAGCGCCGCCCTATTCATCTCCTTACAATTTCTTCACCTGGGAACCTCGCGCGGATAGACGAGATACGCGAGCAGCATATTGCCCTTAGTGATCCTGATTCGTCCCAAACTGTTACGGACGATATGCCGACAATTACGTGGCTTGGATTTGGTGTGCACGGCGATGAGATCAGTTCGATGGATGCGGCGTTGCTCACCGTCTATCACCTCGCGGCGGCGCAAGACCCGGCGTCACTGGCGCAACTCGAAAACACAGTCGTGTTGCTTGTCCCGGTGCTCAATCCCGATGGCTACAACCGCGCATCGACATCCTTGAACACGTATAGGGGTGAGGCGCCAGTCGCGAACCTACAGCATGCTGAACACAACGGTGTTTGGCCCCGAGGACGGACAAACCACTATTGGTTTGATCTTAATCGCCAATGGATTGCCCGTACCCAACCCGAATCCCAAGCCTGGGGTGCGCAGTATCAAAAGTGGAAGCCGAACCTGCACATCGATTTCCATGAGATGAATATTGATTCCACATATTTCTTCAGTCCCGGCATCGCGACGCAACGCAATCCATATATTCCCCAGCGCGCGATAGATCTCACCCGGGCCGTTGGCAATTATGCCCAGGAGTACCTCGATACCAATCAAGAGCTCTACTACTCCGAAGAATTTTTCGACGACTACAATCCGGCGATGGGGTCAAACTATCCCTTGCTCAATGGCAGCGTCGCCTTCTTGTTCGAGAATCGAGGCTTTGAAGGGTTGATGGCCGAGAGTCCAAACGGCGACATCACTTTTGCCTCCCGGGTCCGCCGTCATTTCAATATCGCGGTGTCTATGGTTCGTGCGTCTTCGGATTTGCGTGACACGCTGCTGACCTATCAACGAGAGTTTGGCACCCTCACACGCGAAGCGGCTAGCGGCGACAGGGTCAAAGGCTACGTGTTTACCGCGAACGGTGACGATGCCCGGATGCATCATTTCTTGGAGATGCTTGATCGTCTCGACATCGATGTCTTTCGTCTTGGACGGACGGTCCGGCAAAGCGGCAATACCTATCAACCTGCTGATAGCTATATCGTTCCCACCAATCAGCGGGCTTACCGCGTTATTCGGAACATGTTTGAAACCCGCACCCGCTTCGGCGATGTCGTATTCTATGACGCGACAACGTGGACCAAGCCACTGGCCTTCGGTCTAACCTATGCCGATCTATCGTCGGTCGGTGCGGATTCGCTCGGAACCAAAGTGGATCCCGCGTTCCCATCGAAGGACGTCCCGGACCGAGCGGCGTACGCCTACACATTTTCGTGGGACGGCTACTACGCACCACGCGCGGTGACACGGCTTCTAAAAGCCGATGGGCACGCGAAAGTCGCGGTCAAACCCTTTACCGCGATGACGACTAAAGGCCCTATGGAGATGGGTCGGGGCTCCATCATTGTCCCTGTTGGTGACGGCCAGCCGCTGAATGGAGAAGCCCTGCACACCATTATGTCGACAATCGCTGAGGAAGATGGAATTGCTGTTCATGCGGCGATTACAGGCCGCACGGCTGAAGGTATTGATTTTGGCGGTAATTACGCGCGTCCGGTCGAATTGCCCCAGGTACTCATGCCAGTCGGTGAAGCGGTGCGTTTCTATGATGCCGGAGAATTGTGGCACCTGATGGATTACCGCATGAATATTCCTGTAATGATGCGGGATGTCGGTTCTCTTCGTGGCGTCGATTGGTCTCGCCTGACTCACCTTGTCTTGCCGGATGGGGCCTATGACGCGTTCAGCGATGAGCAAATCAAGCAGATTGATAGCTGGGTAAAAGGCGGAGGCACATTGGTCGCTGTCAAACGGGCAGCCCTGTGGGCGGTCGAGAAAGGGTTTATGGACGTCGATGTCATCGATGACTTTGTCGTTGTTGGCTTCGGCGCACCCGCGCCGCGTAAAGATAAAGATGCTCCTCTTGCTGATCGTCGCGATTATGCGGACAAAGAGAACCTAGAACAGGCTCAGCGTATACGCGGTACCATCTTTGAAACCGATCTCGACGTCACCCATCCACTCGGCTTCGGCTACACGTCTCGTGTCTTACCGGCGTATCGGGAGAACCGAATTATATTGGGTCGATCCAAGAATCCTTTCGGTACAGTCGCGCAATACACAGAGTCACCATTGATGAGCGGCTACGCCAACGCCGAAAGCGTGGAAAAAGTTGCCGGTGCAGCTTCTGTGTTGGCAGAGCGGCGCGGGCGTGGGGCAGTTGTGCTTATGTCAGACAACCCCAATTTCCGCGCTTGGTGGTTTGGTCCGAACAAGGTGTTTCTCAACAGTCTATTTTTCTCGACAGCGATGCAGGCCGAGTTTTCCCGGTTTGATGAGCACGATCACGAAGATTAAGTGTGGTTATCGAGCACCGTCGGCGTAGGCGTCACGGCCCAATTGGATGGCATCGGCGACAGCCTGTGCCCGACCGCCGATTTCTTTAATGATGGGGTCGTGTGTTCCAACAGAGGCCGCTTTCCATGCGGCGCGTTGTTCGGCCGAAAAAGTATGCGCCGTGAATCCTTCTTCATCGGCTGAAGCCAGACCTGCAGCGTTCATACCGGCGATGATTTGACGAACATCGCTGGTGCTCGCAAAGGTGTCGAGAACCACGCGGCGTTGTGCTTCGGGTAGGCTCTCAAGCCACTTCGTATTGGCTAGTAGAAACCCCCCGAGAAAGAAATGTTGGGTCAGGTTAAAGTGAGGGGCCTCGGCGACTAGGCCGGTGCCCGTATAGGCGACCGTTGGCGTCAAACCGCCGTCGATCATGCCGGTTTGCAAACCAGGGATTGTTTCCGGGCTGGTGATGTAAATGACGTCGGCGCCGACGGACTGCAGGAACATGCGCGCCGCAATATCTTGTGTCGCCCGCAACCGCATACCCACGGCATCTTCGGGCCATAGAATAGGTTTCGTGGCATAGATGTTTTGTCCGCCTAGGTCGAGCCAGCGCATGATTGTTAGACCACGCTCAGCCATGAGGGGCCCGAAAACATCGAAGAGAACGTTGTCGACGACGTAGTCAAACTCTTCTTTGCTATCAAACAGGAACGGTGCGCCAAGGTAAGCAATTTCTGGCACGATATTGGACAGCACTAAACTCGACAGGGATGCGATTTTGATGCGGCCACGTCGTACGCTTGAAAGGATCTGTTCCTCCGGCCCACCTTCGCCGTGAATCAAAAGTTGTGGCTCTAATGAACCGTTAGAATCGATCGATAATTGCTCAGCGTAATCGTAAAATAGTGTTGAGGCTGGAGACCCCGGGATAATGAACCCGCCGATCTGCACTTCTTCTGCATGTGCCGAAATAGACCATGTGCTAAGGCATAGAAGAAGCGCGAGTTGTTTCATCTAGATTGATCCAACCATGTCACAAGAGCGCTGCCGATTTCCTCTGATCCAGTGTCAAATACGTCGTCGGTAATATTGGGCAGTTCGATCATATCCGCGTTAGGCATGGCTTCTTTTTTTGCCTTACGACTATGATCAAGCAACATTTCATGGGGTTGTAGCACCAGGATCGGCTGTTCGATCAATGGGAAGCGCTCTTCCGGTGCGTACGTCCAGACTGCATTGTAGGCGTACCAAGATTTATCGAGTGAATGAATATCCTCAAGGAATACTTTCGATGCGCGTTCCAGAGAGACGCCTTCTGCTCTGTTGATCACGATGAGATACCACCGGTTCATAATAAAGGTCCCATCCTCTGGGAGGCTCTTGTCGGTCGGTAGGTCTGCAAGCCGTTCGGCCCGTGCCTCTGGTCCATAGTAAGCGATGCCTGACATCACAACGCGCCGCACTAGGTCTGGCCTGGTAATTGCCAATTCAGA
Source organism: Alphaproteobacteria bacterium (assembly GCA_012103295.1). Taxonomy (GTDB): domain Bacteria; phylum Pseudomonadota; class Alphaproteobacteria; order Rhodospirillales; family Rhodospirillaceae; genus WLXB01. The sequence continues at coordinate 20,615 of WLXB01000019.1, read as the reverse complement.
AGCAATAAACACACCGGTATGGAAACCGAAAACATCAACCGAGCCACTGCCATCTTTGCCGTAGCCAAGGGCGTCCAGAGCGTCAGCCATAGCGCTGGCGATGCCCGCCATGTCCGGCGGTGAGTCAGGGCGGTCTGATTCGCCATAACCGGGCGTATCAAAAGCGATGGCGAGCCGATTCTGCCCGACGACCTCTAGCAGAGGGCGATATTCTTCTGCCGACTTGGGATTTTGGTGGAACAACACCAGTGGCGTTTTGTCGCCGTCACCGTCAGAAGGTCTGGCCGAATGGTAATGAATCTGCCCGTATGGACCGTCGACGTAGCCCTTTTTATAAATCACTTTGTCCTCCGCCAGCGCCGCACCCGTGAGCAGGGCTACTGTTGTCAAAAATGCGCCAATCGGTTTCATCATCGCGATCCCTCCTGCCTATTGCAGTCTATGAGTCTATCTTGGCCTTCTAATGCTATCCGATGATAGGGTTAAGTGTTGCCGAATTTGCATCGGTGAAGTGACTGTGGGGTCAACACATGGCAGCACACAATACAGATCAGCTATGGGGCAGTGTGACCAAGGCGTTGCACTGGTCGATTGCTCTGCTGATCATTTGTAATATCGCGATTGCACAGTGGATATCGACACTGGAAGTCGATGTGCCGGGTGACCCGGAGATGTGGCAGTTTCTGACACCGCTGCACAAATCGATCGGCATGCTGGCTTTGGTTTTTATCGTGGTACGTCTTGCCTGGGCTTTCAGTGGAACTCGGCCAAATCTTCCCACTGACACGCCGCAGTGGCAGCGCAACTTGACCTACAGCGTCCATGGCCTTCTCTACATGCTGATTTTATTAGTGCCAATCGCTGGGTATGCGACGTCATCCGCGTTCGACTCACGCTTCGAGTTATTCGGCTTGTTTGTCGTGCCCAACGCCGTGCCAGAAAATGAAACCGTCGCAACGGTGACCTACTGGCTGCATTTTGTCAGCGCATGGACATTGGCCGGACTGGTCGCGTTACATGCGGCCTCTGCAGTTTGGCATCATGCCATTAAAAAGGATGATATTCTCACGCGTATGTTGCCGCGCTTGGCCGCTGACCAAGACTCTCTATCGAATCCCGCTGACTAAATACTCTAGAATAACGTGAGTTGGCAGCCACGCTTGTCCGTCGGTACGCGGAATTTTGTTGTCGAGAGCGCATGACTATTGGCATTTAAACGCAACCGCCTCGCTGCCAAACTAAATCGCTTCGATAACGCATCCGCATAAGCACCTCGGCCAACTTGGCGACTTCCCCAGGCGGGGTGATAGTCACGCCCGTCATTCATGGATCGGATCAGCGCCATAATACGCCCTGCACGGTGAGGGGTGTTTTCAGCCAGCCATTCTTGGAATAAGTCCTTCACTTCAAGCGGCAACCGCAGGGCGACATATCCGGCTTCACTCGCACCGGCGTCTGACGAAGCTTCTAGAACGGCTTCCATTTCCTGATCATTGAGCCCAGGGATTGCAGGCGCAAACATTACACCGGCCGGTATGCCGGCGGCCTTTAACTGGCGAATGGCTTCCAACCGCCGTCCGGGTGTCGACGCACGGGGTTCCATGGATCGTGCCAGCCGATGATCCAACGTGGTGATCGACAACGAGACCTTAACCAATCCTTGTGCTGCCATCGGCGCCAGAATATCGAGATCCCGGGTCACAAGAATTGATTTGGTAACGATAGAGACGGGGTGCTGAAAGCGCGCCAACACCTCAAGAATAGACCGCGTGATCTTTCGCTCTTTCTCGAGCGGTTGATAGGGGTCTGTATTGGTGCCCATCGCGATCACCTGGGGGCGGTATCCCGGCTTACGCAGTTCGGTTTCCAACAAATCAGCAGCATCGGGTTTGACGAAGATCTTTGTTTCAAAGTCCAGACCAGCGGAAAGGCCAAGAAACGCATGAGTTGGTCGGGCAAAGCAGTACACGCAGCCGTGTTCGCAGCCCCGGTAGGGATTGATGGAGCGGTCGAAAGGAATATCCGGCGACTGATTGCGAGCCAATATACCCCGAGTGGAGTCGCGCAGCACTTGAGTGCGCAGGACTTCGGGCTCTTTGTCTAGACCGTCCCATCCGTCATCCGCTTTGGTCAGACGCTGGCGTTCATAGCGCCCAGCACGATTGGTGACTGTACCGCGTCCGCGGCGTGCATCGGGATGCACGAAGGCATTTTCTCGGCTTTGTTCGGGCAGTCTATGAGCGGCTTGATCCATATTCTGACCCTACGCCAGAAAAAGGAACAAAACAAGAACAATTGTTCCTATGACAGGAACAAAGGTCCTTTTAAAGGAAGGCGTTGACCACCAGGAACAGCAATCCCGCCATGACTGCAGAAGCAGGCACCGTAACCAGCCACGCGGCAATAATGCCAAGCAGATAGCGTCGTCTGACCAGACGCCGCTTTTTCGCCTTGGCCCACTTGTTGATCACCATGTCCTCACTAGGGGGATCTCCAGCAAGAGGAACTGGCTTTACGGGTTTTTGGCCAAACTTGCTGTTGACGATGTATTCCCGCAGGAAGCCAACGCCGAAGACGCCGCCGACCGCGATATGGGTGGAACTCACTGGTAAGCCGAGTCCCGAGGCGATGATTACGGTGATTGCGGCGGACAACGCCACGCAGAACGCCCGGATTGGATCCAGTTTGGTGATTTTCTCACCAACGATCTTGATGATCTTCGGACCAAACAACATAAGGCCAATGGAAATACCGATCGCGCCGATGGCCAAGACCCAGAGCGGAAGCGTCACTTTTGCAGCAACAGTCCCTGCCGTTACCGCGGTAACGATGGCAGCCAACGGGCCGACCGCATTTGCGACATCGTTAGAACCATGCGCGAAAGAGAGGAGAGCAGCGGCGCAGATTAACGGACTGCGGAACAGCTGACCGACTGACTTTCTGGTGTTCTCGATATGGCTTGTGTCTTTGAGAGCGATGAAACGAACAATGGCATAGCCGATCGCAAAGGCTGCAATGCCGATAGCAAAGAGCGTCAGTGTTTCAGGTTTCCATACGCGCTTTAGGCCTTTCATCACCAGGTAGACCGAAAAGGCGCCCGTCATGATGCCAACAAGAACGGGAATCCAGCGTTGTGCAGCGGCGACTTTATCTTCTTTAAAAATCACCATCACTTTAACAAACAACAAGAACCCGGCTGCGATTACGCCACCGAGAACCGGCGATATTACCCAGCTGGCGGCAATAGTGCCCATGATCGGCCAATCTACCGCTGATACACCCGCTGCAGCGATTCCGGCTCCTAAGACGCCACCAACGATTGAGTGGGTGGTTGAGACGGGTGCACCAATGAGCGTTGCCAGATTGACCCAAAGGGCCGCCGCCAGAAGAGCCGCGAGCATAGCCGAGACAAAGATAGACTTGTCGGCAAAGGAGTCCGGACTCACGATGCCTTTGGAAATCGTCGTAACGACGTCGCCACCCGCGATTAACGCGCCAGCCGCTTCAAAGACCGCCGCAATAACCAAAGCACCCATCATAGTTAGCGCTTTAGAACCGACGGCTGGCCCAACATTGTTGGCGACATCGTTAGCGCCAATATTCATCGCCATGTACGCGCCGACAATGGAAGCGATGGCGATAATGGCGTAGCCGTCTGTGGTTCCCGACTGTAGGTAGGTGTACGCCCAGACGCCCATCACAAAGAGCAGCCCAAATCCCATGTCGAGATTGCGCAAGCCAGTTCGTGTGGTTGCCTTATCAAGCTGAGAAATTCGTTTTAGGTCTTTGTCGATCGAGGTTTTTTTTGCAGTACCTGCGGGATCGCCATCGGGTGAGGAAAGAAGAGACATAAGGGGTTTTGGTCCAGCGTCACAAATCTGTCATAATTCTGTAACGGACTTAACGATGTTTAAGTCACCCGGTCAATGTCGTCTGAAGGTTATTCTGGTTTATGGTTTGCCAATGATACGAATCCCCCGATTTCGCCAATGCGCGGCCTTGCCGTTTCAAGATAAAGCCTCACTAAGACGGGTTTTACTGATCACCTCTCTCGGCACCCGGCGGTGGATTTTGCCTAAGGGAAATATCGAGCCTGGGTTGACGGTTCGCGAATCCACCGAGTTCGAAGCCTTCGAAGAAGCGGGGGTTATGGGGACGCTGCACTCAGATAGCATCGGGTCCTACACATACGAGAAATTCAACGACGACGAAGACATCCTCCACCACGTCAAGGTGTTTCCACTAGAGGTCGAGAAAGTCCTAGACGAATATCCCCATCACACAAAGCGTGAGCGTCAGTGGATGGAGCCGGTTGATGCGATCGAAGCTGTCGATGAGCCAGAGCTAAAAGACCTTATCGCTAAGTTTGCAGCCCAGACCTGATAATCACCAGCGCGTGCCGAGGCCAACACGGAACCGAGTGTCCTTTTGGTTAAATCCCAGCAAGCTTTCGCTGTACCCGCTGATAAACTGCGCATACAGGTTGGGTGTGAACAGTTTTTGAACAAACGGAAACGGCGTCGTTGCATCAATCTGTAACGTGGCTTTGTCGTGGGCATCTCCTTTGCGCAAAGACGCCATTAGACCAACGCCCGTTTGACGTTGCTCGTTCCGCTCCATAAGACGCACTGCGACTTCGGCGTGTCCACGGAAGTCGTCAATGGTCGGGTTGTCTGACGTGCTTCCGACGTAGGTCCAAACCTTTGGCCTGACCGATAGCTCCCACCATTCGCAGTCGCCGCAGTCCTCAACCGGACGATCGAAATCGTAGACGAACTCTGGCTGAAGATAGGCGTAGTTGAGGCTGCGTGATGCTGCTCCGTCACGCCCATTGGATTCATGCAGCATGCCAATGCGCACATGGCGTAGGCCTAGGCCTGGGAGGATGAGGCCATCTGGATCGGTTGGGTCGCCGATGTCGTAAAACACCTCTGGCTTGTAACTAGAATCACGGAACGGCTTCGATGCTGAGTCAAAGTCCCAAAAGGACAGTTGGGTATATCCAACGTTCAAATTCTGCAGCCACCGTAGCGGTGAGGTGTCTTTAATGTTGTGGAACAAACGATACTTGAAACTAATCTGAAATTTCATTTCATCAGGATTGGTTCCATAGACAAAATACATCGGCTCATGAATGCCGAAAGGCCCCTCGCTGTCCGGTTCATAGACTTCGTCCACAGCAGAAACGATGGCGTCAACAACACCATCATCGTCCTCACTTAGATCGAGGCTCATGTCAGCTAGGTTGGCCATTTGAACATTTGGAGCCGCGATTTCGACCAGCGTCGTTGGGTTGTCCGGTAGGCTCAATGCCAGGCGGCCCACGCCGCGCCAATGTCCTGGCACGTTAAGTTCATATGCATGCTGTTCAAAGGCTCCAGCGTTGAGAGTTCGAACCCCGGCGTTTGCCGTATTAACCAGCACTAAATTGCCCTCTACCGGCGCGCTGTTGCCGACTAAACGATACTCGACCCGCGTTGGAACTGTTATGTCGCGCCCGACATCACCTGGATTGGTAAACATCACTTGGACCGTGACTTGACTGCCACGCGTCAAAGGCGCGCTTGGTGCGATCAGTAAGACATCTGCCGTCGCAGGGAGGGCTGCGGCAAAACCTAAGACAAGGCCAAGAAGAACGTTTCGCATCGGGAGTCTCCGAGTATTCAAATGGGTCTGCGCACGCACGTGTTCATGCACGCCAAAGGCGCGCTGCCTGTGAACGCTATGCGTTAGACAGAATTATACAGCAAACGAAAGCTGATCTGACCAAGCGAAGGATTAGTCCTTCTTAGCGGCGACGGCTTCCAATTCCAATAACACTTCTGGCAATGCTAGCGCTTTGACATAGACCAAAGTGCCGGCCTGTTTGCCGCCAGGGTTATGCTTGCCGCCAGCCTTGATAATCGCACCGATGTCGGATGGGTTGATCATATAAAGGTTCGTCTTGACCACATCGCTCCAATCCATCCCAGCATCCTTCAGAGTCTGACCAACTTTGGCATAGACAATGTCGGCCTGAGTGTCTGCGTCCGCTGGTGTGTTGCCATCTGAATCTGTCGCTGTTTGACCGCTGATGAATAGAATGCGAGAGCCCGGCGGAATTTCCATACTGCGTTGGGTGTAGCCGCCGGTTGGATTGCGCGAAATGTTTGTTGATCCACTGTCGGTAGATTGGGCGACGGCGGGTGCCGACAATATGCCGCATACTAGCAAACCGGCGAGTGTGGTTAACGTCATGTGAGAGTGGGGCATGGTGACGTCCTTCCTGGGAGAGTTGGAGTTTAGTCGTCGAGATACTTGTTGATCGCTGGGTCAATGGTCGAGACCGGCTCATCGGACATTGTCAGTTGTAGCCAAAACCGGTCGGCGAAGGCTTGGGCGTCTGCAGTCCGAGCCGCGGCTTCCTCTTTTGTGTCCTCGTGGGTCTCAACGGCATCGGGTGGCAAGATGTCGTGCTTCTCAAGTTCCGCCTCAAGAACTTTGACCCGATCCCGTACCATGTAGAGCTCACCGGCGAGGGTCACTAGCGCTGAGATGATTCTGTCCTGGGGCAGATCATGCACCAACACCGGCTCTTTATCGGTCACCGGCCCGGTGTGGTAGGTTTTGAAGGAATGGGACTGACTCATGAACTCTGTTTTCTCACTTTTCCATCACGTAGTAGTTCCAGGTGATCTTCGGCGGTGTGTCCTTTGCCGTTGGGCCGAGCGCTTCCTTGTTCTGTGTTGCCTCAATGGCTTTAGATGACGAGAAACCAGCGGCTGTGCCCATTGCTACGTAGTCGGCTTCCACACAGGCTGGCATATAGGGCTCGTTGTTCAGCCACGCATCATTGAACTGCATGATGTGCTGTGCCGGTTGGTCGGGGACCAGCGCGATCTCCATGCCGATAAACACGCCGCCCGGCTTGAGGATGCGGCGCACTTCTTTGAAGAGGTCCGGTGTGACCTGCTGTGGAAACTCGTGGAACATAAACATGTGAAACACCATGTCGAAGGACTCGTCTTCGTAATCCATATTCATGATGTCTTGCTGTGAGAATTTAACTGGCACACCGGCTTCGCGTGCACGGACGTGGGCCAGTTTCAAACAAGGTGCCGCAATGTCGACGCCATATCCCTCTGACTCCGGGTGGTGTTCCATCCAGGTGATGATACCGCCGCCATGGCCGGTGCCCCAATCGAGCACGCGTTTGTAGTCTCGGCCCTTTGGCAGATGCTCCCACATCAGGTGATAGACTTTGTTGGGATCGGATTGATTCGGGTTGGTGGTGCGGCGGCCGTAGTCGTAAATAAGGCCATCAACATCGTCGCGCCAAACGCCACCCGGCTGCTGATGAAAATCAACCCATTCAAAATAGTCCGGCATTTTGATATCCGGATTGAGAACCAGATCATCACCCGCATCTGCGACCAGGGCGTTGAGCTCTTCGTCGAGGGTCTCGCTTTGGTTTTGAACCATCGTGTCGATGCCGACATCGGGCTGGCTGTACTTCAAGCGGCGCAAATTGCGCACGCTCCAGGCCTTCAGCTGGAACTGGGGCAGGTGATCCATGATCTGTGCTGCCGTTTCCCGAGATTCAGGTTCGCCAGCTTTGTTCCGCTCACGGAAATAGCCGCGATAGGTTTCCTGGGCCACTTTAGAATTTACCGTGACATACGAGCAGCGAATGAATTCCTGAAACGCCGTGTAGTCCCGGCTTTGTTTGGCGTCGAAGGTCGGTGGGCGGTTGCTGTGGCTGTCTGGCACGGTCGTGATCCTGGCCTGATGGGATGGTTATTTGATAAGAGTGAGCGGGGGCCGCGACCCTGTCAACACGGCTCGATTCACCTTGACTCCCACGCGACCGAAACCGTTATGGTTCCGGGATATTTTCCGATCTTTTTGGAGCATTTCTATGATTGTTTTGCGGCACGTGGTCTTGGCTGTGGTTTTCGCAATTGGAATAACCGGGACTGCAACCGCCGAAACGGTGCTGCATCGCGGCAATAGTAAAGAGCCGGATTCACTGGACCCGCATCGTGCTGCCGGAGTCTGGGAGAACGCGATTATCGGTGACATGTTCCTAGGTCTGACAACCGAGGCAGCAAACGGGGATATCGTCCCTGGGGCAGCTGAAAGTTGGACTGTCAGTGATGATGGATTGGTCTATACGTTTACTCTACGTGACGGGTTGCTTTGGTCCGACGGTGTCCAGGTGACAGCGAGCGATTTTGTCTTCGGCATGCGGCGGATCATGGATCCGGCCACCGCCGCTCGATATGCGGCCCTCTTGTTTCCAATTAAAAATGCGCACGCCATCAACACCGGAAAAATGAACCCGGACACAATCGGCGTGGTTGCCCTCGATTCACAGACAGTTGAGATCACACTGGAAAGTCCAGTGCCGTTTTTCACGCAATTGCTGGCACACTATACGACCTACCCAATTCCACAGCATGTCTTTGCCGTGCTCGGTGAGGATTGGGTTAAGGCCGGCAATATGGTCACGAATGGGGCGTATGTATTGCAGGAGTGGGTGACAAACTCCCATGTGAAGGTATCCAAGAACCCCAAATTTTATGATGCGGCGAACGTCGCCATAGATACGGTATTTTACTATCCCATCGCGGATAGTCGCACCGGCTTAAAGATGTTCGAGGCCGGTGAGTTGGACACAAACCTAATGACCGAAGGTTTCCCGTCTGCCCAACTCGAAGCGGTGAAGCAAAGGCTTCCGGACGAAGCGCGCGTCGTACCCAGCCTCGGCAATCGGTTTTTGCCGATGAACACGACCCGTCCGCCCTTCAACGATAAACGCGTGCGCAAAGCGGTATCGCTGCTGGTCGACCGTGAAATTATCAATGATCGAATTGTTGCGGTTGGCGCACGGTCGGCCTACGCTTTCGTCCCGCCCGAGACGGCTAATCATCAGCCTGGCGCCCAAGTGGAGTTCGTCAACATGACGATGCCCGACCGCGTGGCCGAAGCGCAGCGCCTCTTGGCGGAGGCCGGGTACTCCGAAGACAATCCGCTACGGTTTGAGCTTTCTTATCGGGGCTCATACGACAACACTCGCCGACTGTCAGCCGTTGCGGCCATGTTCCGGCGTGCTGGCGTTATCGCTGAAATCGCGGCCTACGATTCCCGCATTTCCTACGGCAAGATGGATCAGGGCGACTACGAAATGGGGGATGGCGGCTGGCATGCCGATTACAACGACCCCTACAACTTCCTCTACCTTTTGCTGTGTGATTCCGGCCCAATGAACTGGGCGCGGTATTGCAATCCAGAATTTGATAAACTGGTTAACGAGGCCGCGCGGACATTGGATATGAAAAAGAGAGCGGGTTTGATGTCCCAAGCCGAGCAAATTATGCTCGATGACCATCCGGTCATTATGCTTGATTACGCGACCAACCGCATTTTGGTTTCAAAACGCATACAGGGTTTTGTTGATAATATTTCGAACGCTCACCGGACGAGATACCTTTCATTTGTCGATGAATAAGGGCGCGCCAACGGCTCATACGAGGACCACACAATGAGACATCTCATTTCTGTACTGGCTATCACTGTCGCGGCCGTTGCCTTGAGTTCCTGCGATTCGCCACCGACCCAAACCGAAACCGAACGATTCAACACGTTCCTCGATGAGCGCTTTGACGCTTGGGTTAGCCGTAGCCCGACATGGCAATCTTATCTCGGCATCAAAGATGACTACGACAAGTGGGATGACCACTCACCCGAACGCCTTGATGAAAACTTGGACTTCGCCCGCAAGACCATTGCTGACATAGACGCTTTTGATTTTGCGGCGTTGGATCATCAGGCTCAGCTGAGTTATCGGCTGTACAAAGATGACATGGAGAACATCCTCGAAGCGGAGCGCTATCGCTATTACGGCTATCAGGTCAATCAGATGTTTGGCGCTCAATCCGATGTGCCTGCCTTTCTGATTAACATTCATCGCGTCGATACGGTTGAAGACGCCGAAGCCTACGTTGCGCGGCTCAACGGTATCCCTCAAAACTTTGGTTACACCATGGACTTCATGCGGAAAGGGCAAGAGATGGGCATTCTGCCGCCCAAGTTTGTCTTTGCTCATGTGCTCCGCGATATCGACAACGTTCTGACTGGGCGGCCCTATGACAACAGCGATGAAGACACCGCCTTGCTGGCAGACTTCCGCAAAAAGGTCGGCGAACTGGAGATCGCCGATGATGAGAAAGCCGGTTTGATTGCTAGGGCGGAGCAAGCGTTGCTCGAGTCCGTTGCTCCAGCATACGCGGCGCTTAAGAAGCTGGTGCTTGAGCAGCAGGCGCTTGCCAACACCGACGATGGCGCCTGGAAGCATCCAGACGGTGACGACTATTACCGCTACCAGTTACAGGAAATAACCACCACCGACCTCACCGCCGATGAAATTCATGACCTCGGTTTGGCCGAAGTCGCCCGCATTCACGATGAGATGCGCGGCATCATGGCGCAGGTCGAGTTTGAGGGTGACCTGCAAGCGTTCTTCACCTTCATGCGCGAAGACGATCAGTTTTTTTATCCTAATACGGAAGAGGGCCGGGACGCTTATTTGCAAAAGACAGACACGCTCATCGCTGACATGAAAACCCGACTCGACGGCGCTTTCGCGACACTGCCGAAGGCCGACCTTTTGGTGAAGCCGGTCGAGGCCTTCCGCGAACAGTCGGCAGGCAAGGCGTTTTATCAATCTCCGTCACCGGACGGTACGCGCCCTGGCACCTACTACGTCAACCTCTACGACATGGCTGACATGGCTGTTTATGAACTGGATGCCTTGGCCTATCACGAGGCCATACCAGGTCACCACATGCAGATCGCCATTGCCCAGGAGCTTGAAGGGATTCCCAAGTTCCGTCGCTATGGCGGATACACCGCCTATATCGAAGGCTGGGGGCTCTATTCCGAATACCTGCCGAAAGAGATGGGGCTGTACCAAGACCCCTATGCCGACTTCGGGCGACTCTCCATGGAGCTATGGCGCGCTTGCCGTTTGGTTGTCGATACCGGCCTGCACGACAAACGCTGGACCCGCGAGCAAGCCATTCAGTATTTGCAAGACAACACGCCAGCGCCGGAAGCCGAGTCGGTGAAATCCATCGAGCGCTATATCGTCATGCCGGGGCAGGCGACCGCCTACAAGATCGGCATGCTCAAAATTCTAGAGTTGCGGAGTGAGGCAGAAGAGGCGCTGGGCGACGCCTTCGATATCCGCGCCTTCCACGATGTGGTGCTGGCCAGCGGTGCGTTGCCGTTAGACATATTGGAAAGCCAGGTGCGCGATTGGATTGCAGAGGCGAATGGTTCCTAATTCCCTGGCGTAGGTTCGTCCGGACCTTTGTTCACAACCCTGTGCGGACCACCGTTTGACATCGACGGATCACGTCTCGTGGTGCTTGAATAAGGCTTCACTCTTGCCGAGGGTTGCATCATGCGTATCCACACCACATTGATTTCTGCTCTGGTCATTGCGTTTAGCTTTGTCGCGCTCGGGTCCGCCCACGCCATAGACGCGACCTTGCAGAAAGAGGCGGATGACCGCGCTGTGCGGTATGCCCTTGATCTTAAGCAAGACCCGGGCACCCCGATCATGGGGAACCCAAATGGCGATGTAACGGTCATTGAGTTCTTCGACTACCAATGTCCGTTCTGTAAAGCCGCCGAGCCTCGGTTGAAAGAGTTGGTCAAAACCGACGGCAACATCAAATTCGTGATCAAAGACTTCCCGATCCTCAGCCCAATATCAATCATCGCTTCAAAGGCGGCTTTGGCCGCAGACATGCAGGGCAAACACGCGGCGTTTCATAACGCGATGATGGGGCACCGCGGTTCTTTAGAAAACGAAGACCGGGTGTTCAAAATCGCAGCCAATGTGGGCTTGGATATCGACCGCCTCAAAGAAGATATGAACTCAACGGCGGTGACGGACCAGTTGTTCGAGAATTTCAATCTCGCCCGCAAGCTGCGGATCAATGTGGTGCCCGGTTACATCGTAGAGGGCAAAGTGCTCTCGGGCCTGTCGTCGGACACAGTCACCTCAGCGATCGATTTTCCCAAAGAAGTCGCGGAAGCCCGCGCCAAAAACTAATCCAGTCGGGTAACGAGCGACTTCCCAGGGTTGTCAGGGTCGACAACCCTGAGAACTTTGACATTGTGACGCGCTCTAAACTCGGCGCGCTTGGCCTTGAAGTCATCGCCCGTCATGCGTTTATCCCGATACAAGATAAACGCGCGTAACCCGCCGATGTCCTGACCCTCTTCGTAAAGCAGCCCGACGTTGGACCTGAACCGATGATTGGGCGTCGTGAAGTTAAAGTACATGCGGTAGGTGTCGATGCCGGTCTTTGCATTGGGCCGGACGCGAACGCCGTCATCGTTGCTCAGCACACGGTATTCGACAGAGGGATCAAACGGACCGGAGCTGTGATCCATGTGGACATTGCCCAAGGTGCCCTCATCGTCGACCAGTTCACCGGTCGTGATGATGATCAGTTCAACACCTTCGCCCGGACCCATCAGGCCGTTGCCGTATCGTGTGGTGGCGATGCCTGCCGGATAAAAGCGATGCTCGCTTTCCGTGAACTTTTTTCCATCCAGCTCGATGTGGACCAAACTGTTGTAGGACCGCACGGTGTAGTCCATATCCGCCGTAAAATAGGTGTTCTCGCTGGCCCACCATCCCGACATTTTTTGCCAGAAGGGAAAGTCAGACAATTTGGCATCTTGTGCAGAAGCACTGCCCGCTAGGACTAAAAATCCGAACGCGGCGATTGTGTGGAAGAGTTTCATTTACGCATCCAGGTACTTAGTGACGGCGTCGACTTTATCTTGTGTGCCCGAGTTGAAAGCCAACACCAGATGTTCTGAATTGGGCACCAGCGCTGCTGCTTCCTCGACTGAGACATGCAGTGGGTCTGCTTCGTGGGCCATGCAGAAGGTCGGCACGGTCAACAGGGGCAGACGGTCGTGGGTCTTGTGGCGGAACACGGCGTTGTAGCCCTTGTAGTAGTGGTCCAGCGCTTTCATCACTTCCATAACCCCATTGTGGAGGGTTGATGCCGGCCAGGGTTCTTTGCCCAAATAGTGTTCTTTGTCTTTCATGTAGTGGGGGAAGTAGAGGCCCATGTCGCGCATGAAGTTCCACGCCCAAATGAAATGCTCGCCGTTTTCTTGCGGCTGAATCTTCGGCGCATAATTTTCGAGCATGTCAGCAGCGAGGGCCGGATCGAACAAGGCAACGCCGTCGAACACCAACTTGCGTACCCGGTCTGGATGGGCGATGGCGATTTCCAGGCCAATGTTGGCACCGGTGTGGCTGCCATAGACATCCACTTTATCCAGGCCGAGCTTGTCCCAAATACGGATGACGCTATCGGCGTAATAAATGAGGTCCGGTTCTTCCGGCGTCGGCGGCACGGATTCCCCAAAGCCCAAGGTGTCGGCGGCGATACACCGGCGGGTTTCACCCAGGGCCGCGACCAACCCCGACAGACCTTTCGAGGAGCCTGGTCCGGCGTGCATCATATACAGGGGTAGAGGACCACCTTCGGTGTGTTCTCCCGCATGCCGGTAATGGACCAGCCCTTCTTCGATTCTGACAAACGCGCGATCCACATCCATTGGTCTTGCTCCTTTATTTGATTTTGTCTCTTTGGCTTGGGTCGGGGTGCTGTTTAAGGTCGACGCGGTGAGAGGCACGGCCGTGGCTGCTGTTCCCCCCATCATGGTGCGTCGTGTCAGCATCTCAACTCCCCAGGTTTCAGCCGTACGATAGGCATGGATCATGCCGCGTGGGGGAGCGGTTTGCACCAACGTTCATCTCATGGTGCTTTTTGCGATCGGTTCAGCAACACACTTTTTCCATATCGCAGCACGCACGAATATCCGGGTGATTGTCGCAGCAATCGTTGAGTAGAAAAGACACCAGGTTCCCAAGAGTCTTGAAATTGGCGCGGTAGATAATGTGCCTCGACTGGCGTTTCGATGTGACAACACCGGCGTGTTCCAACGCTGAGAGGTGAAAGGACGCCCGCGATGCGGAGGCTTTCAACTGCTTGCCAATTTCCCCAGCTGTTGCGCCGTCATCACCGCATTTCACCAGAAATCTAACGGTTTTGAGCCGGGTTTCCTGCGAAAGGGCGCCGAGCATATCGAGAGCCTGTCCATCTTTCATATTTCAATACCACTTGAATTATTGAATAATATAACACATATTCTGTCCCAACGGAATCAACCCGGCCCTGCCAGCCAAAGAGAATTGCTCGGAGTAGAGATCATGAAAATTGTCAGCTTCAAAATTTGCCCATTTGTTCAGCGTGTTACCGCTTTGCTAGAGGCAAAGAATATCCCCTACGAGATAGATTTCATCAGCCTCAGCGATAAACCACAATGGTTCTTAGATATTTCGCCATCGGGTCAAGTGCCCGTGTTGATCACAGATGGCGGCAAGGCGCTCTTTGAGTCCGATGCCATTGTCGAATACATCGAAGAAGCCTTTCCAGCACTTCAGCCGAACATCACGCTTGAAGAGAAGGCGACGAACCGAGCATGGAGCTATCTCGCATCCAAGAATTATCTCGTTCAATGCAGCGCACAACGCAGCCCCAATGCAGAGGTGTTGGCGGAACGCAGCAAAAAGTTAGATCAGGCGTTTGATAAGATCGAAGGTCAACTTGGTGGCACTGCATATTTTGGTGGTGAAACGGTCGGTATGGTTGACGTTGCTTGGCTGCCACTGTTGCATCGTGCCAACATCATTGAGCGCAAGTCCTGTCATGACTTTATTGGCGATCGGCCGAAGCTCAAGAAATGGCAAAAGCAACTATTGGAAACGAAACTGGCTGAGCAGTCTGTGTCATGTGATTTTGAAGATAGGTTTGTCGACTTTTATCTTTCGGACCAAACATATCTGGGTCGAGGAAGTGCAATAAACAGTGGCTGTTTCTCCGAAAACTGCGCGACTGACGCCTGTTGTTAGAAAATTGACCCCGCTACTGATCGTACAGATCAGTATAGAGACCCCATGCGGGTACGGTGTTGCGGCCAAACTTCGCGCGCGCGTCATCGATAGCAGCGAGATTGATATCGGCCACGACAAACCCTTCCTGCTGTCCGCCTTTTTCAGCCAAGACCTGGCCGTCTGGTCCGACAATTGTGGATGCACCACCGGCCCATTCTCCGGCAGGGTTATCTGCGTAAATCATCCGCGATGTTGCGCCGGTTAACAGATAGACATGACATTGAAAGCCGATCGCCTGCTTAAGGGCGCGCCACGGGATTTCGTCATCTTCTAAGCTGGTGTGGAGAATGACCTCAGCGCCCTTAGAGGCCAGCAGGCGGCTCGCTTCCAGGACTTCCGCTTCCCCTTCAACGAAACAGGCGAGGTTGCCGATTGGTGTCTTGACGACGGGCATGATCGAATTTTCACCGAAGATGCTTTTGTACTCATCTTCGATATCTCGCAAATAGGCGACGGCCGGAGCGCTTGGCGCTTGGGCCTTAGGCGAACGCAAGACAAGTCCTTCAGGCCCCATGATGAAGCCCGTATGGAAGAACCAGTCCTCTTTTTGCGGCACTTTTTCTTGGGTGCTGGTTGCGACATAACAGTTGTGTCGACGACAGGCTTCTATGACAGGGGCAAAGATGCCTTGGTCCAGCGGCTCCGATACTAAATCGACAGCAACCATCGACATCGGAACGCCGGACACAGCACGCCGTGCCGACGTGTATTGCAGGACGGGGAATACAATCACACGCGGTTTAGGGTCTGACTTTTTCATCAGGTCTTCTATGGCATCGACCATCGTTTCCGCGTTCTTTCGTCGAATATCCGCTAACGCGTCTTCACTCGGCGGTACGAGAACGGGAACGCGCATGACGGCAGCGGAATAGGAGGGGCGTGATGACGATTCACTTTCAGCGGCCATTATACCTGATGCTTTAGTCATGCTCGCCGCCGTCAGAGCGGTTACGGCTTTCAATAATTTGCGTCGTTGCATGTCTGCCCCCAATTTACGTCTTCCGATAGGCTCGTATCCTGCCTCGGAGGAGCGGGGTTTGCATCAAAGTTCATCCAATGATGATATTATTCTAGCCCGGTAGGGCGTCGAAGGCCGTGCGCATGGCGTCAAATTGAGCTTCGACCTCGGCGCGGTTTTCAGGATGGGTAAAGATAAACGCCTGATTATCAGTGATGCCTTGCAATGTTAGCCGACCAACGTCGATGGGTTCGATATAGCGCCACGGCAAGTCACCAACCACATCGCTACGGGCCGCAGCGAGTGTCGCGCGTCCCGGCCGCTGGCGAACAGTCGTTTCGCCCAGCGCAGTTTGCACTGCACCTGGGCAGAGCACTGAGACACCGATTCCAAAGGGTTCTAATTCTTGCCGCACCGAACCGGATAGTCCGACGACCGCATGTTTCGCAGCCATGTATTCACTGAACTTGGGTAGCGGCACCAAACCTCCGATCGATGACGTGTTGACGATGTGTCCTGATCCCTTTGCCTTGAGGCGCGGGACAAAACATTGAAGACCGTGCACCAAGCCGTACAGGTTGATATCCGTCATCCACCGCCATTCCTCTATGGGTATTTCCTCAACCGGTCGTGATAGTCCAGCGACGCCCGCGTTGTTGCAGAGAATGTCGACGGATCCATACTTGGATTCCGCGTGTTGAGTCGCGGCATCCCAACTGGCGCGGTCAGCAACGTCTAGGTCGACGGCGAGGGCGTCCGCACCCTGGACAGAGAGATCTGTGGTGACGCTGCGCACGGATTCGCCGTCAACGTCCCCCAATACGAGTTTCATACCAGCTGCTGCAAACGCTTCTGCCATGCCGCGCCCAATGCCGCTTCCGGCACCGCTGATGAAGGCGACTTGTCCTGTGAATTCGCGCATCGTTTTCTCCCCCTATTCAGATGTTCGGCTGCGCCCGTAGTCGCTAGTCAGTCGGCGGCTATTTGTGTCGGTTTACACCCATCTGAACACGAGCCTAGGGTCTCAGTTCAATTTTTTGGAGGATTTCTATGCTGCCGTCAGATTTCGTAACCGACCCAACGCCTAACCCAGAGGCGTCCAGGCGCGCTCTCTTAAAAGGCTTCGGCGCAGGGGCTATAGGAGCAGCCGGGGCACTGGCGGGGGCGTCAACGCCGGCGTTTGCGAATACACCAGCCTCTGATGGCGGTATCGACTACAACGATCCCAAAGACAATCTCTATGCCTTCGCTAAAATCTGGTCGTCCTTTGAGCAACCGACCATCGGCTGTTTTCACGGCTTGATGTACTTGCGTGTGGGTAACGACCGCATGATCCCGGCTTTTGGTTATGAAGGCACCGGCGTTCTTCAGGCTCGATGGGAGCCAGATGGTACGCTAACGCGAGTCTCCCGTGAGACCGGTTATTTCACCGATCTGCGTACGGGAGAGATTCTCGAAACCTGGGAGAATCCTCTCACAGGCGAGACGGTGCCCGTTTACCATTTCTACAATCCGCTACTGGTGCGCAGTATGGATAACCAGATGTCGTCCTTTAACTTTGGTGCGGCGACGGACTCTCCAACTCTGATGAACGAAGGCACAGTGTTTCCTGATGAAACAGGGAAGATTCCATTTGTCCTGCCGTTCCAGTCGTTTGGCGATGACCTTATGCTGAACTGGGACTACACCCACGAGTACACCAACCCGGTCACGCCTGAAGGCTGGCCGCAATCATCGACTGGGGCGCGTATTTCGCCATCAGAACATTTCACGTTTCGTCTTTCCAAAGCTCAACTTGAAGACCGCAGTTTACCCACAGCGCGTTTTGTTGCCGGGTTCTCTCGTATTTCTCAAGCCTGGCCATGGATGAAGATGGGTGGCAGCGGCATGGAAGATGTGCAGTTGTTCGGCCGTATATTCAGTCACAAGGGTCTGCCGGGTACCGCCGACGTGCGCCCGAAATTGCTGAAATATATCGAGAAGCACGCGCCAGAGTATCTTACTCTGCCTGACAAGTGGGAAATGGAGAGCTTCCGCGTTGATACCTGGTCTTGCTATGCCGCCGACATTCCGCCGGAAAATCCAGATTACGAATGGACGCAGAAACGTCCAGACACGGTGCCAGGCCCACCAACGGGGTCGGGCAAGCTTTAAGTCTCAGTGCTTCACTGCAAATTTATTCCATAAAAAAAGGGCGGCCGTGAGGCCGCCCTTTAAGGTGTGGGGAATTGTGGGAGGGGATTTTATTTTTGATTAAGGGGAACCTTTAGCGGATGCGTTGCATGCGGCCGGTGTTGCGATCGATGTTGCGGCGGACCACAAGGGAGTCATCGACAGTCACGATTTCGACAACGATGGTTTCGTCATCGATGGCTTCAACAGAGCCCACTTTAAGGCGATCATTGCCAGACAGGATGAGGCGAGATTCAGCCAGCGTGCGGGCTTGCTCAACGGTTAAGCCAAGTTCACGGTTTTTCGGACCCATTGCCAAGGCCAGGGCAGAGAAGTCACCACGGTGTTTGCCACGGCCAAACTTGCCACGGCCATCCCGTGGCCCTCTGCCCGGACCCATATCACCCATACGGCGGGCACGGTCGAAGCGGTGTTCTAGTCCAGCCGGGCGGCCCGTGCGTGTCGAGATTTCCATGGTCTGAACCAGGGAGTCATCTTGGGTCACAATGTCCACCAATACTGTGTCCGTTGACGTTTCAGTGACGCCACCGACTTTAAGGTTGGTGTTGCCCATGGATGCGATCCGACCTTCAACAATGTCACTGACTTGATCGACTGATAGATCCTTGTCCATCGCTGCGATGCGTTGCTCAAAGCGGGCGCGATGATCATCTTCGCCTTCCGCGGCGTAGGTGGGGGCAACCACGGCCCAGCACACCATGAGCACAAAGGCTGTGATCGAGGTCTTGATGGCGTTTTCAATTTTATAGCTCTTGTTCATGGTGCATTTCCTTTTTTTGGCGAGTGCCTCATTCGAGGATCTCAGTCTTGTGTTTTGCGGGGAGCCCGCGTCCGGACCCGGCTTCGATTGGGGGGAAAGCCGGGCCCGGTAGGGAGTAGCCGCCGCTAGAAGGGGCAGGCGGAGGCTACTGTTGAAGCGATGGTCGCCCAGGTGGTGTAAAGAACCAGACTGGTGATCGCGGTTTTCAAAGTCGTTTCCATTGTTTTGTCCTCGTTTCAAAGTTGGGGCGCTGCGGCGCTGTGTTCTGCAATTTCGATGAGGCCATTAAGCCAGCCCTGTGTAACGGAGCGATGTCGCAAACCATGGAAAAGGGTAACGGGTGGTAACAGAGCGGGCCTTTGTTACAGTCTGTTGCGGGAATAGTGGCGCTTTCCGGCGGCTTCCCTATATGATCCGCGTCATGTCCACAGTTACCGAAACCAACAAACCTCATATCCTGATCGTCGATGATGATTCCGAAATCCGGGACCTCTTGTCTCGATTCCTGGTCAAACACGAATACCGGGTGACAACGGCCAGCGACGGTCGGGAAATGAAGAAGGCGCTGACCGACTGGCAGATCGACCTGATCGTGCTCGATCTCATGATGCCGGGAGAAGACGGCTTAACCCTGTGTCGCAAAGTCCGGGCCGAGTCTAATATGCCGGTCATCATGCTGACGGCGATGGGCGAGGATGTGGATCGGATCATTGGCCTTGAGGTTGGGGCCGACGATTACATGGCGAAACCCTTCAACCCTCGTGAACTGGCTGCGCGGATTAAGGCAGTTCTACGCCGGGCAGACCAGACTGGAGCTGCAGGCAGCGGCGACAGCGAAAAAACTGGCCGTTATGCATTCGATAAATTTGCGCTGGACCCGGCGACGCGGTCCTTATTTCAAGGTGAGGAAGAAATAGATTTGACCGCTGGAGAATATGATCTTCTATTGGCGTTCGTTGGCCACCCTCAACGCATACTCAATAGAGACCAGCTTCTCGATATGGCCAAAGGGCGTTCAGCAATACCCTTTGACCGGTCTATCGATGTACAGGTTGGCCGCCTGCGTAAAAAAATCGAGCCAGACTATCGTGACCCCACCCTCATCAAAACCGTCCGCGGCGGGGGCTATATGCTCACCGCCGAAGTGACCCGAACGTGATGGTAGTCAGATGAAGCGTGTTGTTCCCGATAGCCTCGGTGGCTGGCTGTTCACGGTTCTGGTGGCATCAGTCATCTTGATCTATGGCTCGTCGTTGGTGACGTACTTCATTTTTCGTGATCAGGCCGCGGCTGCGGCTGCGGCCAGTCAGGCGGCCGAGCAACTCATCGTTTTTAAGCGGGTTATCGAGCAGACTCCGATGCGGGAGCGGCTCGGACTTATTCAAGGTTTGAATTCCCCTGGCCTGCGTATGGTGATTACGACCCGACCGTTGGTGAATGAGTCTGACGCAGTTTTCACCTCTCGAATCGTATACCGTAGGTTGGCTCAAGAATTTCCTGAAGGTACTGAAATCCATACAGATAGCCGCATCGTCGAGACCGTCGGTGATGAGCGATTCCCAACTCAAGAAGAAGTCCGCCGAGAACTCCGACGCCAGCGTAGAGAGATGCAGCATCCGCCGCGGCGGGGTGATGCCGCCCCACCGCCCCACGACCGCCCACGCGCTAGT
>WLXB01000145.1 GCA_012103295.1 Alphaproteobacteria bacterium | reverse complement strand
CTGTAACTTTGTTAATGGCATGGCATCCTCACTATGATATTGAACCTAAGATCGTGCCTGTAACAGCGTATGTAATATAGGAATTTCCAGATATGGCTGGACCCGCTGCCCCTGTTCCATAGCCCCCTCCAGCCCCTCCAGCAACTCCATAAGTGCCGCCGCTGCCACCATTGCCACCTGCAGTACCCGCCGCCGCAAGAGTTCCAGCGTTACCGTCAGCCGCTTTAGCTTCCCCCCAGCCGCTTGCTGCTCCACCTCCACCTCCCGATCCACCACCTTGACCGCCGCCGCCGCCGCCGCCACTGACGGGAGAAAAGCCACTTGGCGGTCCATCGGGACCACCAAAACCACCACTGCCACCGCCGCCGCCGCCATTTCGTCCGCCGCCACCGCCAGAACCGCCGCCGCCCCATGGACCGCTACCTTGTTGTTTCCAGAACACTGGAGTATCCCTTCCTTCCGAGCGGTCGCCGCCACTATGGCAACCGAAAATCAAGTGTCCCGGCCTTATATGACATGTACCGGGGTGGCGCAACGCAACCCCAGACCACGTCTCAGGCCATTTCGGTCACTTTCTCGATATCGGCAGATTTAGCGGAGGTTTCAAGAGTGACCCAAGTCACCAAGGAACAAATTCTCGATGCGTTACAAGGCGTGGACTCTGGGACAGGCGGACTGGACGTCAAAGCACGCGGCTGGGCCCAGGACATCGTTATCAAGGACGGCCATGTGGCCTTTGCCCTTGAAGTCCCACCCGACCTCGGCCCCAAGCTAGAGCCCGTGCGGGCTCAGGCTGAAAAAGCCGTTTACGATCTGCCGGGCGTATTGTCTGCCACGGTGGTGCTGACCGCGGAGAAAAAGGCGGGCCCAGATCAGCAAGCCAAGGGCAGCAGCGGTCGGGAGCAGCTTGCCCTGCCCGGAATCAAATCCATTGTCGCCATTGCCTCGGGTAAAGGCGGTGTCGGCAAATCCACGACCGCCGTCAATGTGGCGGTCGCACTCGCCAAACTCGGGAATAAGGTCGCCCTGTTTGATGCCGACATCTTTGGCCCGTCGATGCCCCGGATGTTGGGCCTTGCGGGAAAGAAACCCCATTCAGACGGGACCAAAGTTCATCCCTTGGAAAATCATGGCGTAAAAGTCATGTCTATCGGTTTCATGGTCGCAGAAGACAATCCGGTTGTCTGGCGTGGGCCCATGGTTATGGGCGCGCTTGAACAGATGCTCAAAGATGTCGAATGGGGAGACATCGATGTCATGGTCGTCGACATGCCTCCGGGCACGGGCGACACCCAATTGACGATGTCCCAGCGCGTGCCCCTCGCCGGCGCCGTCATCGTATCAACACCACAAGACATCGCTCTGCTCGACGCCCGTAAAGGCCTCAACATGTTTCGTAAGGTGGAAGTGCCAATCCTCGGCATGATCGAGAACATGAGTCACTACATTTGCCCGTCGTGCGGGCACCGTGAGGATATTTTCAGCACGGGTGGCGCAGAGAAAACAGCACGCGAGTTGGAAACGGATTTTCTTGGCGATATCCCGCTGGACCTGAAAATTCGCGAAACCTCAGACGCAGGCACACCGATCGTTTGCGCAGACCCGGACAGCCCGCATGCCCAAGCTTATCTCGAGATCGCGAAAAAAATTGCAGCAAAGCTCGACGATGGCCCCGCGAAACTCGCACCGACAATTTCGATGGGGGCGTAGCTAAGCCCTGCGTCGATCAAAGCTGACGAAGCTATAGGACGGGCCGCCTTCTTCGTCCGGCGCGAACCGTTCCCGGTCGGTTTCTTTCCACTGGGTCTTGTCCGGCGCTGTAAACCAGGCGTCGCCGTCATATCGGCGATGCACCTCTGTAAGGTAAAAGCGATCCGCCTCGTTGAGGACACGGGCATAGATTTCTGCACCGCCAATCACCATGACTTCATCGACGCCATCTTTTTTGGCTTGCGCCTTAGCCGTACTGACGGCCTCTTTGATATCGTGGCAAACGACTGTTCCGTCAGCAGCCCAATCGGGCTGACGGGTGATGACAATATTGGCGCGGCCTTTGAGAGGCTTACCGATTGATTCAAAAGTATTACGGCCCATGACCACAGGCTTACCCATCGTCAGGCG
Organism: Alphaproteobacteria bacterium; assembly: GCA_012103295.1. GTDB lineage: Bacteria > Pseudomonadota > Alphaproteobacteria > Rhodospirillales > Rhodospirillaceae > WLXB01. The sequence continues at coordinate 5,356 of WLXB01000145.1, read as the reverse complement.
TTTGAAATTCTTGAGGTCCGCTGAAATATGCCACGGCAACGCATTGTCAGCGCCAATGGTGCCATTCTCCGCCCGGGCCATGATGAGGCATAACTTGACCTTTGCATCACTCACGCCAGCCCCCTAAACCGCGACCGGTGCCGAAATATGCGGATGCGGGTCATACCCCTCCAACGTGAAGTCTTCATAGTCGAACGAAAATAAGTCAGTCACGTCAGGATTAATACGCATCACCGGTAGAACTTTTGGTTCGCGAGCCAGTTGTTTGTTCGCCTGCTCTATATGATTTGAATAGAGGTGTGCATCACCAAACGTGTGCACGAATTCCCCCGGCTCGTATCCCGTGACTTGAGCAACCATTAGGGTCAACAGCGCATACGACGCAATGTTAAACGGCACGCCCAAAAAGATGTCTGCACTACGCTGATACAACTGGCACGACAGCTTTCCGTTCGCGACATAAAACTGAAACAAGCAGTGGCAGGGTGGTAAAGCCATGGAATCAACATCCGCCGGGTTCCACGCCGTCACCATATGACGTCGCGAATCTGGATTTCGTTTTAGACCGTCCAGCAGTTTCTCAATCTGATCGATTGAGCCGCCCTTGGGATCTGGCCAAGACCGCCACTGATATCCATAGACCGGGCCAAGATCACCGTTCTCATCAGCCCATTCGTCCCAAATTGACACCTTGTTATCGCGCAGATACCCGACGTTGGTATCGCCGCGCAAGAACCACAAAAGCTCAATAATGATGGAACGCAGGTGGAGTTTTTTCGTGGTGGTGACGGGAAACCCGTTCGCCAAGTCAAAACGCATTTGATGACCAAACACGGATCGTGTCCCGGTCCCCGTACGGTCCCCTTTTTGCGCGCCGGTCTCAAGCACGTGCTTCATTAAGTCGAGGTATTGCTGCATTGGCTATTTATAGACCGGCTGATTGTCGGGACAACCCTGACTAAAGAATCTGTCTAAACATGGCAAATGTTCCCGAAAAGCCTTATATTAGTCACGTCGCTTCGGCGACTACGGTGCTAAACCTGCTATGAAATAAGCGCTGCGGACCCGGGGGCAGTACCCGGCGCCTCCACCATTTCCGGCCAAAGTCGGGCCATCCATGGGGGCGAAACAGGATCGACGCGTGTGGTAAAGATAGTAGCTGTGCTCGGCATGGTTCCGCCGTTATCGGGCCATTTTGAAAAGTGCCAACGACAACGTTGCGTACGCCGCTGCCGCTTAATTGACGGTAAGCGCGGTTCGGGGGGCACCGGGCAACAGAAGCCCCCCACTTTCTGCGACTCGCATATTTAACGATATCACTCCAAAAAAGCTGGGATTGGCATTGAACCCCATGGATTGGACCGCCAAAATGGGGTTCGATTCTTTTTTCCAATGACATGACCGTGACCGTGACTGAACCGACAGTAACAACGCTGATCTACGAACGAATGGTGGAGGACGCCCTGCGCGGCGTGCTGCGTCAGGCACTTGAAATTACTCAGGCGCAGGGCCTGCCTGGTTCGCATCATTTCTATGTCACCTTTGACACCACATTTCCGGGTGTGCGTATCGCTGACTCTTTACACGCGATGCACCCCAGCGAGATGACCATTGTCTTGCAGCATCAGTTTTGGGACTTGAACGTCGAAGAAGACAGCTTTGATATTACGCTGAGCTTTAACGGTGCCAGCCAGCCACTTCACATTCCCTTTGCCGCGGTAACAGCGTTTGCTGACCCTCACGCAAAGTTCGGCCTTCAATTCCATGTCGAGTTTGAAGATGAAGACGACTCAGACGTGGATGAAGACGAATTTGACGAAGATGACGATTTTGAAATGCCGCCAATCGATAATGCCGTTGTAACCCAAAAACTTAAGACCAATCGACGGGCGCGCAACGACTCAACTCAGTCCGACGAGTCTGACGCAGAAGTGAGCGACGAAGAAGACTCGGATAAGATTGTCACCCTCGACGCTTTTAGAAAGAAGTAATCGAGTTCGGCTTTTTAGAAGCCAACTCCCATACAATATAGGGACGCAGGGCCATGCTTGATGCCGCCTTCTCCGACATGTTTCCGTTGAGTGCCGACGGAACGCCATATCGAAAAATTTCCAGTGACGGCGTGACGGTCGACACCTTTCGTGGTCAGTCAGTTGTTGCCGTTGACCCTAGCGCACTGACGCAGCTAACAGCCGAGGCCTTTAAAGACGTCTCACACCTGCTGCGGCCCGGCCACTTGGCCCAACTGCGTGCCATCATGGATGATTCTGAAGCGTCGCCAAATGACCGTTTCGTCGCCCTCGAGCTTTTGAAGAACGCAAACATCGCAGCAGGCATGGTGCTGCCCATGTGCCAAGACACCGGCACCGCGATTATTATGGGCAAAAAGGGCCAACAGATTTGGACCGGCGGCGGCGATGAAGCGGCGTTGTCCGCCGGTGTCGTTGAGGCATACACCAATCTCAACCTTCGCTATTCCCAACTTTCTCCTGTGTCCCTGTTTGAAGAAAAAAATACTGGCAATAATCTGCCGGCGCAGATCGACCTCTACGCCACGATCGGCGATGCCTATAAATTCCTCTTCATGGCCAAAGGTGGAGGCTCCGCCAATAAGACGTTCCTTTATCAAAAGACAAAGGCCCTTCTTAACCCGGGCGGCCTCAAGACCTTCTTCGAAGAGGAAATTAAAACGCTCGGAACGGCTGCCTGCCCGCCTTATCACCTGGCCATTGTCATTGGTGGCACATCCGCTGAAGCCAATTTGAAAACAGTAAAGCTGGCCTCCGCCCGCTATCTCGACGATTTACCGACTCAGGGCGGCGATCACGGTCAAGCGTTTCGTGACGTTGAGGCCGAGGAACAAGTCCTAAAAATCACTCGCGACCTTGGTATCGGCGCGCAATTCGGTGGCAAATATTATTGTCACGATGTCCGTGTGATTCGCCTGCCGCGGCATGGGGCCTCCTGCCCCGTCGGCATCGGCGTATCCTGTTCTGCGGATCGCCAGATCAAGGGAAAGATCACGGCCGAGGGTGTTTTCCTTGAGCAACTGGAAACGAACCCAGCGCAGTACATGCCAGAAGTCCGCGAAGACAAAATGTCCGGCGATGTGGTTAGCATCGATCTCAATAAGCCAATGGCGGAAATCAGAGCAGAACTGAGCAAGTATCCGATCAAGACGCGAGTATCCTTAACTGGCCCGATGATCGTTGCGCGCGACATCGCGCACGCCAAACTGAAAGAGCGTTTGGATGCCGGCGATGGCCTACCCGACTACATGAAAAATCATCCGGTGTATTACGCTGGTCCGGCTAAGACGCCTGACGGTATGGCGTCTGGGTCTTTTGGCCCGACGACAGCTGGACGCATGGACTCCTACGTCGACCTGCTTCAAGCGAACGGCGGGTCCATGGTCATGCTGGCCAAGGGCAACAGATCCAAGCAAGTCACCACGGCCTGCAACGACCACGGTGGGTTTTACTTGGGCTCGATTGGTGGTGCTGCAGCAAAACTTGCTCAGGACTCGATCAAGAAAGTCGAAGTTCTCGAATACCCTGAGCTTGGAATGGAAGCGATTTGGCGTATCGAAGTTGAGAACTTCCCTGCCTTTATCATTGTCGATGACAAGGGCAACGATTTCTTCGCCAACATTTAGGCCGTGCCACTCCCTGACTTTCTAACCGATGGCTCAAAGACTGCCGCTCTAACGGTTGTATTAGCGCACGGCGCGGGCGCTCCAATGGACTCTGAGTTCATGGAGGTCTTTGCCAAAGGCATTGCAGGGCAAGGCCATCGCTGCGTGCGTTTTGAATTCCCCTATATGGTCGAGCGCCGTGCCACGGGTAAGAAACGACCACCGGACCGACAGCCTAAATTACTCGAGACTTGGACATCAGTGATCGATCATTTCGGCCCTGAAAACTTGATTATCGGTGGCAAATCCATGGGCGGTCGCATGGCAACAATGATTGCTGACGATGCCAAGGTGCGTGGCGTTGTCGCACTTGGCTATCCGTTCTATGGCGCGGGACGGGCTGACAAGCCCCGCATAGATCATCTTAAGGGCATACAAACACCGATGCTCGTTTGCCAAGGCACCCGCGACGCCATGGGATCACACGAAACGATAACAGCGCTTACCTTATCCAAGGCGATTACATACCATTGGTCCGAAGACGGCGATCATTCGTTAAAGCCGCGCAAGAAATCTGGCCGTACACAAAACCAAAATTGGACAGCGGCCCTTGATGCCATTGATGGCTTTCTCTCAGGTTTATCGTGAATCGGAAACCGCATGACGCCTAACACTCGCACTGAAACGGATAGCCTCGGCCCTATTGAAGTACCAGCCGAATGCCTATGGGGGGCGCAGACTCAGCGTAGCCTGGAAAATTTCCCCATCGGTACTGAACGGATGCCGCTGCCGATCGTGAGGGCCTTCGGACAACAAAAACAAGCTGCCGCTCTCGCCAACAAAGAGCTAGGCGCGCTAGACGCTCATATTGCAGATGCAGTAGCGCAGGCTGCGGACGAGGTCGCGGCTGGTGATCATGATCAAGAGTTTCCATTGGTGATATGGCAAACAGGATCGGGCACCCAGTCCAACATGAATGCCAATGAGGTGATCGCGAACCGTGCCAACGAACTGCTCGGCGGTGAACGGGGTTCAAAATCACCGGTGCATCCCAATGATCATGTGAATTGTGGGCAATCGTCTAACGACACCTTCCCGACTGTGATGCATGTCGCCGCGGTGAAAGAGAGTCATGAGCGGCTACTACCTGGCCTCAAGAGATTGCGTGATGCGCTGGCCACTAGAGCAGACGCATTTGCAGACATCATAAAAATTGGGCGTACCCATCTCCAAGACGCGACACCACTCACCTTGGGGCAAGAGTTTTCAGGCTACGCGGCGCAGGTCATGCTTGGCGTGGAGCGCGCCCGTTCAGCATTAGGCAACCTCTACCCGGTCGCCCAAGGGGGCACGGCGGTTGGCACCGGTGTAAACAGCAAAAAGGGTTTTTCAGAAGCCTTTTGTGCTGAACTGGGTCAACTCACTCAGCTTCCCTTCACGCCAAACCCAAACCCCTTTGAAGGCCTTGCCTCTCATGATGCCTTTGTTGAAATGTCCGGCGCGCTAAACACAATTGCCGTATCGCTGATGAAAATCGCGAATGACATTCGATTGTTGGGGTCAGGTCCGCGTGCGGGCTTAAATGAGCTTTCCCTGCCGGCAAACGAACCTGGGTCATCGATCATGCCGGGTAAGGTCAATCCGACTCAGGCAGAGGCCTTAACTATGGTTTGCGCACAGGTGATGGGTAATCACACGGCGATCACGGTTGCTGGTTCGCAC
>WLXB01000144.1 GCA_012103295.1 Alphaproteobacteria bacterium | reverse complement strand
CCTTGGCTCGTTTTCCAGCGTTCAATATGCAAGGGTTTGGCTACGGCATGAGCCGTGGTAGAGGCAAGAAGCCCAAGGCTTAGAGGGGTCAACAGGATTTTCATTGGGGGGCTCCTGCTTGTGGTGCTGGCTGTGGTTTTAGTTGTGATATAGGCTGCGATATTTTTTGCGGTATCAAGCGCGCTTCGGTTAAGCGGTCTTCATCAAAATAAAGATTGGCTGCGGCTTGAATTTCGGCGGGTGTGACGGCACGAATATGTTGTTCGTATTGCTCGGTCGTTTTCCAGCCTAAACCTACAGTTTCAAGCATGCCAAGCTCCATAGCTTGCCCAAATCCGGAGTCACGCTCAAAGGTTTTTTGTGCGATGAGCTGTATTTGAACGCGTTTTAATGCAGCTTCTGTACGGAGGGTTGCTTTTAGGCACTCAAGCTCGACAATAAAATCTTTAATGCCGTCTTCGGGTTGAAAAAAGTGGGATGCGTAACGGGACGAGGGGTAACAGCCTTAGTTAGGAAGCATTGATAGTCCTGCCGTAGAGGAGCGGAGTCAATCTAGGTTAGTCGATATCCCTTGCGATCCGGAATCCGAACAGGTGATAGGAGGTCGGCTCTGGGTCACGGCCCCGAAAACTGCGTTCTTGCCGCAGGACCCGGCTGCGCCAGCTACCACTGCGGATGGCCCGTTTTTCGCAGGCTCCTTCGACCTCATACGCACTGCCGTCCACCGGATTATCTTGGTAGAGGACGGGGGAGCAGTCCTGGGTCCATTCCCAGACATTGCCGATGGTATCGTGGACTCCATAGGCGTTTGGCTTGAATTGGCCGACGGCGGCGACCATCGCGTAACCGTCTGAGCAGGATGCGGCCATATCCATACTGGTACCGCTGCCAGCGATAAGGCCAGGGTCTGCTGCGGCGGTTTGATCAAGAACGTTGCCGTACTCGCAAATTTGTGAATCGTCGTCACCCCAAAACCATTTTGCATCTACGCCGCCGCGGGCAACGTATTCCCATTCGGCTTCAGACAGGAGCCGATAGGATTCCCCGGTCCGCTCGCTAAGCCACGTGACGTACGCCTGCGCTTCGGTCCAATAGACACAGACGATAGGATCATTTTCTGAAAGAGGGCGGTCATAGTCGGGCGTTTCCCAGGTATGGCCGAAACGGCGACGGTCACCACCCCATACGCGGCAATCAGTGGCTTGGTGGTCGGTGTCCTCAACAAAGGCGCGCCATTGACCAACCGTGACTTCGTATTTTCCGGCAGCAAAGGGCTTGGCGATGGTGACGGTGCGAATGGGGCCGCGCGGCCGCATTTCATTACCGCGCATTGGGTCGATAAAGTCTGAGCCCATTTCAAAGGTGCCTGGCGGAATAACCACCATTTCAGGGCAAGTGTCGCAATCTTTGAACGCAGGGGCCTGGGATTGCGCCTGGGCGCTACCGATTGATGTAAGCATCATCACGCTAAGCGCGCTGAACAGTGCAAATTTGGCCATTGCTGATGGTCCCCTGGGTTTGGTGAGCCTTATTGAACACTACAGTGGTGTTTGTGCTTGGTTCATGCCCTAGAGGCTGGCGTATCCGCCGCACGGACGTTGCCTCAACGCAAAAGGTGGACACTTTGCACTCTGCATAGCCGGATCGTAGGCTCTGGGACAGTTGAATACATGGAGAGCAAAAGATGAGTCGTAGTGCTGCATTTATTATTGCGTTCGTTGTGATGATTACCGGGCCGGTTTTCGGGGAAGAGAGGCTGCTTCCGGGTACATCCTTTAAGGACTGTGACACTTGCCCTGAAATGGTCGTGATTCCAGCTGGTACATTCATGATGGGCTCGACGCCAGAGGAAACCACAAGAGCAGAAGTGCGGGCCGACGCTGCTGAGCGGGAGCAGCCCAAACATGCTGTCACCCTGGCTAAGTCATTTGCCATCGGTAAGTACGAAATTACGCTTGCTGAGTATCGGGCGTTCGTAACGGCAACCAATAGGCCAGACCCGGATCGCTGCATCACCTGGACTGAATCGACTGATACATGGGGCGAAGTTGAGGGCGCGTCCTGGCAGAACGCTGGTTTCTACCAGGGCGAAGATCATCCGGTTGGCTGTTTGGATTTGAAGGATGTACGTGATTACAGCGCGTGGTTGTCCGACGTAACGGGCAAGGGCTACCGGGTGCCGAGTGAGGCTGAGTGGGAATATGCCGCCCGAGGCGGCACGACGACCAATCAAACATGGGGCGATACGATGGAGGAAATGTGCCGCTTCGCCAACGCGTCTGATCTGACGCGCGCTGATGTGCACAAGGGTGTGCGGGATACACCAACCCGCTTTTTTGAATGTCGCGACGGATTTGTTTACACGGCGCCGGTTGGGTCGTTTCCACCGAACGCCTACGGGCTCTACGATATGGTTGGCAACATATGGGAATGGGTCGAGGACTGTTTCATCGTCGGCTATGATGGTGCGCCCACGGATGGCTCAGTACGCTATGATGCTAACAATTGTGACCGGCTGATCGTGCGCGGCGGCGGCTGGTACGCACGCAATTGGTTCATGCGTCCCGCAGGCCGCAGCCGAGAACACCCTGACTACCGATCGACGACTCTGGGCCTCAGGGTGGTGCGCGAGATTGACTAGAGCTTCACGTTAGATTGTGCTTTTTCGTTTTGAGTCTATACTTAAGGTAGAATAAGAACCCATGTAATCTCGTTGTTGTTATCCGTTGGAACGATTGCCATGAGCGATTCAAGCCTACTGTCCGAAAAAGCCAGTACAAAAGTCCTAAACCGTGAGCCTTTCGGCCCCGACACGGTCATCTTCAAAGAGGGCGACCGTGGCAATAAAGCGTATGTCGTAACGCGCGGGACGGTCGACATTGTGACCAAGGGCATCGATGGCAAATTTAAAAAGCTCAAATCCTTCAAAGAAGGAGAGATGTTTGGAGAGATGAGCATTCTCAACGGCGAGAAAAGATCAGCGCATGCGATTACGAAGGACGGCTGCGAGCTATTGGTCGTCGAGCAGAAAGTTCTCAAAGAGAAATTGGACTCTGCCGACCCCTTTCTCAAGTTCTGGATTGAGTTTCTAAGCGAGCGCATTCGGGATATGTCGAAGCGGGTGAGTTGATCTCTGAGTGAGGGCGGGGTAAACGGCTGCACAGGGAATCCTTACCAAGGCAGGCATTCGCGCTATGGCTCGCAAGCCACGCAAGCAAAAAACCCGGAATACGGGCACTGTCGGTGACGAGCCGATTGTAGAAACATCTTCGATTCCGCGGCCAGCGGTATTGATTATTCTGGCGATCGTCCTGTTGATCCTTGGGTTAACGGTTGGTGTGGTGATTGACGTCGCTTCTCGTCCTGAACCAGCTGTTTTGCGCGACACAGCGTCCGCGCAACGGTCTGCGCGTCCGAGCCGAAATGTTCCGCCCCCCCGCATTGAAGCGCCAAGAGCGCCGTCCATTTTTGATCGGCCGGAAGCGACCGTATCCGAGACTGGAGAGGATGCTGTGGGAAAGGTTGCTCCCGCTATTCCCGTACTGTCGCCATTGGCGTTGAACGCCGCACCCGTTGACGTGCCTTCCGATTGGCCAGTCATTGCGATCGTTATCGACGATATGGGGCTGGACAAAAGGCGCACGGGAAAAGTTCTTGCGTTGCCCGGTCCGCTCACTGTTTCTTATTTGACGTACGCGGATGATCTCAACGCGCAAGCGCAACGGGCAATCGATGCGGGACATGAAGTAATGGCGCATATTCCAATGGAGCCGATGGGGACCGCTGACCCTGGCCCAGGAGCTCTGATGTCGGATGGCAGTCCGGCGGACCTGCGGGAGCAGTTGGACAAATATCTCAATGGCTGGACCGGCTACGTTGGTATCAACAATCACATGGGTAGCAAGTTGACGTCTGACCGTACGGCGATGGACGTGGTCATGATGGAATTAAAAAGCCGCGGACTAATGTGGTTAGACTCGCGGACTGATTCATCGACCGTTGGCGAAACGGCGGCGGGGGCGGTTGGTGTGCCCCATATCGGGCGTGACGTCTTTCTCGATAATGAGGATGACGAGCAGGCCATTGCTTTGCAGCTTGCGAAGGTTGAGTCGATTGCACGCCGGGAGGGCTTTGCAGTGGCCATCGGTCACCCGCGCGATGCGACATTAACGGCTCTGGCGAAATGGATGGCGACGCTCAGTGAGAAAGGCCTCGCCTTGGTGCCCGTGACTGAGGCGTTGCGGCGGCGATCTGAAAGACGCGGCTAGGCTTATCCGTTGCCGCCGTAACGGCCAGCTTGATCCGCGGCCCGAATGATCGCCATCGCTTTGTTCTGACTTTCTTGAAATTCCGCTTCTGGGTCAGAATCAGCAACGATTCCCCCGCCAGCCTGGACGATCAATTCACCATCCTTAACCAACGCGGTGCGAAGGGCGATGCAAGTGTCTAAGTCGCCGTTGGCGGCGATATAGCCAATAGCGCCACCGTAAAAACTGCGGCGCTCGGGCTCTAACTCATCAATGATCTCCATCGCGCGAACTTTTGGCGCGCCCGAGACGGTGCCGGCCGGAAATCCTGCCATAAGGGCGTCCATCGCGTCGTAGTCAGGACTAAGGTCGCCATCAACGTTAGATACGATGTGCATGACGTGGCTGTAGTACTCAATCACCATTTCTTCAGTGACCTCGACGGTACCTGTACGGGTGACCCGGCCGACATCATTGCGGCCGAGATCAAGCAGCATCAAATGTTCAGCGAGCTCCTTGGGATCGTTGAGCAGGTCTCGTGCATGTTGCTCGTCTTCAGCTTTGGTCGCGCCGCGCGGACGGGTTCCGGCGATGGGACGGATGGTCACTTTGCCATCGCGTACTCGGACGAGAATTTCTGGACTCGAACCAACAATTGAGAAGCCGTCAAAATTCAAAAAGAACAGAAACGGTGAGGGGTTTAGACGACGCAGCGAACGGTAAAGAGAGAACGGTGGGTGAAAGAACGGCCGACGGAGTCGCTGCGACGGAACCACCTGAAAAATATCGCCCGCCAGCACATACTCTTTCGCCTTGTCGACCATGGCGTGATAGCCGCTGCGCCCGACATTAGACTTTGGTTCTACAATATCGTCTGCGTCACTGGCTCCTGAGACAGGACGATGCGGTAGCGGGCGGTCAAGCGTATCAATCACCGTCTGCAAGCGCGCAGTCGCGTCGGCATGAGCCTCATCTGCGCTCATTCCTTCGATCGGCCGAACAGGTGTGACCACCGTCATGGTGTCGGCAATGGAATCGAAAATCACCATCATCGTTGGCCGCATAAACAAGCCTTCTGGAATGCCGATCGTGTCTGGGTTGTTGTCTGGAATGTCTTCGATCAAGCGGATGGTGTCGTAACCCATGTAGCCAATAAGACCGGCTGCCATTGGGGGCAAATCTGCCGGCAGTTCAATACGAGACTCAGCGACAAGCTCCCGCAAGGAATCCAGCGTTTGGGACTCGCAGGTCGCAAACGTTGAGTGAACGCCTGTGGGGTCTCTGCTGATCTCTGCGGATTGGCCGTTGCACCTCCACACGACGTCGGGCTTTAGGGAGATGAACGAATAGCGTCCACGTGTGGCGCCACCCTCAACGGATTCCAACAACGAGATGAAGTTTTGTTCAGTGCCTAGCTTGATTGCTGCAGAAACCGGCGTATCAAGATCGGCAACAAGTGTAGTCCACGTAACCTGGGCTCGACCGGCGTCGTAAGTGTCGGAGAACACCGAAAGGGCGGGTAAAACGTCCATGACTCAGTGCAGCCGTCACCAGGCCTTATTGTGGCACGAGTTCGTCGATGGCTTCTCGATTGAGAACCACCTTGAACTCGCGGGTAACTGACTTTGTGAAACCGGCGATAAGGTCATTGGCCAATGAGGAGCTGACGGCATTTTCGACTTGATCACGAATCTGTTCAAGTTCGGCAGCATCCGGCGATATGATTTCGCTGAGTTTGGCAACGATTTGTCCCCCCGCGACGCGGGCTTGTACAACGTCACCCGTATTTGCCTGAAACAGACGTTCCATCAGAGCCGGACTGACCAAGCGGGCAGGAATGATTGATCCAATAATCAAACTGTCACCGAACCGCGTTACAGGTCCGAGTTTTGCGAACTCGATACTGTCATTGTTTACCGCTAGGTCAGGAATTTTGGTAGATGGCCCAATATCGTCAAGCAGGCCCTCGGCTGTTGCAAGTGTCGCAGCTGCACGAGATTGTTGATCGGCCAAAGTTCGAACTTCTGCCGCAACCCGCTCATAAGGTTTGGGTGCCGGATCTATGGTGGAAATGACGCGTAAGATAAAGGCGTAATCTTCGGTTTCAACCAATTGAGATTCGAGTCCTGCGGGCGTCCCAAAGCTCAAGCGAATAAAGCGGTCTTGATCGATCGAGAATGTGAGCCGAGCACCGGTCGCATCGCGTCCATCTCGATCAAGAGTTTCAAAATAGAGGCGCGAGAAACCTGGTGTTTCCCCAATCTCCGCCATCGGCACGCCTGCAGCGAGTTGGTCTTCAAGGTATATTGTGGCTTCATACATTTCATCGAAAGCACGGTCGTTTACGATGAAGTCGATGATGTCAGCGCGAACGACTGGAAGTGCCTTAACGCTTCCAAATGTCAGGTCCATGACCTCAAATAAATGCCAGCCAAAATCCGTCTGAACGGGGGCGCTAATGCCTTTTTCATTCTGTTCGAAAATAGCTGACAGGTCGAATCCGGTATTGGCATTGGCTCTGAGTTCACCCAGGTCGATCGGAGCGCCCATGTTCGTGCGCTCACCGAGTTCGATCAATGTGTCGCCTTCTTGAACTTGATCGTATGCTGCGCGGGCATCGAGTTCAGTGCCGAAAACCAACTGGCGTACCGTTCGGGTCGGCTGTGTTCGGTAGCGATCTATGTTCTCGTCATAGAAGGTCTGGATCTCATCATCGGTGATACTTTCTGGCGGAACAAGATCAGTTGGTCGAATGACAATCGCTTCTACCTCTCGGTATTCGGGAGCAGAGAACGAATTGATATTTTCGTCATACACGGTGCGTAGGGCTGGTTCGTCAGGTTCTTGATCAATCTGGACGGTCTCATCAGCGATATACAGAACGTCAGCGCTCCGTTGTTCCGCTCGGTAGCGGAATAAAGCGTCAACCATCGATTTTGGCGCGCCAGTATTTGTGGAAATTGGCTGGAGCATAATCTGGCGCGTTACATCGCTGCGTACGAGATCAACAAACTCCTGCTGGGTCAGACTGTTATTGGCTAACAAAGAGTTCAGGAGAATCTGACTAAAATTGCCCGTTTCATCCTTAAAGCTCTCTTGCTCCATCACGGCGCGACGCAGAATGGAATCGGGAACCTCGAGGCCCATTTCCCGAGCCGCCATATCCAACGTTGCCCGTTCACTCAATTGCGAAATCAGATTGTCCATGATGCCCAAGTCGGCGGCATCCTTGGCCGTGAAATCTGGACCAATCGCGTCGCGTAGTTGGTCGACTTCCGTAGTAAAACGACGTTGAAGCTCCACTGCCCGAACTTCAACTTGATCCACTTTTATGACTACATTTGGATCGACAGCTGGGTTGATGGCATCTCCGACGCCCCAGACAGCGAAGCTCATCATCAGGATTCCCAAAAATCCCTTGAGCAATAGGCTTTCCTTAACAGCTTTTTGTAACCCCTGGATCATCTGCTGGCCTCTTTTGGGTTTTGTGAGTGCGA
>WLXB01000018.1 GCA_012103295.1 Alphaproteobacteria bacterium | reverse complement strand
GCGCTGCGCGTAAGACGCGTCCGCTGGCGAGCCGCTGTTGTTCATTTTCGTCCCTTTCGCTTCATCAGCTCTTGTTGACTGACTGGTTAGTCAGTAGAATAGTGATCTGGGCTGAAAAGGCAATGGGGAATCTGAAGGTATGCCAGCGACGGCGGCGCAGAAAAAAGGGACCCGGGCGGCTCAAAAAGAAGCGCGCCCCAAGGAAATCGTTGAAGCGGCGTTGGCCATTTTCGCCCGCGACGGATTTGCTGGCACTCGACTTGAAGATGTGGCGGAGCGCGTCGGCATCAGCAAAGGCACGATTTACCTCTACTTCGAAAACAAGGAAGAACTGTTCAAAGCCTGTGTGCGCGAAACCCTTGGTTCGCATGTTAAAGAAACGATGGAACTGGCGGCGGCGTTTGACGGTCCGACTCCTGATCTATTGCGGGAGATCGTCAGGCGTATCAGCGGGCGTCTCACGAAGCCTGCGTATCGCACGATTCTGCTTCTCCTTATTTCGGAAGGGCAGCGGTTTCCGGAACTCGTTTCCTTTTATCATTCCGAAATTATCGGCCCAGGCGCCGAAGGCCTAGGTGGCGTCATTCAGCGCGGCATCGATCGCGGTGAGTTTAAAGAAACCGGACTCTCAAAATTCCCAATGATGTTAATGAGCCCAGTCATCGCCTCGGTGATCTGGAATCATCTGTTTGGTGACGATGTCGAGATAGATCCATCCGAGGCGTTGCAAACGCATCTTGATACCATGCTGGATGGCCTCAAAGCCTAGTTCTCGTTCTTGTGGGCCATCACCGTCCAGGTGAAGCCATCTGGCGCCACGAATGAAAACGTCGGCGTGCCAAATTCGTCCGGCGCGATATCACTCACGCTATTGGCATTCGATATCGAGACCCGTGCGTGCATTTTTTCAAGGTCTCTCACCCGTACCGAATAAAACGAATACCCTAAATTACCCGGCTGTGAGCGGGCCAATCTATCGTCTGGCTCAACGGGAGAGCGCATCAAAAAGCAGCGCAACCGCCCTGGAAGATGTTCGGCGTAATCGTCGCCCGCTTCCGGGTCGTCAAAATCAACTTCTGAGAAACTCTCTTCCGGAGTCAGTTCGAACATATCGCTCGGCGTATAGCCTGGTTGATAAGCGATATCGACTTGGTGATAGCGTTTGAACCCAATCACCTCTTCATAGAAATCGAATATAGAAAGATCTTCACCCTGTACGACCACGGCCATATGACACCCTTCACTCAGACGCAGCGGTGAGTCTTTGTTAATGGTGCCGTATTTTGGGACAGCGAAGTTCATCCTGGTCATTGCCACCAGCTGTGCTTCGGGTTGAAACAACAAGATATCCCCGGACGCGGGCACGGGTTCATCAAACGGTTTTTTGTCTTCGGCCTTTTTGGCCAAGTTGAAATTATAGTGGGGGCCGACCAAGTGAATGGGCTTGCCTTGTCGCCGCAAGATTTCACCGTTCACGTAGGCGTTGGCTATGTTGTCGGTGCGATGCACGGACCAGCGACAGCCGTGAGTGCGCAGCGGCGCCATGTGCAAACCGGGTCCGGTGGGCTGGTCCCATTTCATTAAGCGAATCAATCCAGCGGTCGCATTTTGATGCAGCATCCGAACGCAGGACACACCTGAATCCACGCCATATAAGGCTTTGGCCTCTGCTGCATCCAACCGACCTTCTGGGCCTGGCCGGTAGCCACAGGATTGCCAAAAGGTTTGCGCCGCGTCCATATCGCTGACGCCAACGCCAATGTCGTAAATGCCGCCGATCAACCCTGATTCTGTATTGCTCATCTCTGTTCTCCTGGCGCGACTGTGCGGTCTATGGCTGCGAAGTCAAGGACTTGGCGTGAACAACCCGTACCTTGACAACTGATACACCGGACCGGTCTGCTGCCCTCTAGGAGTACAAGACACCCATGGTTTTTCCGGTCATTCACTCAACCCTCGATCCCAGGGCGCTCGAACAAGAACTGAACGAACGCTACGCGCTATCGCAGCCGTTGCGTTGCCAACTGATGAGTCGCGCCAACAATGATTTCTATGAGGTGTCTGCGGGGACGGATCGTTACGCCTTGCGCGTTGCTAAGGCCGACTTCCGCACCCGCGAGGCCTATACCTTTGAAGCGGCTTATGTGCACCACATTCACGGAAAAGGCTGCCGTGTGCCCGGCCCAGTTACCGCCAAAGACGGTAGCTTGTTTTTTGAAGTTGAGGCGCCCGAAGGTATTCGCACCATCACCCTGATGCATTGGCTCGACGGAGACACGTTCACCAATGCGCTAACCGTCGAAGATGCTAGAGAGATTGGGCGGTCGCTGGCTGAGCTTCATATCGCGGGTGCCGATTTCAAATCCGATGCAGCGCGTACGATCAGTGCGTCAGCCATGCTCGACGAACGCATGCCTCATTTACTCGGTATGCTCAAAGCCGATCCGGATCACCACGACTTCTATGTTGCCGCGACCAAAGCTGTTCAGGCGGCTTACGGAGAGATGGAAAAGGCAGGGCTGCCGCGGGGGCCCGTCCATGGTGATTATCAGTTTGCCAATGTTATGCGCACTGCGTCTGGCGATCTTGCCGCCCTGGATTTTGATACCTGTGGCATCGGCTGCTTGGCCGAAGATCTGTTTACCTTTGTCTGGCGCAGTGACATGGAAATCAAAGAGGAGGCCGTCAACACGGCTTTTATCGGTGGCTATGAAAAGGTGCGACCCTTGTCTGAAGCGGAGCGTCAGTATCTTGGTCTGTTCCGGGTGGCGCGTGACCTGGTGATGTCTTCGACGTTCGCCATTCTGATCAATCGCGTTGGCCCGGTGCCCGGCTTCGACGGTGATTTCGCACCGTTCACGGCCCTTACGCGTGAACACCTTGAGGCAGCAGGGCTTTCATGACGGTGTGGGCGTGACTTTTCCAGTCAGTCAGTCGGTTCTCGACGCTGATGCCCTAGGTGCCGAGCTTGTACGCCGGTACGGCCTTTCGGGCGAAGTGCGTTGCAAGTTGCTCAGCCGTGGTATGAATGACATCTACCGCATTGAACATGCGGATGGCCCTCACGCCTTGAAAGTGGCGCGGTCGGGTAAAAGCAACGACGATGAATTCGCTTACGAGCAAGATTACGTGAATCATCTGTCCGCCGCTGGTATCGAAGTGCCCACTGCGATTCCCCTGGCTGACGGCTCATTGTTCTTTTCCGTCGATGCGCCGGAAGGTAAACGTCAAATCGTGATGATGCGCTGGCTCGATGGCCAACCCTACGATGTTACCGTCGACGAAGACGATGCGCAGAAGCTTGGTGCCCTTCTCGGCGAGATTCATCACGCATCAGAGAATTTCACCACATCTCACAAAAAAACCGTCGCATCCGAGCCCAAACTCGCCGAACGCTTGCCTTACTTGTTGGACCTGATTCGTGAGCGGCCAGATGATCTGGCCTATCTAGAGCGCGCTGGCGCAGACGTGCTCGAACGCATGGCTGCGCTGGATTCTGTGGCGGTGCCTTCGGGCGCGTGCCACGGCGATATGCAATGCGCCAATGTAATGCAGTTGAAATCCGGTGCCCTCGCGGTGTTCGACTTTTCAGATTGCGGCATCGCTCCACTGGCCAAAGACATTGCGGCCTTCTATTGGCGCAACGATTTTGAAGGTCGGCCGGAATCTGTCAATCAGGCGTTTGTGGCGGGGTATGAGTCGGCCCGGTCGCTGTCGGCAGAAGAAAAAGCGGCGCAACCTTTATTCCGGTTGTTGCGACACTTTCTGATCACCTCGACCATGGCGCAATACGTCAATCGCATCGGGCCAGTGCCCGGCTTTGACAAGAACATCGACTATTACCTGGATATGATTCGCCGCTATGGCGAGCAGGCGGGGGTTACCTAAAGGCGCGCGCTTAATAGCCCTGATCAATATCGACAACCGACAGCATTCTTTCTCCGGCGACATAGCGACGCAGGTTCTCGCGAAAAATCACCCAGAACACATCACGTCCGGCATCATTGAAGCTGGACATATGCGGCGTGATCAACAGGTTGGGTGCGTCCCACAACGGATGATCGGACGGTACTGGCTCCGGGTCTTGGACATCCAATGCAGCACCGGCGATGGTGCCGTTCTCCAGTGCCGCAATCAAATCGTCAGTGACGGCACTGCCACCGCGCCCGACGTTGATAAACAACGCCGATGGCTTCATACGGGCAAAAAATTCAGCGTTAAAAACGCCGCGGGTTGAGTCCGTCAAGGGCATGGCATTGACCACCACATCCGCTTGCTCGGCCAGCTCCGGTAACTCATCCGCGAGGCCGACGTAATCGACAAAGTCCGGTCCTTCGCGGCTGGAATTGCGGGTGGCAAGCACGCGCATGCCGAGGCCGCTGGCTAGACGTGCGGTTTGAGTACCTATGCCACCGAGCCCGGCGACGAGCATGGTCTTTGTATTCACCGCCCATAATTCCGCTGGCGATGCTGCAAAGCGGTTCCACTTTTTCTCCGCTTGGGCAGCGGCGTAATGATCAAGTCCACGGGCGAAGTACATCATCATCGCGACGACGTGCTCGGCGATTTGCGGCCCGGCGAGGCGCTGCATGTTGGTGATTAGATATCCGCCTTGGGCCACTTGGGAAATGGAAACGCATTGCGCGACCCCAGCGAACGGCATGTGTAGCCAATGAATGTTTGGTCCGGCATCGACGATATCTGCGTTGCAAAAACCGACAACGGCTTTAACCGTGTCGGCGTTGTCTGCGGCGAGTTGTGCGGCTTCACTGGCGCTGCGGGCGGGAAGGAGTGTGACTGCGTCGGGCAATACTTCTTTATACCAGGCGAGACGCTCCGGTCCGTCGACCATCACGATCACAGCGCCCGGGGGAGTCCAGCCCGGCATGTCCCTGGCTGCGGTGTCACTTTCTTCCAGACCCAGGCGCGCAATCACTTCGTAGGCGGCGGGTTGAGCTTGTGCGGGTGTGAAACCCAACAGCGCAACAGCGACAAGACTCGCAGGCATAAAACGGAATAGCGTCATCTATAAACTCCGGTGTTCGCGGGCCAGTGCAGTGGGGCGTGGTCCCTTTATCTCACAGAATTTCAGCCGCAAGGCGAGTCCCATTGGTGCACGGGCTCGCTTTCACATTAGCTGCAGTGATCTGGAAGGGCCTTAAAAACTGCCAAAAATGCCACTGAATTGAGTTTTCCTGTCGGGACTTGTTTGTATTCCGGTTAAGGCCATTGATTCTAAAGGGTAATTTTCCCGAAACCCCGTGGTGCATGGGCTCGTTCCTCGCAAAACCGCGATTTGTTTTTTATGAGATAGGGCGGTCTGGCGTTTTCTGTGAATCCCACAGCGTGATTACAGACTGTCCGTCAGTTCGACCAGCTCATAGTGGGTCTGCATATAGCCGTCGACCTGACCCTTGAGGAAAATGTAGTCGCCGTCGGTTGTTGTCCACACATTGTAGATCGGATGCTCCTCGGGCAGACCTTCCACAGCAACGAACTGGAAGTGATGGGCCTTGAAGGAACCCGCGCCGACGGTGATGTCTTCATCACCGACATAGATTACGGTTGGCCGCGCTTCTGAGATGTACGGGCCGGTCGCGCCACGATGATCCGTCGACGAGATCAGCTGCGAGAAGGTTTGCCGTTCGCCTGGCTTGGATAGGTCTACGGACGCACAGACC
This sequence comes from Alphaproteobacteria bacterium, assembly GCA_012103295.1. Lineage (GTDB taxonomy): Bacteria > Pseudomonadota > Alphaproteobacteria > Rhodospirillales > Rhodospirillaceae > WLXB01. The sequence goes on along the minus strand of WLXB01000018.1, from coordinate 34,857 downwards.
CAACCGTCGTTCTGAATCGCATGCCCGCCAAAGCCAGGGCAAATCCCTGTGTAGGGCACGCGCTGCGACAACCGGCCCTCCAGTTTCGTGACGGTTTCACATTCGGCCACGCCGTCGGCAAAGCGGAACCAGCCTGAGCCACGGAACTCATCACCGACGGTGATGCGCACGAAGGCATCGACCGGCGACCAGTCAGCGTTGGCGGTAACGTGTACAAAGCGCAACACACTCGGGCGATCATCGATCTCGCCATGGGACATGATCGAGCGGCGACCGTCTTGATGTCGAGTCATGGTCCAGCGTTCGCGCCCGCGCTCTTCATCCATGCGGTCGGGTTTTTTCGACGTATAAAGAAGGCGCCCGGTTCGAGTGACGTGATCGCGTTGGTGATACTCTTTGGTCATGTCTTGGTCCCGCCTTAGCCAACCGTTTTCTCGAATTCCATCAACTCGTAGTGGGTCTGCATGTAACCCGCCACACCGCCTTTGAGGAAGGTGTAGTCCCCATCGGCTGTGGTGTAGACCTGATAGGGCGGATGCTCTTCCGGCAGGTCGTTGTTGGTTGGCACTTGAAAGTGGTGGGCGTCGAAGGTGCCGGCGCCGACGGTAATCTTTTCGTCACCGAGATATTCCATGTCGAGACGTAGTGGGTAGAGCATCGGGCCGGTTGCACCCCGGTGATCGGGGGAGCACAGCAACAACTCATCGACGGCCTGAATGCCCGGGCCTTTGCTCAGGTCATAGTGGGCGAAGTGCCAGCTGTCGCAGGCAATGGCATGATTTTGGAAAGATTTCAGCGGGCCATGTTTGTGTGCCATGCGTTGTGAGACGCGACCCTCAAGCGCTGTAAAGGTTTCGCATTCTGTATAGTCGTCGTACATCTTGAACCAGCCGGTGCCCATAAATTTATCGGCGACGGTGAGGCGGACAAAACAGTCCTGCGGCATCCAATTGTTATCAACCGTATAGGTCGCGTCGCGCATCACCGAGGGCCGATCATCGATTTCTGTGTGTACGCCGATGGTGCGGCCGCCGTCGCCGTATTTGGTGATGGTGTAGAATTCGCGGCCACGCTCTTGATCCATGCGTTCCGGTTTTTTCGACGTGTAGCCGATGACCCCGCGGACAACGGTATGATCGATTTGAGTGATAGGCTGATTTGGATCGGATGCTGACATGAGGTCCCCCGCACGGTTGAGCGCTTTTGTTGATTGGTTGTGGCCGCCATCATACGCTGGCCGTTATCGTTGTCCACGCCGCTTGATGCCAGAAAATACGGCGTAAAGGGAAGTCATCTATGTTGTTCATCGCCCGATTCGAAGACCGGCCTTCGGGCCTTCATCTGCGTCGCGCCAACCAAGAGGCGCATGACGCCTTTATCGCTGCGAACAGAACGCAAATTCTGACCTCCGGGCCGCTGCGGCGCGATGACTTCGGCAATCCCGTTGGCGGCCTGTGGTATGTCGAGGCCAAGGATCGTCGCGCAGCGGAAGCGCTTTGCCATAGTGATCCGTTCTGGACGGCAGGCGTTCATTCTGCTGTCACTCTCATGCCACAACAGATTGCGACGAATCCCTATGCGAGTATGCGTGTCACATGTTTATAAGAGGCGATTCGGTCGCTCAGTAGAGGAAATGTTATGAGCCGTTTATTGATCACACTTTTTTGCTTGGCCCTGGCCACACCAGCGTCGGCAGCGGATCCGTTGACCGGACGAGCGGCGGGCAGTGTGCCAAAGGGCTCAGTCTGGGATGAGCACTGGCAGTTCCGCAAAAGAGTGTTGATGGGCAGCCCAGAAGTTGATTTCGAGTATTACATCTACGGCGAACTGGGTAACGAAGAGGCCATGGTCAACAGCCTGCGCCGGGACCGGGTGCAGATAGCGTCGTCGTCATTGTGGGGTTTGTCATCGACCATCCCAGAAGCGGCGGTGCTTTCACTGCCCTATCTGTTCGAAAGTATGGAAGAGGCGGACTATTTTTATGATTGCTGTGCCGGAGACATTATTAAGCCATACCTAGAGGAGATCGGCATTGCCTTCCTCGGCTGGTCCGAAGCGGGCTGGACTGGATTCTACGGCCCCAAGGGTTACCCAGACCCGGCGCTTGTCAGCGGTGAGAAATTGCGCACACCGTCAACACCGTCGGTTGCGGTGTTTTTTCAGTCTCTCGGTGTTGATACGGTTTTTCTCGGCATTGGTGATGTTGTGCCGGCTCTTCAAACTGGTTTGGTCGAGGGCGGGGCCTCTAGCCTGCCCTGGTACGTCAACGCATTCAAAGACCATGCGCCGCATTACACGCTCACCGGCCATCACTATGAGAGCACGGTGATCATGGCCTCAAAGACGTGGCTCGACACGGCGACGCCCGCGCAAAACGCGGTGCTCGACAAAGCCTTCAAAGTTTTCCCGAGTCAGCGCGCGGGTGTGCGCGCAGATACGGAAAAGAAAATTGCCGGGCTTCGTGCAGACGGCGCATTCGTCTACGACCTGACGCCAGATCAACAGGCGCGATGGATTGCCGCTGCGCAAGCCGTGCATCCGGCGATCCTGCGTGACATCGGCGGTGATGCCGATGTGATCTATGCGCAAGTGTTAGCGGCGAAAGCCGAATTTAGAGCGCGCCGCGACCAAGATGCTCGGGCGAATGACTGAAGCGCCACTGATAAAAAAGGTTGCTGCGGCGCGGGTGTTCGTCGCGAATATAGATAAGGCGGTGCGGTTCTACCGTGACACGCTCGGCTTGCCCTTGTCGGGTCAGACACCAGAGTCTGCCGTGTTCACACCCAAAGATATCGACTTCATTGTTGAGCGGGCGAATCCAGCGGACCCCGATGCTGCTGAAATGATAGGTCGCTTTACCGCGTTATCTTTTGCGGTGGAGGACTGTTTAGCGGCGGTGGGAGTGCTCACCGGCAAGAGTGTGCAGTTTCTTGGACCAGCGCAGAAGCAGGCCTGGGGCGGCACCTTGGCCCACTTTCTCGACCCCGACGGCAACGTTCTGACGTTGGTTGAGTATCCAAAGGCGGTACCGGCGTGAAAAGCGTCATCACCAATGTCTGTGTCTTATTACTCTCTCTTGCTGTCGCCGGTGGGTTTGGTGTTGTGGCGTTGGAATTTGTATTGCGAGGGGGGGCTTTAAAATCGGGCGGCGTACCGTGGATTGCGCCGGAGGATGCGGCACGGGACGTAGAGATCGATAAAATCAGCGGCGCTTTTGCCGCGCTTCATCCCTTTGCGTTTACGGATCTCATTCATGCCGGGCTTGGGTCAGGCGAAACCGACTATAGAGTTGCGGTACTGAGTGACTCGTTTGTTTGGGGCGATGGTCTGCTTCCCGGTCAGCCCTGGCCTCATAAGCTGCAGCGTAAGTTGAATGGGGCCGATTTAGCCATCGCCGTGCAGTCCTGGGGAATCAACGGCTGGTCAACGCTTGATCAACTCACCTTTTTGAAGGCGCTCAAGCGAGACCATGGGGGTCTCGGTATTGATGAAGTATTGATCGGCTTTGTCACCAACGATCCCGATATGGGCAATATCAAGCAGAGACAAGCGCCAACGATTCAAATTCCTCCAAGATTTGTGATGAAACGTTTTCCCTTGGCCGATGCGTTTCTGTCTGCTCATCTGCAGGCAGTTTATCAACGTGTGATTGATCCCGGTGCAAGCTACGGTGCCTGGGAAGCGGCCTTGTGGACTGACGAAAATTTAGAGGCCTACCGCTCCGTTCTAACCGAGCTGCGCGCGTTCTCTATAGAGAATGATGTGCGTATCACATTTGTTCTAACACCCCATCGTCCTGACGCGGCGTTCTTCGAACCTAAATACCGAGCTCTCAAAGCCTTGCTCGACGAGGTTGGTCTACCGGTTATTGATTTGCTTCCGGCGGTTGTGGAGCGGCTTACCGAGGCCGGAACGCCGCCGCTGTATCGGGAGCTGTGGTCTAATCCGGGTGATGGCCATCCCGGCGATCCGTTGACGGATGTCTACGCAGACGAAGTTGCGACCGTCCTAGAAGCGCGCATTGCAGATCGAACGGGCGTTCGCCCGGCGTCACCAACCTCGCTCGGCCAGCCTTGCGAAGTCGGTCAAATAAAAGCTGTCGTGCCTCAGCCCATACGGTTCGATTTTGGTACGGAGTCTCACTTGCGCTTGGTCGGAACGGTTTCCTATTCTGGCGGGACCGGAGAGGAACGTGCGTCCAGCGCTGTCGTGCATTGGCCTGCCGGCCAGAGCGCTGTGTATCAGCGTGATGTCCTAGCCGGAGACGCCCCTCGTGTTTATGACCGGGCCAATTCGACTCGGACGGAACCGGCCTCGACATTCTGGGCTGATGTTCCGGCAGACACCGATCTTTCTGCGGTGTCCCTTCAGATCCATACGGGGGCGGGCTGTACCTATGCAGCGCCGCTCGACTTCCAAAACACGCCGGTCAATTTGATGGATAGGCGATAGAGTTTCAGGATTCTCTCCACAAGTCGTATTTTATTGCATCCAATTGACGATGCCCGTGCATCTCTTGAGTATCGGGGCCGTGTAAGAGCGGGACATAACCAAGGAGAATGACCTCATGAAGTGGATTTTAATCGTTGCGGCGTTGGCGCCGGGTAGTGATGAAAAGGGCGTAGACGCGCTGACCTTGCAGACCATCGGCTTTGGCTCGGAGGCCTCCTGTCAGGCAGCCCGTTCTGGCGTTGTGCGGCAAGTCGAAGACGTTATGGAGCCTGACGTGATCAAACAGTTTGTTACAGAGGAAATCCGCAAGTCTGGGGACATTCCGAACCCAGAGGTGTTTGCTGATTTGTTTCTCGGTCGCGTTAGCGCCGCGTGCTACCGCGCGGACTAACCTGTCGGTCCGCTCTCAAACACCGATCCTATACGCAACGCCGTCGCTTCTTCGCGTTTCGGTGTGACAATCTGTAGACCCAGGGGAAGGCCGTCTTCGGTCTTCCCCATTGGGATAGACAGCGCCGGGCAGCCGGCATAGTTGGCGAAGGCGGTGAAGGTGGTGATGGTTTTTGGCATTGCCGCTTCGAAGGAAAACGCGGGAACTGGCGTTGTCGGTGTGACCAAGGCGTCGACGGTGGCGAACAACCGCCGGGCGACGGGTCTGACCTGCTCAATGAGCCGTATCGCTTTGGCGACTTTTGGCGCTGATTGAGCGAGACCGTAATCGATTCCTGCGCGGAACGCTTCTGTGAACCCTTCGGGATTACTGTCCAATGCGTCGGCGTGGATGTTGGCAAGGTCAGCTTCGATCAGGAGCAGAGCCTTGGGGCGAACCACCGCCGGGTCGTATCCATCCCAGACAGCCGGCTCTAAGGTTGCGCCGAGCTCTCGCAAGCGATCGATAGATTTGGCATAGGCAACCGATACCGCTGGGTCGACGGTATCACCGTTAATTTTGTTAAGATCGCTAAAGTATCCAAGGGTGACTCCGTCTAGCGACGGTGACGTATTCTGAGCGGCGGAGAAATCCGTTGGGCCATGCCGACCAGCCGGATCATCCGCGTCGAACCCGGCCATGGCTGAAAGCATCAGCGTTAAATCTTCACAGGATCGAGCCATGGGCCCGACGTGATCTAAAGCGTAGGACAACGGCATAACGCCCCGGGTGCTGACCAAGCCGTAGGTCGCCTTAAGTCCGGCGACGCCGCAAAACGAGGCGGGGATGCGCACAGACCCGAGCGTATCGGTGCCAAGGGCACCCGCACATAAACCGGCTGCCAAGGCTGCGCCCGATCCACCCGATGATCCACCGGGCGTATAGCCGGGTTGATGTGGATTTTGACAATAGCCGTATGCCTCGTTGGCCGTCGTCGCGCCGTGGGCGGCTTCATGCATATTGAGCTTGCCGAGGATGACGGCGCCCGCGTCCCGAAGGCGCCGGACCACATCGGCATCGTGTTCAGGAACGCTGCGACGGTAGGCTTCGATACCACCGGTGGTCGGAACACCAGCGACATCGATGTTGTCTTTCAACGCAATGGGAATCCCGTCGAGTGGGCTTAGCGCTTTGCCTTCGGCTCGCCGATTGTCCGATACCTCGGCATCGCGTCGAGCATCGTCGGCCATGACCGTGATGTACGCATTGAGGGTTTCGTTTTGGGCGTTGATGCGGTTGAGGTAGGTGTCCGTGGCGGCAGCGGATGTGGTTTCGCCAGCATCAAGCGCATGCGCTAGCCCGGCAACGCCGAGGGCAACAATATCTGTGGTCATGGAGCAACCCGTTTACTTCTTTGGTAGCGCCTTTCCGGCACCTTTCGTTGTCCATAGCACACTGTCGGCAGAATGGCGCCGCCAATCGAGAAACCGCTCCGGAACGTCCGCAATCCGGACCAATGGATCGGCATCCTCCCCGATGAAACGACAGCGCGCTGCGAGCAACGCCATCTGGTCTAACGACCAAACCGCAGTACCTGCAGCTTCAAAGTGTAAGATGTATGCGGCAACAGCCTCGATAAAGGATTGTGCGGCTGGAGTCGGTGTCAGGGCTAGGAAGCCAGCACAAACGCGCTGGTTTAACACTATTTCTTCGGCGCGATAGCGCATCGCGACATCGAACTCCGCCAGTTTGGATTTTTCAGCCGCTACGTCTTTTTTCACCAATGAATCGATATCTATAAGGACAAGGGGTCGATCCAGCGTCCGCATCAGCGCAGCAGCGCGGACGAAGCGGCGAGTGGAAAATGATACACGGTTTGCTGCAGGGTCATTCTCCCAACTGAGGCTATGGGCTGGCAAGTCACCGGGCAGGGCAGGCGGCTGATCGTTATTTGGTACAACCACATGGATATGAACATCTGTGCTGGGCGAGTTGGTGCCAACGGAGCGAATCAAATCTGGGCCGTAGCGCTGAACAAAAGCCGGATCGCCTGAGGCGACGATCAGCGGCACGCCCATAGCCGACGGCAGGTTGCCTTGTGGCTCGGGCAGAGACGAAAGATCCAATGCGGCGCACGCTGCATCAAACGCATCGCCATGCAGACTATTGACGCCTTCGGGCACTAGCGAGAAGGCTTCGTCCAGATTGCCAAGGTCGAGATGCACTGTCGCTTTCATCAGAGACGCAAGCTTCGTGCTTTCCTCAGATTCAAGTGCAGTGTTTCGAAATTCTTCCGCGTCGGCGCGTTTCTCCATCGCATCACAGGCTCGGGCTAAGAGACAAAGAGCTTTGAGATGATCGGGCTTCCATTCTATCGCCTGGCGTAAAATGGACTCGGCGTCTTGCTCACGGTCTAGCTCAAACAGAACCTCCGCAAGGGCGACCGCGCCAGCAGGGTCAGAGGTTTCTGTCACGTAAAGGCGATAGGTGTCGACGGAGTCCGTTAGTTGTCCGCTATCGCGGATGGCGTGGGCCAATTGCAAGCGGACAGCGGGCCGACATTTTTCTTGGGTGACAGCTTGGCGGAACAGTGAGATGGCGGTTTGATAATCGCCTTTCTTACCGGCACGCATGCCAAGATATTCTAACGCGAGCGGCTCGTCCGGCACGGCCTTAAGAAGTTTCTCGAACACCGCTGCAGCGCCATCCTCATCACCCTTCTGGTGAAGCGCCATCGCATGAGCAACAACGTCTTTCATGGATGCCATGGATCAAACTCTCTAGCCGATCAAAGGTCCCCGTCCCAACGTGGGATAGTACTATGTATGGTGATTATCGCGCAAATGGCGCTAATTTTTCCATGTCCTAACGCGTGCAATGGTTAGGAGCGGTATAGGTCAGCCAAATCGTTCGTCACTGAGGCGTTTGGCCTTTTGGCGCTTGTCGATCTCAGTAAATTTGGTCAGTTCACCCGGCTTGTGAAACTCGACGGGCATGTCGACGCCGATGCGGGTCTTGATTAGTGCCTTAAAGGCTTGTTCCAGGTCCGGAGTCGGATCGGCCGTGATTTCTGCCATGACAATCATATCGTCACGGCCTTGGGCATCTCGCACCGCGCGGCAGAAGTATTCACCATTAAACTCTGGCTGCTCCAAGAGCACGCCGCCAATGCCGTGTGGAAATACATTGATGCCGCGCAGCTTCACCATGTTGTCGGACCGGCCAAAGATGCCTTGCATGCGTTTGAACACGAGGCCGGTGTCATTGGCACCCGTATGAAAGGCTGACACGTCGTGGGTGTTAAAGCGGATCATCGGGTAGAGATCGTCTTTGAACAGGACGGTATCGATTACATCGCCTTGCTCGCCGTCGTCGAGGGGCGCACCAGTATCGACATCTGCGATTTCGATGTAGTGCGCATCTTCCCATACATGCATGCCGGTGTGATCTGGGCCCTCAGCACAAATCGTCCCTGTATCGCCGACGCCATACCAGTCGAAGGTCTCAGCGCCTCCCCACAGGCGCGAAATCTCATCACGATCCTCGCGGCCAAAGTGACCTGAGATCATGCGAATGGGAATGTCTTTGCCAGGCTCCAGGCCTTCCTCAGCCGCGACAGCTGCAAGCTTGCGTAAGTAATCAACGAAGCCAACGATCACCGTCGTCTTAAAGCGGTTCATAATATGAACCTGCTGAACGGAGCGTGTTTCAACCCCGGTCCCGGCGGAGCAGAAAATCGCGTTGGTGAAGTGAATCACCGCTTCGCGCATGTAATGGCCAGCGTTGACCATACCGTGTCCGTAGATTGAGTGGACGACGTCAGAGCCCTTCATGCCTTGAAAGAGGTAGGCCCGGGCCACGAGAAGGTTCTGCATTTCTCGTGTTTTGGGACTGAAAAGCAAAACTTGCGGTGTTCCGGTTGTGCCCGATGTGGTGTGCATCACAGCGTGCATATGGTCTTCCTCTGAGAAGTCCGTACCAGCGAAGTCACCGAAGGGTGGCTTCTTGGCGATGGAGTCCATGAGGTCTGATTTGCTGAACACCGGAATTTTTGTGATGTCTTCTAGGGTGGTGACGTCACCGGTCTCGAGGCCGACGTTACCCCAATGACGCTGATAAAACGGGACGTCCCAGGCCCGCTTCACACACTTTAAAAACCGCTCTTGTTGTACCGCGTGAAGTTCATCCCGACTCATCTTCGTAAAGGTCGGCAAAAAATCATCGCCGATAGGGTGATCGGTCAACATTTGGTCGATATCGAAACCGGCGAAATAGGGCGGGCGCGTTACCATAGGAAAAGACTCAGCCTTAATAAGACCGCGGCAGGCCAAGGACATTCTGACCGATGTAAGCGAGGATCAGGTTGGTCGAGACCGGCGCGACTTGATAGAGCCGCGTTTCACGGAATTTACGCTCAATGTCATATTCTTCGGCGAAGGCAAATCCACCAAAGGTTTGTACACACATCTCCGCCGCTTCCCACGAGGCTTCCGACGCTAGCATTTTTCCGATGTTGGCTTCCTCGGCGCATTTCTCACCGGCATCGAATTTGGATGACGCTTCGCTGACCATCAGGGCAGCGGCGCGGTAAGACGCATAGGCGCGAGCGATGGGAAACTGAACACCCTGGTTTTTACCGATCGGGGATCCAAACACTTTCCGTTCACTGGCGTAGTCCGTGGCTTTTTTAATGAACCATTGGGCATCGCCAATACACTCGGATGCGATCAATGTGCGTTCGGCATTCATACCGTCGAGGATGTAGCGAAATCCTTTGCCTTCTTCACCAATCAGGTTTTCTGCAGGAATTTTAACGTCGTCGAAGAATACCTCGGTCGTGGCATGATTCATCATGGTCCGGATCGGACGAATGGTCATGCCGTCTTTTAGGGCGTCGCGCATGTCGACCATAAACACAGACAGGCCATCGCCTTTCTTTTCAACTTTGTCTTTTGGTGTCGTGCGCGCGAGGAGCACCATAAAATCAGAATGTTCGGCGCGGCTGGTCCAGATTTTCTGGCCGTTGACGACATAGTGGTCGCCCTTTTTCACGGCGGTAGTCTGCAGCGACAATGTGTCTGTGCCAGATGTCGGTTCGGTCACACCAAAGGCCTGCAGGCGAATCTCACCCGATGCGACTTTCGGTAACCATGCTTGTTTTTGTTCCGCACTGCCGTGTTTGAGCACGGTGCCCATAGTGTACATCTGTGCATGAATGGCACCGGCATTGCAGCCGCTCTTATGGATCTCTTCCAGAATCGCGCAAGCTGCTGTCAGTCCAAGACCTGAACCGCCATATTCTTCCGGGATCAGCGCGGCCATAAAGCCGGCCTCGGTCATCGCGGTGACGAAGGCCGTCGGATATTCCCGCTTTTCGTCCAGCTCGCGCCAGTATTCGCCGGGAAAATCCTGGCAGAGGGCGCGTACGGAATCGCGGATGGCTTCAAGTTCGTCTTCGGACAGGGCCGATGCGGCTGTGTCATCCCGCATAGGGAGGCTCCTCAATTATATAGACTGCTGTTTGAGCGGCACTCTAGTCATGGCGCAGGTCAACGCAACGGGCAAGGTGCAGCCGCACACTCAGCGGTCGATTCTGACCGAAGGCCGGACGCTCAGCCCATATCACGAGCTTCTAATCTGAGTCAGTGCGTAGAGTCCACTTTGGCCTATATGCTTAGGTCTTGGCGAGGATCAGGAGGGAATTATGAGAAGTACTTGGAAGACAGCACTTGGTTTGGCCGTTGCGGTCCTGCTGGCTGGGGTCTCAACCTCATCGAAGGCGCACATTGTCATTGAAGGATTCGAAGGCCGCGCGAACTACAATGAGTTCCTTAATCTCATGGTGCCTCATGGCTGTGGCCCGCTAGCGACGACAGAGATTCGGATGAAAATTCCTGCGTCGGTTCCATTATTCGCTCCAGAAGAAAAAGACGGCTGGGAAACAGAGCTGGTCATGCGCAAGCTCGACGAGCCCATTAAACGAGGCCGCCAAACAATTACGGAAGTCTATGATGAAGTGATTTGGCGCGGGAATTTACCGGCGACCCATCTTGGCGTTTTCAAATTCCTCGCTCGGATTACGGGCCCTGCTGGGTCAGTCGTGCCCTTTAAGACCATTCAAACCTGTGGCGAAAAGCAAGACCGATGGGTCGATGTCGTTGAAGGTGGCGAACCCGGGTGGAAGATGTGGGCCTTAGAAGCGCCTGCGCCGTTTGTGGTTGTTGTCGAGGGCGATGGCCCGCAACTCGGGGCTTCTATGCAAGAGATTGGCGCCGAACGGCAGCGTCTCGGTCAAGGGAGCGGTCGCGAATAACTTCGCGTCACCCAAGCCGGGGCGGCAGCCAGTTCTCGGCGTCGAAGAGATCGTGTGTGTGACGCGGGATTAGTACCCAGCGGCATCTTCAAAGTTGTTCTCACGGCCCAAGACCAGAATGGTGCGCTCGTAGGAGCAGATAACATCGCCCTTTTGATTCTTACCGATGGTCTTGACGGTCACTATGCCCTGCCCAGGCCGAGATTTGCTTGGGCGCGTCGATAGCACTTCAGACTCCGCGTAAATCGTGTCTCCGGCATGGACGGGATGCGGCAGTTGAATATCGGTCCACCCCAAGTTGGCGACGGCTTTCTGGCTGACATCAGACACACTCATGCCGGTAATGATGGCCAGCGTCAAAGTCGAGACAATAAGCGGCTCTCCGAATTCGGAGTGCTTAGCATATTCCGCATCGAAATGGATCGGATGACTGTTCATGGTGAGTGTCGTGAACCAAATATTGTCGGTCAGCGTGACGGTGCGACCGGGCCGGTGCTCGTATACGTCTCCAACTTTGAAATCTTCGAAATAACGTCCACCGCGTTCACGGTAACGGTTCTCTCCAACCTTGGCGGCTTCAACAACCATGGTGCACTCCTTGCGTATTGTCTGTGAAAATTAAGCCGGGGCCCGGACTTGCGCGGCGTAGGCAGCTGCAATCTGTTTACGGGTGGCGAACCATACTTCATCCTTGGCGGAAGCATGCGCGAGGAAGTTTTCAAACGCTTTCATCCGACCAGGTCTTCCGACGATACGAAGATGCACGCCGACTGACATCATTTTGTTAGGCGATTCGGCGCATTCCGCATACAGCCAATCAAAGGTGTCGATGAGATATTTCTCCCATTGATCTGGCGTGTAAGCCGGGTCCATCCACATTTTCATGTCATTAGTATCGAGTGCGTATGGCGAAATCAGTATCGGCTTGCCATCGACAACGTCCCAGCGCGGCACGTCGTCAGAATAATCATCCATGTGATAGGTGTAGCCTTCCTCCGCCAACAAGCGTCGGGTGTTTTCCGTTAGCACATAGCGGGAAAGCCAACCAGACGGGCGCTCGCCGCAGGTCTTTTCAATGGAGTCTGCGGCGTTGCGGATAAAGTCGCGCTCCATATCCTCTTTCATCCAATGCTGGTGTGCCCAGCGATGCCCGTGGGCACACACTTCATGTCCGTCCGCAATGATTTCTTTGGCGAGGTCTGGGGCCCGTTCCAAGGCAAGAGCCGCCGCCGTAAAGGTTGATGTCACGCCGTAGTCACGTAGCACCCTAAGAACGCGCGGTGCGCCGGCGCGTATGCCATATTGATAATTGGATTCATTGCCGAGGTTGCGGCCCTTTTTCATGATGACTTGAAGTTCATCAACGGGCTCCGGCGCGCGGTCGCCGTCCGCTACACTTTCTTCGGCGCCTTCCTCGACATTAACAACAATAGAGACGGCGATGCGTTTCTCATCGGGCCAGGAAAAAGATGGATCTGTCATGCTTAGTGATACTCCTCGCCGCCAGAGACATTCATCGCCTCGGCAGTAATGTAGTCGGCTTGATCGGAACAGAGGAACGCGCAGGCTTTGGCGATATCATCGACAAGCCCCACCCGACCCGTTGGAATGCGTCCTCGCATATCGTTCAGGTATTCTTCTTCCGTCTTGCCTTGTGCTTTAGACATAAAGTCGTTTTGCCAAGCCCCGAGACCGGTTGTGACGTGGTTGGGGCAAATCGCATTAACGGTGATCTTATGGGGAGCGAGTTCAATGCCTGCCACCCGGGTCAGTCCCACCAGGCCATGCTTGGATGAAGTGTAGGCGGCCGTATTGCCGAAGCCCGACTTCGCTGCTTGGCTGGCAATGTTGATGATACGTCCGCCTTCGCCTTGTTCGATCATCTGTTTCGCGGCGTGCTTTGTGGCGAAGAAACAACCCCGCAGATTGACGCCAAGAACCGCATCCCATTGTTCCTGGGTCATCTCGATCAATGGACCGAATAAATAGCCGATGCCTGCATTGTTAACCAAGATATCAATCCGACCGTAGGTTTTTACGGCGAAGGCGATCAGACCTTCGACTTCTTCTTCAATCAGCATGTCTGCAGCGTATCCGACGGCTTCGCCACCGGCGGCCTTGATTGCGTCGACGACCTGATCGATTTCATCAGACGTGCCCACGCCATGCTTTGGTGCGATCTCACCTTTGACCTTGCCTATGTCGTGGATCACCACTTTGCAGCCTTCTTCAGCGAGGCGCATAGCCATGGCCTCACCCAAGCCTTTGGGGCGTCCGGCGCCGGTGATCACGGCGACCTTTCCGTCTAGGTCATACATATGCATCTCCCTCTAAGATGTTGGATGTCAGAATGGTTTCCACATCCCAATCGCGCCAGCGAGCGCCACCAGGCCCCAAATGGAGAGAATGGGGATGCGTGTGATGTAAAGTGCGCGCTTCATCTGCGCCAAGTCTTCGGGCGTTTCGCCGTTGGCCATGACGCGAGCAGAGGCTGGGCGGAATGGCTTCATCGTGGTGCGGGAGATGATCCCGCAATACACAGTGGCGGCCCAGATGAGCATTTTGGCGGCCAGCCAATTGAATTCTGTCAAGCCGTTGCCCATCAGTGACGTCATACCGATCACTGTAATTGTAATTGCAATCACCCAGCGCATCAGCATATCGACTTTGCGAATCCACGCGATTTTTTCAGGGCCGCTCGTGTTGAGGAAGAGGGCCAACACGAAATAGATCCACACGACGGTGATGGCCCAAATCACCACCAGCCACACGGTCGCTAGCTCGAAAAATTGCATACTTCCCATGGTGAAGCCGAGGGCAATAACCAATGGCATGCAGACGCGCGGAAACTGGTCCAGCCAGTGAAATATTTTCATGATCCATGTGCGCGCGTCTTTGCTTATGCCGGGTTTGAGAAGTTGGCCGGACGCATAAAACACACCCAGGTCGCCACCGAGCCAGTAAACAAAGCAAAGTGCGTGCAGATAAAGTAGAATTTCGTATAGCCCGATATCCACAAGTCGTCCTCTCGTTTCGCTTGCGCGCCGTTTGCGCGCTCCTCTGCACCGGGGTATAGCATCCAGGATTGGAGAGGACCAAGGTGCGCCTAAAATATATGTCGAGTCGAGCGATTGCAGTTGGCAGCGGGCGTTCGAATCACCCCAATACGCTGGATAGAGGCGAGCAATATGTGCTGAACGCACTCTTTGGTGCGAGCCGTCAACGCGCCTCAAAGTAGGATTTGAAAGGGTTTCTTGGCAGAGCATCTTCGCAGCTTGGATGTGTCTGTGGTTTGCGCATTGCCAACCTCATGAAGGACCTGGAAAACTAGGCCGTAGATCAAAGCGGTATTGGGAGAGACGAAATGCAACCAATTCAAACACCGGCGGTATTGGTGCTGGCATCGATTCTGAGCTTTGCTTCGGTGGCTATTGCGGCGCCGAATCCTGAAGCTGTGACGCAGTGCGACAAGCTTGCATCCCATGGGTCAGATCCTGAGCGCGTTGCGCCTGGGGTCAGTCAGTCGAGTATGCGGAAAGCGGCAGCGATCTCCGCCTGTCTTGCGGATACAACGATGCAGCCTGAGAACCGCCGTCTTCGATACCTTTTAGGCCGAGCCTATTTTTATTCAGGCCGTGCAGTAGATGCGATGCCGCACCTTATTTTCTCTGCAGAGGCGGGGCACCGGCAATCCCAATTTGTCTTGGGCTATGTTTATGACAGCGGCCTACAGGGTGTGGAACAGGACCGGTGCAAGACCGAAGCGCTGTGGCTGCGATCAGCGCGCCAAGGCCGCTTTGCCGCATTGGTGAGCTACCCGCATCACGTCGTGCGTGGAAAGTTTGATGATTGTGATGTGAACGCGAGCATCGACGAAATGGCTGGCTTTCTAGAGACGGCGAAAGACATGGCATCGGATTATTACCGGCGCATATGGACAGCTGACGTCACAGACGATTTTGATGTTTATAGAAAAGGAAAACGATGATGAGAAATTTATCTTTAGTAACCGCTCTATTTGCGCTTGCTCTGTCCGGCCCGGCTGTCGCTGAGGGCGATTTTATTACCGAGTGCGATGCGCTTGCCTCTCATCCCGAAGACCCGGACCGCATTGCGCCTGGCGTCGACGATGTTTTGTTGCTGGCCGGTCGCGCGGCCTGTGAAGCCGCTGTGGCAGAAGACCCAGAGAACAGGCGTTTACGATACCAGTTGGGCCGCGTGCTTTTCTATGCGGGCGATACCTCTGAATCGATGCCGCATCTCGAGTTTGCGGCCGAATCTGGCTCCAAACAGGCACAGTTTGTGTTGGGCTATATCATCGACGAAGCTCTACAGGGCCTGAAGCGTGATGCATGCAAGGTGGAAGATTTGTGGGTACGGTCAGCACGTCAGGGTCGCTTTGCGGCGCGTGTGAGCTATCCGCGGAACGTCGCTTTGGGCAAATTTGACGGCTGCGAAATTCAAGCGAACTCTTCAGAGATTGGAAGTTTTATCGACGCTGCCCGCGAACAGGCTGATGGATATTACCAAGGACTACTCGTTGCAGAAGTGGCGGCAACATACGCCGCCTCTGAACATGCCAGGTAAAAGTATTCGCACAGCTTTTATGGCAGCTGCGTTTTCTCTGTGTTGCTTCGCTGGGATATCCAGCGGAGTGGCACAAGAAGCGGCTACTTTGTGTGACCATCTTGCTGCTCATCCCGAAGACCCAGACCGCATTGTTGAAGGTGTGCCCACTGCGGCGGTCGACAAGCCTGCCGCGATTGCGGCTTGCGAAGCGGGGTTGGCGGCAGACCCGGGCAATCCGCGCCTCACTTATCAGTTAGCACGGGTATATTTTTACAATGGACGCAGCGGTGATGCAGTCGTTGCCATGGAAAAATCTGCGCTGGCCGGATACCGCCAGGCTCAATTTGTCATGGGGGCGTTGATCTCTAACAAACGCCCTGACGCATCAGACAATATTTGTGATGCTGAAATGTGGTGGGCAAAGTCAGCAGTGGCCGGTCGTCTGGCGGCACAGATCTCCTACGTGCGTCATGTGACCAAGGGTTTTTTTGATGGCTGCAAACTTCACGCCAATAAAGATGATATGACAGTCTTTCTGGACAATGTTCGCGCCACAGGTGGTCGGGATTATTATCTGCGCCTGCTTATGGCAGACTTAACCGAAGACTTGGCCGCCTATCGCAGCGACTGATAAGAAGATCGACACTTCATCAATCGACATAGTAGTTCATAAAGACCAAATACGGGGATCGCATGACCGATACAAACAAACAAATTCAACTTGCACGCCAACCGGACGGCGAGCCAAAAGTAAGCGACTTCCAGGTGGCGGAGATCGATATTCCGGGCGCAGGGCCGGGCGAATTCCTTGCCCGGAATATATATCTTTCGCTCGACCCTTACATGCGCGGCGCTATTTCAGGCCGCCATATGGGGCACAATCGGCTGAACCAAGGCGACCTCATCGGTGGTCGCTGCGTTGCCCAGGTTGTTGAGTCTAAACACGCCGACTATGCCGAAGGGGACTACATCGTTATTGAATCCGGGTGGCAGCAATTTTGCGTCTCTGACGGGAATGAAAAAGACCAGGTACGCAAGCTTGATCCCAATGCGGGGCCTCTTTCAGCTGCGCTTGGTGTGTTGGGGATGCCGGGGCTGACCGCATGGGCCGGTGTAGAGCGTCTGGCGCAGCCGGGTTTGGGTGATACCTTTGTCGTTACGGCTGCCGCAGGGCCTGTTGGAGGAACGGCGGGTCAGCTGGCCAAGGCCAAGGGTTGTCGCGCGGTAGGCATCGCCGGTTCCGATGAAAAATGCCGCATCGTCGTCGAGGAGTACGGCTTTGACGCCTGCGTGAATTATAAGAAAGAAGATTTTGAAGACGCCCTCAAGGCGGCTTGTCCTAATGGTATCGATGTTTACTTTGATAACGTCGGCGGTCCAATTCTCGACACCATAACGAAGCAACTTAATCTCTACGGTAAGATCGTGATGTGCGGGTTGGTGTCACAATACAATCGCAGTGGCGATGGCGATTTCCACGGCCATAATATGGGGCCGTTTGTGGGTAAACGAGCACAGTTGCTCGGGCTCGTCGTCTATGACTATTACGATCAAATTGATGAATTTCTAAAAGCAGCGGTGCCCCTCGTGAAGGCCGGCCGGTTGAACTTCCATGAGGACCGTGTAGATGGCCTTGAAAACACGCCCGCCCATTTCTCCAAACTGATGAGTGGTCAGAACGTTGGCAAGGCTATGGTGACTATAGGGCCCGAGAAGGGCTAGGGGAACGGACAACAGCCGTGGCGGCAAATCTTCAAGTTCAGTTGGCGAATCAGCGGGATGGTATGCCCGAGGCCGGCGACTTTCACGTTGTGGAGGCCCCGATACCGCGCCCGGCACCGGGGCAAATGTTGGTGCGGACGGTTTACCTGTCACTCGATCCTTATGTTCGAAAGGCCATTCGTGGCGACCACCCTGGACATAAGGCACTGGTTGAGGGCGACGTTATATACGGTCGCAGCGTGTGCCGTGTCGTTCGCAGTCACGATGATTCATACAAAGTGGGTGACTATCTGGTTGCAGAAACCGGGTGGCGGCAACACGCGGCGATCGGCCCTGAGAAAGTTGTGCAGCGGGTCGACCCTTCTGCTGGACCGCTTTCGGCCGCGATCGGAGCCTTGGGTATGCCGGGGCTCACGGCGTGGGGCTCGGTTGAGCATCTCAGCTTGCCGTCTCTCGGCGAGACTCTTGTTGTATCCGCTGCGGCGGGCCCGGTTGGTGGCTGTGTTGGTCAACTGGCGAAGTTGCGCGGTGCTCGGGTTGTCGGCATCGCGGGTTCACCGGAAAAATGTGACCTGGTGACGAAAACCTACGGCTTTGATGAGTGCATCAATTACAAAGAAGCGGATTGGGAAGAGAAACTGAAAACGGCTTGCCCCGCGGGTGTTGATGTCTATCACGACAACGTCGGTGGCGCTTTGTTGGTCGATATGGCCAAACATTTGTCGTTATACGGCCGTGTTGTTATGTGCGGTCGTCCTGCTGATTATCACTCGTCGAAGTTTCATGGCGTAGGATTGGGGCCGTTTATCGGGCGACGCGCCAAGCTCTATGGGCTTGTTGTGTACGACTACGAGCATGACCTTGAGCGATACCTGCGTCTGGCATCAGCGTGGATGCGCGAAGGCAAGCTGAAGATAAAGGAAGATCGTGCGGACAGGCTAGAGAACGCACCGGCACATTTTCTCAAGTTGATGCACGGCGAGAATATTGGCAAATCCATCGTTGCTGTTGGGCCTGAAAAGGCCTGACCGTATCCGTATTTAAATTCTACAAATCAGGAGAAACGTTATGACCGTCTACGTTATTGGCCAAGCTCGGGTGACAGACCCAGCAGGATTTAAGAAATACGCAGAAACTGTCGCGGGGCTGGCAGAGCAATTTGGCGGCAAGTTAATTGGCGCCGGCGGGCCGGACGAAAAGACAATTATTGAAGGCGATCAGTTCAGTGAAGGTCGGGTCGTAATTTTTGAATATCCATCCCTTGAGGCTTATCAACAATATATTGCGTCAGAGAAATATCAGGAAGGTAAGGGCTATCGTCTTGAGTCTGGCACACTTGATGTCTGCGTTGTGCCCGGCGTTTGATTAAACGGACTCTGCTTTGGACGCTGCAACAAAGCCCCGGCATTCCGAAACCTTTGCAGGTTCTTCTGTTAGCTTCCACGCTTTGAGGTTCCTGAACCCGGCTGCTGCAACCATGTTGCCTAGACAATTCAAAGTTGGTGCCCACCAATTTGTTGCATTTCCGCCGTAATTGCTGGCCGGATAGAACTCCACGACCATCTGTTTGCCTGGATATCCGTGATTAAGACCGCCGTTATAAGGGCTGTAATCGTCGAGGATTGCACTTTCCACAAAGATTGAATCTCGGCAAACAGCCGATAGCTTATCTAAGGCAAGGAGTGGGTATCGGAGATGGTAGAGCGTTCCAAAAAAGAAAACGACGTCGAAGGTCCCAAGTCGCTCAGGTGATACATCGTAGACAGTCATTTCCCTGCGCTTGCATACCGTCTCATCGTAACCTAATGCGTCACGACAAATGTCAAAGGTGTCCCAGGCGGTCCGTGCAACGCCTTCACCGCCCAGGTGATCTGAGAAATCGTCAACAGCAACAACTTCCGCTGCGCCTCGCTTTAGGGCTTCAAAGGTCCAGTATCCGTCCCAAGCTCCGACATCAAGCACGCGCTTGCCCGTGAGGTCACCTGGGATGCCATACATCTCGGCGGATAGTGGAGCCCAGCCCGGTGTAGTAATACCGTTGGGCAACTCAATTCGGTGATACCAAAAATCGAACGCGTCCACTTTTGTTTGAATGTCGGCCGTGGACATGACCATTGGCTCAGCTAATGAGGAACAGAGATAGCGATGGCACAAACATTACGACGACCAGGCAAAGCAACATCAAAATTATAAACGGGATGACCCCCTTGATGATGGTTAGGAAGTCTTCTCGGAATGCGCCCATGGCGATAATGATATTGAGACCCATAGGTGGGGTGAGGTAGCCGATTTCCAGGTTGACGATCATCATGATGCCGAAATGGATCATATCCATGCCGTAGTCCGCGGCCATCGGCGGCAAAAGCGGGCTCAAGATTAAGATTGCCGCGCCGATGTCAAGGAAGAGACCGACCGCCAACAGTAGTAAGTTGGTCATCAGCAGGAACAGCAATTTCGAATCGATGAACAAGGTCATGGCTTCAACGATGCGGCCCGGAACCTGCTCGTAGGTCATAAACACATTCAGTGAGAGCGCGATGGCGAGGATGGGGAACAAGCTGCCCATCAGTGTCGAGGTGTCACCCACGACGCGCCAAACCAACACGCCTGCTTCTTTGATCGTAATCCAAAGATCGGCGAAGCGACCGGTTACGATATTTACGAATCCACGCTTGTGCGCAAAAACTTCAACCGCAAGCGCGGTGAGGACCGCAACCGAAGCCGATTCCGTTGGTGTGAAATAACCCGAGTAAATGCCGCCAAGAATGACCACAGGGGTCATAAGGGCGAAGATCGCCCCCTTTAGCGTGCGCCAGATTTCACGGCCGTCCCATATCTCTCCGCGATGAGACCAATTCACCGTCATGGCGTAGAGACTCAGTACAATTAGGAGTAAGGCCGCGGGCCCGGTCCCGGCGAGGAACAGGTCGGCGATCGATTTCTGGGTCATCACGCCGTACAGAATAAGAGGGATCGATGGCGGGATGATGATGCCGAGGGTGCCGCCGGCGCACAGCATGCCAATGGAGAAGGGCCGGGAGTACCCTTCCTGGATGAGTGCCGGATACATGATCGAGCCAACCGCGAGCAGCGTCACCGCAGAGGACCCTGAGATCGCTGCGAACACACCGCAGGACAAAAGTCCTGCAATGGCTAAACCGCCGGGAATGGGTTTAGTCAGAGATCGCATCAACAGAATTAAGCGTTCGGCGATGGAGCCCTGAGACATGATCGAGCCGGCCAGGATGTACAGTGGAATTGAGAGCAGAACCTCTCGGTTGGACGCATCCCACATATCGTAGACGACGTTCATCAATTCGCCGCCGCCCCAGAAGTAATAGGCCCAGAACGTCGCGACCCCGAGGATGACGATGATGTTCATCCGCAGAATCAAGAGGCTGATCAGAATGACTGCGAGTAGCAACCCGTTCATCGCAGGTTTTCCTTCTGGAAGTCCTGCTGGCTGTCTGCGATGCCTTCCGCGCCAGTGTCAGTTGCGATTTCGACCCCTTCGACCGCTTCCGGTGGCAGCGGGCGTAGGTCTATAAATATGCCGTAAAGGGTATGGCGAATAGCAACCAGGCCAAAGCCCATGACGATGACACCTTGAACGGGCCAGATCGGCCAACGCAACACAGCGGAAACATCATCTAGCTCGTAACTTTCGACTGAAACGTCAAACGCAATGTAGGCCATGAAATAGCAAAATGCGGCGAAGCCAAACTCGCCGATTCTATTGGCCACGCGATCCCAGCGACGAAGGACAATGTCCGCAAACTTTGGCCGAAAATGAGACCCGTTGGCTGACGCCAGAGAAATTCCCATGTAAGCGACGACGATCATGCCGACGACACCCACTTGCGGTGCGCCAAACCAGCCAGAACCGGTGAACTCGCGGCGCAGAACGTCGCCCATGAGTGCCCCCGCCATCACCAAGAAGGCGATAAAGCACAAGCTTTGCTCAAAGATGCGGAGATAGTGCAGAAAGGCCTTTGCGGTGCGCAAGGCAGGTCCCCAAAACGCTGTCACGGTTATTACTTGGGCTGCATCTTATCCACTGCCGTCCGGGTTGCAAACTAGAACTCTGAATCGCGACGCTCTGGCGCGGCGATCCCTAGTCCATGGCCGCGGACCGGTCGGCAAAGGCTCGTTTGCCTGCTTGAATAGCCGCGTACACGTCATCGGCCCGACCGCCGATTTCGTCGAGAATAACGCGATGGGAGGGTGCTGTGACTTCTACCCACTGTGCACGCTGGTTAGCGGTCAAGCTGTGTACGCTGAGTCCACGGGAAACAAGATCTGACCTCAATTCACTGATCAACTCCCGGACGTCGGCTCGCGCTGGAACAATTGGAAAAAATGCCCCCTTGATCACTTTGCGTTGTTCGGCAGTTAAGCTGTCCCACCACTGCTTGTTAGCCATTTGAATGCCTTGGTCGTAAGACTGATGTGTTTCCGTCACATCAGTCGCAAACCCGGATAGTGCATAATAGAAGAACACCATACTCGACAGGCCGCCATCAACCAGTCCGGTTTGCAGCGCGGGGGCAATATCAGCGGTCCCTAAGGGAATCGAATCCGCTCCGACAGATTGTAAGAAGGCTTGGGCTGCAAAATTGGGCGAGCCTCGTATTTTCAAGCCGTCTGCATCGGCAGGTGTCAGCACCGGTTTGTTAGCGTACAAATTGCTCCAACCGACTTCTGACCAGTCGAGAAACACTAACCCCCTCGCGGCTAGAAATTCCGTAAAAAGGCTCTGCAAGTAATTGTCGAATACGAAGTCGACTTCTTCTATGGAGTCAAACAGGAAGGGAATCATCGGTACGGCGGACTCGGGCACAATCCCGGCCAGCCCCCACATGGTGATGCCGCCAATTTGAATTCGATTGCGGCGCAAGGCCGTCAGCATTTGTTCTTCTGTGCCAACTTCCCCTCGGATGAAATACTCCATCTCTACGATCGGTGAGTCGTTGATCTTGGCTTTGAAATAATCCCAGTGGCGATCCCAAGGGGAATCAACCTGAGCCAGCGCTGTGACTTTGCCTAGGGCAACGTCATCGGCAGCGACAGGATTCGCAATAGCAAAGAGCGCAAACAGGAAAACAAACCGGCTCATCAGCCTCTCCTCGATGGGTGGTGCTCCCTTAGCCTTTGCCTTGAAAGCGGCTAGAGTGTGGCATTCTTTTGAGAGGCTATACAGACCTATGACTCAACATCTAAAGCGTGTCGCCGTACTTCTCGCTCTTTCTCTATTGCCGATCCATGGGAGCGCGCAGAGTCAAGTTAACCAGGAAATAGAAACACTATTGCGTTGGGTGAATGGCGAGTATTCGAACCAACAACAGATCACCGACGGCGAACTAGACGCCGAGTCGAATTTACTGTTTCCGATCTTTCGTAAAATCGACATCCCGGCTTTTGGCGATCACGTGATCTATCTACAGTGGCCAATCGGGAGCCCGGATGGCCGTTTGCAGCGCCAGCGCATTTGGACTTTTGACCAGTCTGACGGCGCCATAACCATGAATTTCTTCACGTTGAAAGAACCGGAACAGTGGCGTGATGCTCACCTTGATCCAGATAAGGTGCGAGCGATGACCCGAGATGACGTAATTGCGTATCCTGCAACCTGTCTTTTGCCTGTGATGCGTGCAGGAGAGGTGTTTTTGGCCAGCATCCCACCCACCTGTGAAATTGTCTCGCAAGGCACGCGAATCACAATGACTCTCTGGTCCGAGATCATCATCAGCGAAAACAGAATGACCTATCGTGAAGCAGGCTACAGGCCAGATAAATCGGTGGTGTTCCAAGTGCCCGGCACGTCGCGCTACGAGTTCAATAAGCTGAAAGACTAGCTGGTTAAGTCCACAGGCGGTGAGGCCGTTGGTTCGGCCATCGGCTTGGTGTGAGGCCCAGGATAGGGCGGTGTGCGCCAAACAACGGAACAGAAGAATCCATGGGAAATGGCAAAGAACAACCAGACTGGCCAAGGCGGTAGGGCCCCCAGCAACACGGTCGTCATGGCCAGCAGTACGATCATAACGGCGACGGTCATCCATAAGATGACGCGTTTGCGGTTCATCGAATTTTTTGTTGTCTGCGACATGCATGGAACTTTAGCGCCGCATCACATCATCGCCAAGAGCCGGGTTAGCGGCTGACAGCAGCGTGGGAACCGTTAGAATGCCCGCTACGCAAAGCGGAAGGACGCGCAATGATTGATCTGTACTACTGGCCAACGCCGAATGGCCATAAAGTTCCCATCATGCTGGAAGAGTGTGGTCTGGAGTATGAGGTGCATCCCATTGACATGCTCAAGGGTGATCAGTTCGACGAAGCCTATCTGAAAATTAATCCCAATAATAAAATCCCGGCAATCGTTGATAGTGACGGACCGGGCGGTAAACCCTACACAGCGTTTGAGTCAGGCGCGATCTTGTTGTACCTCGCCGACAAAACTAACAAGTTTATTCCCAAGGACCCAGCGGGTCGCTATGACACGATTCAATGGTTGTTTTTCCAGATGGCCAACGTCGGTCCGATGTTCGGTCAGTGCGGTCACTTTTTACAGTATGCGCCGGAGCGTATTCAGTACGGTATCGATCGCTACCAGGGAGAAACCAAACGCCTTTACCGGGTGATGGATAAACGCCTTGGGGACGTCGAGTATCTTGCGGGCGATTATTCGATCGCCGACATGGCGACCTATCCCTGGGTTAAAATCTACCCCTTCCATGAGATCGAAATTGATGAGTACCCGAACGTTAAACGCTGGCGCGAAGCTGTTGGCAGTCGCCCGAGTGTCGTTGCTGGGTGCGCGGTGCTCGAAGACGTTATGAAGTTGGGTGATCCCGATGACGAGGCGTTTGAAAATTTGTTCAAGAATCAAAATGTAGACCGGAGGTAGCCCAGTGATTCTTGATCGCGAGCGATCTCAGGTTGTGATTGTCGACGTACAGGAGCGCTTGCTTCCAGCCATGCATGAGGGCGATCGTATGGTCGACCGCTGCAGTATTTTGATGCAAGGCGCCGTTGAGCTGGGTGTGCCGATCACAGTATCTGAGCAATATCGCAAAGGTCTCGGTCCGACCGTGGCGCGCCTCGACAACCTGAAGGGCGATGCTGTTGTGCGTGAGAAAATGCATTTCTCATGTTCGGCCGATCCCGACATTCTTGCTGACGTGTCCAATCACGCCAATGCTGGCCGGCGCCAGATGGTGGTCGCCGGCATCGAAGCGCATGTCTGTGTATTGCAATCAGCGTTGGGGTTTAAGAAGGCCGGGTTTGATGTTTATGTGGCGATGGACGCGACGACGTCTCGCCGCCAAGATAGCGTTGATCTCGCTCGAGATCGCTTGCAGGACAATCGCGTGACTCCGGTCAATGTCGAGATGGTGCTATTCGAGTGGTTGCATGTTTCGGGTACGCCCGAGTTCAAAGTCGTAAGCAAGCTGGTGAAGTAAGACGGCTAAGGCTCGTTCGGATTCTTAATGCGGATCGTGAACCCGGCATCGGTCAATCGATCGATCACCAATTGCGCGTGGGCTTCATCACGGGTTTCGATGGTGATATTCAGACGAGCGGCGCTGGCCGATAAGTCCATAGCAAACCGGGTGTGGGCCACTTCAAGAACGTTTGCCCCAAGATCAGCGCAAATGCCCGCAACCGCATTGAGTTGACCCGGCTTGTCGGGCATGGCGATGGATAGGGTCAGCACTTGGCCGAGACGCACCAGGTCGCGCATCAAAACTGAAGACAGCATGCGCGCATCGATGTTACCGCCGGAAAGCACAAGGCCAACGCGCCGGCCTGTAAATAGTTCAGGATGTTCAATCAACGCGGCAAGAGACGCCGCACCGGCACCCTCGGCCACGACTTTGTCGCGTGATAGGAACATTGAGACCGCCCGCTCCATGCTTGTCTCAGAAACAGTGACGACATCTTTAACGTGTTCTTGAATGAGGGGTAACGGTGCTGCACCGATGGCTCTTACTGCAATACCGTCTCCTATGGTCGAGCCTGCGCAAGGGTTGTGGCCCTGTTTGAGCGCATTGGTCAGAGATGGATAGAGATCGGCTTCGACACCGATGATCTCAATGCTCGACTTCAATCCTTTGGCGGCAACCGCGCAGCCTGCAATCATGCCCCCGCCACCGACAGGAATAACCAGAATATCGAGATCGGGATCATCTTCGATCATTTCCAGACCAATGGTGCCTTGCCCGGCGATTACGTCTTCATCGTCATAGGGGTGGATAAAGGTCAGTCCCTGGTCTGCAGACAGCCCACGCGCATGAGCCGCGGCGTCTTCGAGTGTCTCACCCTCGAGTTCAACGTTCGCACCGTACTCTGTGGTCTTGCGGACTTTTACAAACGGTGTGCCCTTAGGCATGACAATCGTTGCTGGGATGTCGAGGCGCTGCGCCTGATAGGCAACGCCTTGAGCGTGATTGCCTGCAGACATAGCCACAACACCACGATTGCGTTGTTCATCTGTTAGGGTCGTTAAACGAGACAGGGCACCGCGGGCTTTAAAGGCGCCGGTGTGTTGAAGGTTTTCATATTTAACGACGACGGTTGTACCTAAGCGTCGCGACAACCCTTCTGACTCACGGCATGGTGTGCGCTCTACACCGTCTTTGATGCGATCAGCAGCTGTCTGAACATCGGAGAGAGTGATGCTCATGATGTCACCTTTACGGCGTCGCGCTCAGCGGCGGGAAAATCTATTCTTTGAGGGACCATGATCGACGGTCTCCTTGATACAACTAGAGAGAGGGAACATACGCACGGCTAACGCCCGGAACTCCTTAGAGAACCGGGTATATAATTCGCGTAATTTTGTTCCTGACGATCATGAGCATTGATTAGCAGCCTCACTATCTTCCGTCCAGAGAGGAATCGCGGGTCAAAGCCCGTGCGGCACCTCTTGCCGTAGCTAAAATCGGCGTATAGGACAGAAGGCGCATCTTTGACGAGGACGTTTCGATGACGCCAGCTCCAGTCGCAGAGAATCGGTCTTTTGGTATTGGTCTGATGATCGGTGCCATGTTCACAATGACGGCCATGGATGCCGCGGTGAAGTGGGCCGTTGCCGATTATAGTCTTCAGCAAGTGAACTTTGTTCGAAGCATCGCAGCGATGTTGGTTCTGGCTCCGCTGCTCTGGAATAACGGCGGCCTGAGGGCGCTCCACACAACCCGGCCTTGGGTTCACGTTTGGCGGACCACGCTGATGGTGATCATCAGTTACACGTGGTTCTTTGCGCTTGGTCGTATGAAGTTAGCGGACATAGGGGCCATCGTCATGGTGTCGCCTCTCATGATCACGGCGCTTTCGGCGCCTCTTCTTGGTGAGAAAGTTGGTTTACGACGGTGGATCGCAGTTGGCATCGGATTCGCTGGTATGCTGACGATCGTTCGTCCAGGCGCGGGTGTATTTCAGCCTGTCGCATTGCTGGCTGTCACGGTCGCGTTTGGATACGCGTTGCTTATCCTTTCCAATCGAGCCAACAGGGCAAAAGAGAGTCTGGCCGCACTTACATATTACCCACTCATCGGAATCTTTTTCGTTTCTGGCGCACTCTCCCCGTTGGATTGGACTCAGCCAACCGGCGGTGCCTGGACCGCAATGATTTTTATCGGCGTCTGCGCCGGTATCGGACACGTTTGTTTAACTTTGGCTTTTCGATATGCCTCGCCGCCTGTGTTGGCGCCGCTGGAGTACACGGGCCTCATTTGGGCCGTTCTTTTTGGCTATTGGTTTTTCGACGAGCTGCCTGACCAATGGACTGTCGTCGGCATGATCATGATCGCCGGTGCTGGCGTGTTTGTGGTTTACCGCGAAGCGTCACTGTCGGTCGCGCCGGCGCCCGATACGCCGGCGGCAAAAGCTGACCTGCCTTCTTGAATAAGATCATACAGCGCGGCCGTCTCACCACCGATTTCGTCGATCAAAATGCGGTGACTGTTGGTTGACGCTTTCTTCCATGCGGCGCGCTCGGTGGCGCTTAAAGTGATGATCGTTGCCCCTTTAGATTCTGAATATATGAGTGCCTCGACCCCCTCTGCTCTCACATCAGAGCGAAGCACGCTTGTACTCGCAATACCGCTCATAACCAGACCTTGGTTAGTTTCTGGTTGAGCATCAAACCAGGCTTTATTGGCGAACGTTGTTCCTGGATTGATGCCGTGGCGCGTTAACGTGACGTATGGAGCCAGTTCATAGAGCGCGACTGTGCGATACATAGAGGTGTTGGTTGCGCCCCCGACTAACAGACCCGTTTGCAATCCTGGCACGAGGTCGGCGAAGGGCAGTTGAGCAACGTCAGCGCCGACTTCTTGCAAGAATACCCGTGCAGCAGGTCCGCCCGCCGCTCGCATGCGCATGTCCACGATGTCACTGGGTAAGCGTGCTGGAACCTGACTGAAGACATTGAACCAACCGGAATCAATCCACTGTACGAAGTGCAGCCCTTTCTCAGCGAACAGGGCTTTGACTTTTTCTAGGATAATGTTGTCGAGAACAAAGTCCGCTTCTTCAAAGGAATCGAACAAGTACGGCGCCATCAACAGGCTCATTTCTGCGACGACAGAGGATGTCCCTTCAGTTGTTAGCATCCCAATCTGCGCGCGGCCGCGGCGCACCGTGGCCGCCATGCTTTCTTCCGTGCCGACTTGCCCGTCTATAAGGAGAACCACATCTGCAGATACGGTCCACCCGGCTTCTAAGCGGCGCTCTGTCGCAAGAAATTTATCGCGTAGCTGGCCTTCACCTGGGACCAGCGAGACATAGTTGATGGTTTCAGCGCCGAATGCCGCAACAGAGCTGAAGGCCGTTAGGCCAAGGAAGAATAGGGCTCGCCGGATTATCGCCGTCACTTTTGTGCGCTAATCGCCAGATATCCGTAAACTGGCTTGTCGTCCGATGCTTTGCCGACGAATTGGGATTCGGCGTCGCCCAATGTCACCTTGTCCGCGTCGAATCCAGCCTGGGTGCAGATTCCAACAAAGTCCTCGTCCTGGACGGTGCCGAGATAGGGCTCGTTGTTATTGATCGACATCCAATCCGAATAATATTTATCAAGTGGTTTGTCGGGCGTTATGCCATCCAAGTGGATCATCAGGCCGCCCGGTGCAAGTAGGCGGTAGCACTCTTTGAAGATCGCGCGAATGGCACGCCGTGATGTTTCGTGAAGAATGGCGTGAGAAACGACAAGGTCGAAGCTGCCGTCTTCAAAGTTTGTGTGCTCTGCGTTCTGTTGCGAGAAGTGGACTTCTTTGTCCATGGCGACCGCGCGGGCGTGCCCATACCGCAAGCAGGTCGCTGCGACATCAATGGCGTGAATCTCAGCGTCGGGAAATAAGTCACAATAGGGCAGCGTGGAGTGGCCGACCGTGCATCCCATATCGAGAACACGTTTTGGTCCGATATCGCCGAACTGTTGGCGCATCCATGCGGCGAGGGTAAAGCCCATGTCATCGAGATTGGGGCCGAGCCCGCCCATCGAATAGAGCCGGAATGTGCGATCAAACTCTGCGCCAGCGAAAACGTCGTCAGCAATCATTTCTTGCTGATAGCTGCCCGGTTTGCAGTGCATATCGACCGCAGACAAGTAGGGCGGCACTTCAACCGAGTCATCCAGCGTCAACGAACCGAGTTTGCCGCGTAAAGATTTGGCGCGTTCAACGAGGTCGGGCAACTGCCGTTCGATGCTCGGGCCGACAGTGTCGTAGAGCATTTCCTGCGTGGTACGCATCATCGAGCTCCACCACTTATTGTGTGGTTCGTTCTCCAGGGCTTCCCGCATTTCGCGACGAGGCGGGCACGATCCATCGGTTCGTTTCGACAAGACTTTCTCGTTCAAGATGGTCTCGTTGCCACGGAAGAAGTTGCGCATACTGAACACCCGCAGTGTCTTAATAAAACTCTGCGCACTTTGTTCGTCGTGGTTCGCATCGGCGAACATGGCGTGATCTGAATTATTGCGCATCACGGCTCCCCTTTTGGTGTCTTTGGGGGTGACAGGGTCACCAGACCTATAGTCATAATACAGTATTACCGGTCGAAAACTCAAAGACCGCGGCACCCGGACCTCAAGCGGAGCACGAAATGGCGACAGACCCCCATAAACCACGGCAGAAGACCGCCAAAGGGCGTCGTCCCTTTTTCCTCGAGAGCGCTGATTCCGACAAGCTTCTGTCTATGATAACCGCGCTTGTTGGCGAAATTTCGATCCTCAAGGATCGAGTGGACACCCATGAACGCCTTGCCGCAGCCGGAAAGGTCGCGACACCCGAAGAAATAGAGGCGTATAGGCCAGATGAGCCCGTTGAAGATGAACGGGAGGCCTTGCGTGCCGCGATGCTAGATCGGGTGTTTCGCATTATATCGGCAACCCGTGACCAATCGCCGTCGGAAGATGATTCAAATTACGATGCCCTAATCGACCAATTCGCGAATGACGACAAGGCGGGATAGCAGCCTTATGGATTCTGCAGGGCAAACGCAGTGCGACCCGCAGCGATAAGGTCCATGATCTCTTGTGCTCGTCCGCCAATTTCATCAACCAATATGCGCTGATTGGGACGGGCGCGGTCGAGAAACTGCGCTCGTTGATCATCTGTCAAGTCATGCACCGTCGCACCGAGTTCAGAAAGTCGAGTTTCCTCGTCGCGCAAAAGGTCGGCGGCCATGTCGCGTTGAGCAGCCTCTGATCCGAAGCTGGTTGCAATGATGTCCCGGTCCGGCGGCGGTAAACGCTCAAACCAACGTCTATTGACGACACTAAAACCGAACTGTCGGGCGTGGCGGGTGCGGGTCATGTGCCCAGCATATTCTGCTTCGCCGCCGCTAGCGTACAAGACTAAGCTCGACTCACCGCCTTCAACCAACCCGGTTTGCAAACTTGAAACAAGTTCTGTCCGCTGGATATGGATTACGTCAGCACCGATGGCTTGAAGAAAAAGCACTGACGCCGAAGACTGCAGGGAACGCATTCGGTAACCAGCAGTGTCGGCAGGTGTTAGCAAGGGCTTGTTGCCGTAGATGTTCAGCCAGCCAACATCTTGCCAGTTGAGAACCATGAACCCTTTGTCCTCAGCAAGTTCGGCGTAAGGTTTCTTTAGATAGTTATCAACGACGAAATGAGCTTCGTCGAGGGTATCAAAAAGGAAGGGTGCGGCGAGTAATCCGAACTCTGGCACCACCCGTGACATACCCGAGTCGCTAAAGCTGGAGACGTGCACGCGGCCGCGCAGAAGCGATGGCATCCGGCTTTCTTCTCCGCCAGTTTCTCCGCGGATGAGCATGCGCAGGCGCATTTTGCTGTCGGAACGTTCTAGTACGGTTTTTTCGTAATCGAGCCAGATGCGTTCGCCTATGTCGCCAGGAAAGGTGGCAGCGCCCACCGTGCCAACGTATTCGTCTTCTGCGCCCTCACTTGGAATGGAGACAATCAGAACGATCGTGAACAGGATGGCAATGCCAATGTACCAGGTGAAAGATTGCATGAAGGTATGCGTCCGCTCGAAAGTTGATCACTGATCTTGGCATGCCGCTATGAGCGTCTACAATGCTACTTAATCAATCAGACGGTGTGCTGGCCTTAAATGAAAGTCAGAAGTACCTGATCGCATGGAGGGATGTATGCAAATTAGAGCTGCGGTGTTGCGCGAAGTGGGGGCGACCACGCCCTACGCCGATAGCGCCCCCCTCAAAATAGAAACCCTTGAGTTGGATCCGCCTGGGCCCGGTGAGTTGCTCGTTCAGGTCAAGGCGGCGGGTCTTTGCCATTCTGATCTGTCTGTCATTAATGGTAGCCGCCCGCGTCCGACGCCAATGGCGCTCGGCCATGAGGCCGCGGGGATTGTAAAAGAAGTTGGAAGTGGTGTGTCTCGCTTTTCTGTTGGCGACCATGTCGTGCTGGTGTTTGTGCCGAGCTGTGGCCATTGCGTTCCCTGTGCGGAAGGCCGCCCCGCTCTGTGCGAACCCGGTGCTGCGGCAAACATTGCTGGCACTTTGGTTTCCGGTGAGCGGCGGTTGCATGTCGATAGTGACGACGTCCATCACCATCTAGGCGTGTCGGCCTTTGCTGACCACGCGGTCGTTAGTGAAACGTCCTGCGTCAAGGTCGATCCGGCTTTGACGTTTGAAGAAGCTGCACTGTTCGGTTGCGCTGTCATCACTGGGGTTGGCGCAGTGCTGAACACGGCCGAGGTCGAGCCCGGCGCCAGGGTAGCGGTCATCGGCTTGGGTGGTGTTGGCCTCAACTCGCTGTTGGGCGCCGTTCTGGCTGGCGCGAAACAAATCGTTGCGGTTGATCTGCGTGACGACAAGCTGGCGCTGGCCCGGCAACTGGGAGCAACGGACGCAATCAACGCCGGTGATGAGAATGCGATTGACGCGATCAAAGAACTCACCGGCGGCGGCGTTGACTACGCCTTTGAAATGGCCGGTTCGGTTCCGGCGCTGGAACTAGCGTGGGCGATCACGGCCCGTGGGGGTGAAACCATCACGGCTGGCTTGCCGCATCCGGATAAACGAATGAGCTTGCCGCCGGTTCAGTTGGTTGGGGAAGAGCGAACATTGAAGGGGAGCTATCTGGGGAGTTGCGTTCCTGTCCGCGACATTCCGACCTATATCGACTTGTACAAAAACGGCAAGCTTCCTGTTGACCGCCTAATGTCAGATCGGATCGCCCTCGAGGATATCAACGCCGCGTTTGATCGTCTCGCTGCCGGTGAAACGGTGCGCCAAGTTATCGTTTTTGAGTCCTGATCTACGGCCCCTGCAGAAAGACCAGCTATGCTACTGAACAAAGCGCGTGCCTACGAGGTTATGGATAAGCACGGTCTTGACGGGCTGGTCGCGGTTAATCAGATCAATATCTACTATCTGACGGATTATTGGGGTCCGTTGATGCGCATGCGGCGCATGTTTTTCAACTACGCCGTCTTGCCGCGGAATGAAGATGCGCCTGCGGCCTTGGTTGAAACCGCAGTTGGGCTTCTACGTTTGTTCGAAGACAAATCCCTGACCTGGGTGCCCAACGTCTGCGGCTACACCCACCCTATCTATTCTGATCGTCGCGACTTCGATCAAGACGTAGAAGAGCCCGAAGCGGTGCAGGAAGGGATCAAGTGGCCGGTAAACGACGCGTTACTCTCCGGTACCGATGAGGAATACCTCAAATACGCAGAAGATTTTAAGGGGCAATACTCAGTCAATCCGCTTTATGCGTTGAAGAAGGCCATAAAGGATGCAGGGCTAGAGAAAGCAAACGTGGGTTGTGATGACCCCCGAGTGATTAATTGGCTGAACGACATTGGCTTGCCCGACCTAAAGGGTATCGAGGCGACAACGATTTTTCGCGAAATCCGCATGGTTAAAACGCCAGACGAACTTGCGATCTTACGTGACGCGGCGGCGATGAACGAAGTTGCCGTCAACGCTGCTATCGAATCCTTACACGTTGGGATGGAACAAAGCGAATTGGAGATCATCTACAACACGGAACTCGCAAAGCGCGGCGGCAAGGGCGTGCGGGGCACGAAGCTCAAGGAAGACGACATCGTCGACCACTTCTTCGTCTCCACCACCCACCACTGGCTGCTCTTCTTCACCAACAAGGGCCGCGTCTACCGCGCCAAGGCGTACGAACTGCCCGACGTCGGCCGGGACGCCCGCGGCCAGCACGTCGCCAACCTCCTCGCCTTCCAGCCGGACGAGTCCATCGCGCAGATCCTCGCCATCCGCGACTACGACGCGGCGCCGTACCTGGTGCTCGGCACCAAGGGCGGACTGGTCAAGAAGACGCCCTTGAAGGATTACGACTCGCCCCGTTCCGGCGGTGTCATCGCGATCAACCTCCGCGAGACCCCGGACGGTTCGGACGACGAGCTGATCGGCGCCGAGCTGGTCTCGGCCGATGACGACCTGCTGCTGATCAGCAAGAAGGCCCAGTCCATCCGCTTCACCGCGACCGACGAGTCGCTGCGCCCGATGGGCCGCGCCACCTCCGGTGTGAAGGGGATGAGCTTCCGCGAGGGCGACGAGCTGCTCTCGATGAACGTCGTCCGCCCGGGTACCTTCGTCTTCACCGCCACGGACGGCGGGTACGCGAAGCGCACAGGCGTCGACGAGTACCGCGTGCAGGGCCGTGGCGGACTCGGCATCAAGGCTGCGAAGATCGTCGAGGACCGCGGAGAGCTGGTCGGCGCGCTGGTGGTCGAGGAGACCGACGAGATCCTCGCCATCACGCTCGGCGGCGGTGTGATCCGCACGCGCGTCAACGAGATCAGGGAGACCGGCCGTGACACCATGGGCGTCCAGCTGATCAACCTGGGCAAGCGCGATGCCGTGGTGGGCATCGCCCGCAACGCCGAGGCCGGCCGCGAGGCCGAGGAGGTCGACGGTGACCTCCCCGCCGACGGAGCCGACGGCGAGGCGGCCAGTGGTACGGACGGGGACACCCAGTCCCCGGCCGAGGGCACCGAGCCCTCGGCGGAGTAGCACGAGGAGAGAGTCAACGTGAGCGGAGCCACGGGCGCCGGAGCGAGTGGACCCGGAAACGGCGTTCGTGGCTCCGCCACGCACCAGGCCGAGGCCGGAGGCACCGCCTCCGCCGGTGGGGGGAGAACCGTGACGGACACGCGCGAGCCCGATTCCCTGGGAGCCCAGCCCTACCCGGGCACCCAGGGCGGCGGCCGGCAGTACCAGGGGTACGACCAGTACGAGGCGGGTCCGCTGCCCGGCGAGCGCCCCGGCGCCGACGCGGGGCCGGCGCAGCCCTACACCCCGCCGCAGGCGTACGCGACGCCCGAGCAGGCGGGTGTGCGGCGGCCCCGAACGGGGGCGCGCACCCAGCCGCGTACCCGCAAGGCGCGGCTGCGGGTGGCCAAGGCCGACCCGTGGTCGGTGATGAAGGTGAGCTTCCTGCTCTCCATCGCGCTCGGCATCTGCACGATCGTGGCGGCGGCGGTGCTGTGGATGGTCATGGACGCCATGGGCGTCTTCTCCACGGTCGGCGGCACCATCGCCGAGGCGACCGGGTCGAGCGAGTCCAACGGCTTCGACCTCCAGTCGTTCCTCTCGCTCCCCCGGGTGCTGATGTTCACCTCGATCATCGCGGTGATCGACGTGGTCCTGGCGACGGCCCTGGCCACGCTGGGCGCCTTCATCTACAACCTCTCCGCCGGCTTCGTCGGCGGGGTCGAGCTGACGCTCGCCGAGGACGAATGAGCGGTGGCCCCTGCTGGGGCCGCTGAACACCGCCGAGGGCGGGACCGGATTCCGGTCCCGCCCTTCGCGCTGCCGGGGGCCTGGCGCGGTGCGTGGGTATCCGCCGAGGTGGGCGGAGTCCCGGGGCGCCGGGGTGGTGGACAACCGATTTTGGGACTGGCCCCGAGGTGCGCTAATCTTCAGGGGGCAG
>WLXB01000017.1 GCA_012103295.1 Alphaproteobacteria bacterium | reverse complement strand
TCTGTTTGGCCGACGGACCTTTCATACGACCCGAACCAAAAATCTTTGACGACAGTGTTTGATACCGGCGAGACGTTTGTTTTGTCCGCTGAATATCTGCGCGTGGAAAGTCCTTCAGCAGAAGTGCAGGCCCACGGCGGCGAGAAGGTTATTGTCGGTGGACGTCGACACGTTGGCATCAGGGAGGTTGAGCCAGTTGGTAACTATGCGGTTCGTATTGTTTTCGATGATCTCCATGACACCGGAATTTATTCCTGGCGTACGCTGTATGAGTTGGGCGTCGAGCACGACAAGCGGTGGGCCGCCTACCTAGAAGCGCTGAAAGCCGGTGGGCTGAGTCGAGACCCTTAACTGCTGTGTCGCTATCCAGGTGATTCGCCGCGCATGAGCTTGGGCAAATCACCGACCTGACCCATCGCGTGTCGCATGAACGTCTTCTTCAATGGTGGCAAACTGTTGACTGTCGCCAGTCCGACATCGAGCATTGCTTTAAGCGGTCGTACATCGTTTGAGAACAACCGATTAAGAACATCGGTCATGCCAGCCATGAGCAGGTTATCGGCACGGCGCCAGCGCTGATACTTCTCAAGCCCTGCACTATGAGCAAGGTCCAGTCCGTAGCGCTTGGCTTCAACAAGAATGTCGATCAGAGCCGCAGCGTCGCGTAGTCCCAAATTGAGGCCCTGTCCAGCGATAGGATGAATGCCGTGAGCTGCGTCACCCACCAGTGCCAGTCGAGTGCTGGCATAGGATTTGGCGACTTGTAAGCCAAGCGGATGTTGAAAGCGCGGTCCGACCAAAGCCAATTTGCCTAGAAACCCTCCAACACGCTCTGAAATTTCATTCAGGAACGCGTCATCGTCCAAAGCCATGAAGGAGTCTGCCAGCGTGCTGCGTTCCGTCCAGACCAGCGAAGACTGATGTCCCCCTTTGAGCGGCAGAATGGCGAAGGGCCCGCTGGTGAGGAAACGTTCATGGGCGATACCCTGATGGGATTCAGTGTGATCGATGGTTGCGACAATAGCGTTCTGATTGTAGCCCCAACCGGTGACATCGATACCGGCCGCTTGCCGTGTTGCAGAACCGCGGCCATCCGCGGCAACGATGAGATGCCCGGTGATTGTTCGCCCATCTTTAAGGGTAACACTGGCGGCACCGTCGTCCCGGTTCATCGCGACAATTTCAGCCGGGGCGGCAATGGTTAATCCCGCTGTTTTTTCTGTCAATTGGACAAGCCCGGCCCGCATATCACGGTTCTCGATCATGTAGCCCAACGGCTCATCGCCGATGTCGGCGTGGTCGTAATGCAAGAACATCAAAGACGGCCCGTCGGAGACACGAATCTCACGAATGGCTTCTGTCTTTTCTTTCACTAGGGGCCACAGACCGATGCCATCTAGCGCAATCCGGCTGGATTGGGCAATCGCCGAGGCGCGCCCATCAAAGGTTGGTGATATTCCATCTGCCGGGGGAATGCGATCGATCACCACTGTCGCAATGTCGTGGGCGGCCAAACCACAGGCGAGAGTTGCGCCAGTCAATCCGGCGCCAACGATGATGACCTCGGTATCTAGTTGGATTGTCATAGACTGGCTTTCGCCTATGGCGGCGGTCTCGTCAACCTGAATGCGCTGGAATCTACCAGAACGTCTTTAAATTGGCCGATCCATGCTCTATGGTCCCGCCGCCCAGAGACGCCTAGCATCTATTGGGTAGGCCGCCTTAGCTCAGTTGGTAGAGCATCGCATTCGTAATGCGGGGGTCGCAAGTTCAAATCTTGCAGGCGGCACCACCTTACTCTTCAGTTTTTTGCCACGCATCCGGATCGTTCGGATTACCCTCGCCTTTGTACCGGGCTACGGCGGGGTAGGGATAAACCGGTCGCGTTTGATCGTACTCAGACGGGTCAAGCGGATGACGAGGGCGCGGCACGCTGTACCCGGTTGATTTCATGCGATGGACCACGATTTGTTCCGGGGCTTCGTCTTTTTCCACCCAATTTTCAATCGCTGTAATCCAATCCACTTCGGTGCCGCCGGGTCCACCCATAATGCAGTGAAGCATGCTGGGAACCATAAACAGCCTGAAGAAATCTGTTGTTTGGTCGGGCCCACCCATTGTTCGTGTTGATGTTTCGTAATAGTCGACACTGATGCCCGGCGGAATCTGATCGTCATCCCAGCCGTGATAGAGCAGCAATTTACCACCGTTCTTTTTGAACTTCCGTAAATCTGGGTTTTGCGCATTGTAAAGAACTTCGGTTAGCCCCATGCGCGGTGGATCTCGGTCAAAATCAAAAGATGCCGCTGGTGTGCCAATGGGGGGGTCATAGAAAAACGGCATCGTGGTGATGAACTCTTCACCAAAACTTTGCGGCCCTTCCAGCCAGTCACCGATCTTTCCGTCTTGGCCGATAAACTCGGGCGTCCAGGTGTATTCCGATCCGCGCGACATACCGAAATACCACGGTTCGCCGTCCGAGTTTGTTGCGCCGGTATAGATTTTGTTGACCACCTCAACTTCGTCGTCGGTTAGGCAGGTCTCTGTGCTTTGTCCGCCGCGACATTGCATATCCGATGGTTGCCAAGTGCATTGGCGGGGGTCTTGCAAAATGCCATCTTCAAGGCCATCAGCGCCGTCACATTGGGCCATAACAGCGTTGCGGATTAACGGTAACTTTTCAGGGCTCAAGATTGGCTTGCCGTTTTCATCGATATTGGCGAGCGGACTCCACAATACGAAGTAGGCACCGTCGCCGGTTTCGTCGTACACCGGCGCGCCGGCTACGATACCGTCAAAGTCGCGCGGGAAGCGTTGCGCCTCCACCATGGCTTGTCGCCCGCCCGTCGAACAGCCCATGAAGTAATTCTTCTTTGCCCGACTGCCGTAATACGCATCAATAATCTCCTTCGATGCAACTGCGACGGTGTGTGTCGATCGATAAGCAAAATCGATCTCACCTTGGATGTTGTTGTAGGCGAATAACCAGCTGCCCCCTTGGTGACCCATGTCTGTCAGGACGACGGCGTAGTTACGGGCAAGGCCCGGGTCACTTCTCCTGGAATCGATGCTACCGCAATACCCACCACAGCCAAGCATCAGGAATTTTCCATTCCAAGTTTCGGTCGGCATGCGCAATTCAAAATGGGTGTGTGGCGCAATAAGGCCAGACACGCGGCAGGCCTCTGGCAAGCCGTCGTTGGCCTCATCGACTACGGATTTTAGTATTCGAGTTGGTGCATCGGGCATGGCGATCATGCGATGTTCAATAGCGGCACCCGGAGCGCTCAACGCCACGCATTGTTCTTGCGGGCTTTGTGCAGCGGCCGAAAAGGTTGCCAGAGAGATAACCACCGTAAGTATCGCGATGCGATGCGTCATATTGAGTACTCCATCTTCGAAGTCAAAAAGCTTAACACTGAGGTAGCACGTAAACCGTGTCCTCTTGAGTTCCGGCGCGGAAACCAAAGGCAAATGAGACGTACATTGCAGAGCTAATGAAGCTACCCGCCAAAACGACAATCAATAGGCGGCGCGTATGTTTGCGTAACGAGTGAACCATTGACCGCCCTTCTGAATCCCGGAGAACGGTGTATCGTTACACAGAGAGTGCGGTGAAAACAGCGGTAGCGTAAAGTTCTTCCTTCTCCTAGTCGCTTCAAGACCTTAGCGTAATCTCAGTGGAGCCCGATTGAGTCTCAAAGATATTCAGAAAGGAAGTTTATTATGACTCGACTACTAATTTGTACGGCAGCGGCCTTGTTTATGGCTGCGCAAGCTCAGGCACAACAAAGACCTGAGGGCCCCATGGGCCGTGGCGGTGGTGGCGTTAGTCCGGTCATGATGACCTGTGGCCCGGACCTAAAAAAATTCTGTGGCGGTCAGCGTGGCATGCCGGGCGTTCAATGCTTGATGGAAAACATCACTGACATTTCAGAACCCTGCGCAGACGCACTCGACAAGGCTGCAGCAAACATGGATCAACGGCACGGTGATGGTGACGCTGCTGTGTCGGAAGATTAAGCCATCCGTTTGCGCCGATGGATTAGTCGACCTCTACGGCGTGGTAGGCAATATTCGGTGGATTCAGCGTCAAGGCTTTAACGCGCTCTGACGAAGCAACCCGCTGCGTCGCTGTGGTTAGCAGCAGGGCAGGGGCGATGTCTCTCATCGTACTCAGCAACTGTTGTAAATGCTGTTCGCGTGCCTCCACATTCATGATGCGATCAGTTTGATCGATCAACGGCATGATAGACTCGTCGCAAAAAAACGGCACCGCCTTAGCGCAGGAGAAATTTCGAACCGGCCGGACGGCATCCGCATAGGCCCCTGAGTCCCACATAAGAGAGAAGGCGTCCGTATCACCCCATTCGTTGCTGGTGAATTTGCGTAGCCAGGACGCAAAGGGTGGTGTGCGGACTGTTACATCGACCCCGACAGCCCGTAAATCCTGTGCCACCTGTTGATACAGCAATGTATCGACCGTGTTGAATCCCGTGAGCACTTCAATGATGAACAGGAATCCATCTGCATAGCCGGCCTCTTTCAAGAGCGCTGTGGCGCGAGCTGGATCATAGGGAATCGGTTCGAGAGATGGATTGTACCCAAAGGTTCCAACGCTGGCGCCCTGGCTGGCTGGTTCAGCGCTGCCGCCAAACAAAACTTCGGCAATGAGTTCGCGATTAACGGCATAGTTTAACGCTTGCCGCACTCGTGGGTCTTGCAGTGGAGACCCAGGGTTTCCAACCGTCCGAAACGCTATAGAAGAAACCTGTGCGCCACCGAACGCCCATACTCTAAAGCCAGACGCTTCGATCAAATCAGTATCATCAATGCTCACGGCCTCTAGGATATCGACTTGTCCGGTAATCAACGCTTGAACCCGGGCCGTGGCGTCCGCGACGGTCCATAACTCTAAGACATCAATGTCGGTCGGTACCCGCCACGACGCTGTGTCGGCATCAAAGATCATACGACCCGAGGTCTGACCCCAATCACGTAACTTGAAAGAGCCGGTCCCGATCGGTGTTTGGGCAAACCCGTCCGGTCCTAGAATGCGCCATGTTTCCGGTTCGGGGACTGCGATTAACGCCATGCGTTTCGGCAGTATTGCATCGGGGACTGTAGTTTCGATGGCCAGAGTGAGAGAGTCGATAACCTCAACTGTGGCGATTGTGTCGACCTCGGTCGAGATATAAAACCGCCGCCCCTCTGGGCTCTGCAGATACGCTAGGATGGCCGCCACTGCTGCCGAGTCCATCGGTGCACCGTTGTGAAATTTGACGTTCGGACGCAAGTGAAAAACCCACCGCGTATCACCAACCAAGTCCCAAGATACGGCGAGTGCAGGTTCCAGCACGCCGCCCGGTCCGATCACGGTCAGACTATCGAACAGAACACTCCATACACCCGATCCCGGTTGTCCGACACTGGTTAGGGGATTGCCTAGGCTCGGTGGAGCTGCGTTACGTGCAACACGTAACACCGTGTCTGCGTGGACCGGCTTAGCGCCGCTGTAGATTATTGTGAGTCCCAGAATCACGAGACCGATTCTAGACATCAAAATTCTCATGATATCGAAGTCCCGGTATCCTCTATTCCGCAAGGGTATCTCTTTGCAGTAAATAAGCTGTCAGGGTCTTGCGTTTCAGGCTGTGCGCACCGTCAATCATAACGGTGAAGCACTCATTGCTGTTCAGGATTTTTGAAACCCGTATTTCGGCAATCGTTCGGCCGCTGAGTCTTTAGCCATTTGAAAC
This sequence comes from Alphaproteobacteria bacterium, assembly GCA_012103295.1. Taxonomy (GTDB): domain Bacteria; phylum Pseudomonadota; class Alphaproteobacteria; order Rhodospirillales; family Rhodospirillaceae; genus WLXB01. The sequence goes on along the minus strand of WLXB01000017.1, from coordinate 35,238 downwards.
GCCTTGGTCAGTGTTCGGATCAAGGTTAAGGATTTTTTGTCCGGCGTTTCATAGTGGGTGGCAAGCTCTTCAATCCGCCGGCCAAACGTTCCGCAAATTTCAGAAAGCTCGGGCTCGTTAACCTCCCTCGCTGCGTCAGCGGCCTCATCCAGACATTGCACCAGAACGAGCAAGTTGTGCTCCAATTCTGGATCAATAGTGTTTTCGTCATAGGCCGTAAGAACGAGGTTGCAGACATAGCCGAGCCGTAGCCCTTGGCTGTCCAACTGTGCTGTGCGGACCGACTTGAATCCTTCGGCGACGGCCTGGCTTAAAACCTCGGCCTTAACTTCTTTGCCCTGAAGTTTGGTCTTCAATGTGTTGATGACCTTGATCAACGGAATTTCGGATTTCCGTCCGTCCCGGCGCCGGTTTGGTCCGATGTATTCGGTTGTTGCGACAAAAGGGATGCGGTTGAAGGCTATATGTTGGGCACGAGTGACGATTTTTCCAGGTGCGACCGGTTTGACCATGATGTCGTCGGCGCCAGCCATCACCGCCCGCGTTACACCATTTTGGTTGTCTGGCGAGACCATGTAGGTGACGACGGCAAATGGATTGCTGCCCAGCTTGTTATGGCGCAGGTCACGTATCGTTTTGTAGCCGTCGTCGCCAAGCGTATCAGAGACGGCAATCAGATCAGCGGGGTTGGACTTAATCTCTTCAATGAGATCTTCCGTGTTTGACACACCCCGAAGGTTGCGCAGACCCTGCTGACGCAGCATGCCGAGTAGGCCGAAGCGAACATTGTCGTTCGGCTCCGCCAGAATCACTTCTATATTTTGGTAGCGTCCGTCCCGACCGCCAACCATGGCTCACCCCGTAGTGCCGCAAAACGTGCAGTTTCTTAACGCAATGACCAAAAATTACAAGATTGTGCGCCAAAGGGGAACTGTTCGGTCGGGTCATAGCAACGGCCATAAAAAAAGCCCGGACCGAAGTCCGGGCTCATTTCATTCGTTGTGTCGCAGGAGGCTATTCGCGGTTCCCCAGGAACATCAGTAGGAACTGGAATAGATTGATGAAGTTGAGGTAAAGCGCAACGGCACCCATCACAGCCGCATGCTCTTCCATGCTTGAGCCTTGAACGTCGAAGTATTGGCTCTTAATCCGCTGTGTGTCGTAAACCGTCAGGCCTGCGAAAATCAGCACACCGATGACGGGAATGACAAAACCCATCACGCCGCTCGGCCAAATCATATTGACGATCATGGCGATGATCAGACCGATCAGCCCCATCAACAGGAATGTACCGAAGCCGGATAAATCTCTCTTGGTTGTGTAGCCATGCAGGCTCAATCCAGCAAATGCAGCCGCTGTGATGACAAACGTACGTGCAACACTAACGCCAGTGTAAGTCAGCAGGATGGTCGATAGACCAACACCCATGGTGCCGACAAACAGCCAGTACAGCAGTTGCATGGTGCCGGCGCTGCGTTTGTGTCCGGCAAAGCTCATAAACAGAATGAGGCCGAGCGGAACAAACATCGTAACCATGCCAAGTCCGCTATAGCCGACTAAACGGCCTGCTTCATCGACGTTGTAGAAAAGGTTGATCAAACTTGAATTGGCGACGGCGAAAGCAATGATGCCCGACAACAACAAGCCTGAAGACATGTAGTTGTAGACTCTCAGCATGTAAGCGCGCAGGCCCTCATGGATCGCAGCGGACTCAACGCCCGCGCCAGTCATTGTCCTACGTTCGGTTTCGGTAACCATGGTGCTCCTCACAGATGTTTCGGTCGGCTCAACATAGCGCCCTGTAAAAGAGCGCCACTGAACCAATGCCCGTAATATTGGGTGTTTTCCCTCTGTCTTCAACGGGAATCCGTCGGTTTTTCACAAGGATGTAACCAAAAACCTTCGAATCCCGGGGTTTTTGGCCGTTTGGGTGGTCGATCCAGTCTTAATCGTTGCGCAGCAACGGTGCGGCCTTGATCCCCAAGGCTCGCCAAACACCGGCGAAACCAGCCATCAGGGTGACCGTGATGCACGCGGCAATGACCCCGCCGACAATGCCTGGGAACAAGATCCAGTCGATTTTCATGACAAAAATCAGCACTGCCCAGGCGGACAGACTACCAACTACAGCAGCGATTGTGCCCGTCGCGAGTCCAAGCAAGCAGTACTCAAAAATAAAGGCTTTCAGAACGTCGGCGCGAGTGGCGCCAAGAACCTTCAGCACAACGGACTCATAAATGCGTCGGGCGTGGCCCGCGGCAATCGCACCGGCCAGCACCAAAGCACCGGCGACCAGCGCAACGGCGGCGGTAACACGTACCGCTGTTCCTAGTGCGCCGAGCACTTGCTCAAGAATTTCGAGCGCCTCGCGCACCTGGACGATGGTGACGTTTGGCATGGCATCAACCACCGCACGTTCAATGGCTTCTTCTGCTCCGTCTTCAGAATTCACGGTCGCGATGTACATGCCCGGTGCGCCGCGTAGTGCGTTAGGCGAAAAAATTAGGGCAAAATTCATCGCGCCTGATTCCCACCGCACGTCCCGCAAGTTGGCGACCTCTGCCGTAATCTCTCGACCGAGGATGCTGACGGTCAGCGTGTCGCCAATCCCCAAGCCCATGCCTTGCGCAACCTCAGCGTCGAGCGATAACAGATTGTCACCTTCGTGATCCGTGCTCCACCAATCGCCTTCAACCAAGTGCGCGTTATCTGGCATGACTTTGGATTGAGAAATGCCGCGTTCGCCGCGAATGGCCCAACGGGCTTCCGGTGTGATGGCAGCATCAGCGGCTCTCACCCCATCGATTTTGGTGATCCGACCTCGGATCATCGAGGCCAGTGTGACTTTTTCAACGCCGTCTTGGGCCTCAACAATGGCCTCAAACTCTTCGGTTTGGGGTGGCTGAATATCGATAAAGAACATGCTGGGCGCCTGATCAGGCAGCTCGCCATTGATCTGCGCATTTAGGTTTGCCTCAAGTAAGGCGATGCACACCAGCACAGACAGGCCAAGACCTAACGACAGCACGACGGACGTCGTCGGATTGCCGGGCCGATAAAGGTTGGCCATGGCAAGGCGCAAGGTTGGGCGTCCCGATGTGACACCACCGCGCTTGTTGGACAGGTTCGCCGCTAATTTCATGACGCCACCAGCGGCAAATCGAAACAGCACCATGGAGATGGCAGCGCCGGCAACAAAGAAGAAAGCAAAGCTTGGCCGGTCCGCCGTCAGAATTGTAAAGGCGGCGAGCGCGATCCCCAAAACCGTAAGCCCAATCAGATAGCGTTTGCGTGGCCAGCGTCGAATATCACCCAAGAATTGCCGGAATAAGGCGACGGCCGGGATGTCCCTGGCTTTGGCCAAAGGCCAGAGAGCAAAAACAGCAGCGGACAGAACGCCAAATACGGCGGCTTTAATAAGGGGTTCAACATACAAACCAAACTGCGCGTCTACGGGCAACATGCCGCCGATGGAGTTGGCGGCGATATAGGGCACCCCGGCTCCGATCAGCAAGCCAAGAGCGATCCCGATCACTGAGAGCACAGTGAGTTGGATGGCATAGATGATGAAAATAAGCTCACCGGGCGCACCCAAACACTTCAGTGTTGCGATCGTGGTCATGCGGCCGTCGAGATAGGCACGGGATGCGTTGGCGACGCCGATGCCACCGGTTAGCAGCGCGGTCAGTCCAACCAGTGTTAAAAACAGAGTCACGTTGTCGAGGAAGATCTCTAAACTCTGGGCTGCTTGGCGCAGTCCCCTCAGTCGCCAACCCGCATCCGGAAAATCGTTTTTCAAAGACTCGCGAATGTCATCCGGGTTGAGACCATTGGTCACGCGTACATTGTAAATATTAGAAATTAGGCTGCCCGGCTGAATCAGTTCGGTCTCAGCCATCGCCCCTCTGGCGATCATGACTCGTGGCCCAGCTGTAGCGAAGCTGATCACTCGGTCCGGCTCTTTGTCGATAAAAGCGCGCACTTCGAGGCTGGCCTCACCAACCCGAATAATGTCGCCCACTGTAATATCCAGACGGCTCTTGAGAACAGGATCGACGGCGGTGCCCCAATAGCCGTCCTGTTGCGCCAGCACGTCTTGCAGCGGCAACGCCGGGCTCAACGTTAGGGCGCCGTACAGCGGGTAGAAACCATCCACGGCTTTCAGTTCGATCAGGGTCCGCTCCCGCGTCTCTCCTGATGTATTGTCGACCGACCGGGCCATGGACCGCATGGAAATGAGCGCGCTGACATCGCCGGCCGCGTCCAGCGCAGCGCGTTCTTCCGCGTTGACCTCACGGTAGGTCATGCGCGCTTGCAGATCGCCGCCCAAAAGCAATTGGGCATCTTCTTCTAACCCGGTCTGAATGGCCTGGTTTAGGGACCCGGCTCCGGCAATGGCTGCGACACCCAAAGCTAAGCAGGCAATAAAAATGCGAAAACCGCCAAGACCGCTGCGCAGCTCACGGAAGGCGTAGCGGGCGGCGAGAGAAAAAGACGACATTTCTTTGCTACTCCGCCGCGGCGGTGTTGAGGCCTTCGCCCGCGATCACTCCGTCGCCGATACGCACGACGCGGTCACAGCGGCCGGCTAACTTCATGTCATGGGTGATCAACATCAGTGTTGTGTTGCTGGTGTCGTGCAATTCGAACAACAGATCAATGATTTGGTGGCCGGTCGCGCCGTCTAGGTTGCCTGTTGGTTCGTCAGCCAACAGCAACTTTGGTTTCACGGCAAAAGCGCGGGCCAGGGCGACACGCTGTTGCTCTCCGCCCGAAAGTTGCCCGGGGTAATGCCCCATGCGATGACCAAGTCCAACCGCTTCTAACTGCGCCTCCGCTTGATCGAAAGCGTCGGTTCGACCGGCAAACTCAAGCGGTACGGCGACGTTCTCGAGCGCTGACATGGTCGGAATAAGGTGGAACGATTGAAACACGATGCCGATGTTGTCGCGGCGAAACAGGGCGAGGCCGTCTTCATCGAGGGCTGCATAGTCTTGTCCAGCCACGGTGACGGTGCCGGCAGTAATGCGCTCCAGACCGGCAGTGACCATGAGCATGGTGGTTTTGCCCGAGCCCGAAGGCCCAACAACACCGAGGGCTTCTCCTTGGGGCACGGTCAAGGATACACCGCGCAGAATGTTGACCTGCCCGGCTGGTCCCTCCAAGGTGAGATGCACGTCGTCAAGGCCAATAGCCGTTTGGTGACGCGCGGCGTCCAGATTATGTGGAGTATCGTTCATGATTGTGCGCACCCTTAACACGCAAAGGGGCGTTTTGTTAGCCCTCGTCATGGCACCACTGCTGTGTGGTTGCTCTGAAGGTTCCTACGCGGAAAACGGTCAAACAGATCAGGGGAAATCCAACACCGTCGAGGCTGAGACCTCGTCGTCAATCCGTATCCTGGCACTCGGCGATAGCCTGACCGCTGGTTATGGCCTCGACGACCTATCGCTGGCGTTCCCCGCCCGCCTAGAGGATGAACTCCAGGCTGCCGGTTACAATGTGGACGTTCTGGATGCCGGCATTTCTGGCGACACGACGGCTGGTGGTCGCTCGCGACTGGATTGGTCGCTGGCCGATTCACCAGACGCGGTTATCGTTGGGTTGGGTGGCAATGATGGGCTGCGGGCTGTAGATCCTGACGTTACTTACGATAACTTGAATGCCATCGTTGGGCGGCTGACATCAGAAGGCCTACCGGTGTTGCTCGCTGGGATGCAGGCACCGCCCAATCTCGGCCGCGAATATGGTGATCGCTTCTTCGGAGCCTATCTGCGTTTGGCGGAAGAATATGACATTGTTTTCTATCCGTTCTTGCTCGATGGCGTCGCCGGTGATCCGACCTTGAATCAGGCGGACCGGATTCACCCCAATCCAGACGGCGTTAATATTATGGTCGAGAAAATTCTTCCGTTCGCCGAGCGGCTGGTGAAACGGGTGCAAGAGTCCCGTTCCGACGATACGGCTTCATGACAGAGTTCGTGAGCGCCCTGGCAACAGGGTCCGATTGGAAGGCCATCCTGGCTGATGTTGGCGCGCAGCTGCCAATGGTTGATGCTCAAGCCGGGGGGCTTGGTCTTATCTATGCCACCGAACCCCTAGCCGATCATTTTTCCGACATGGTTTTAACCCTACGCCAACGCACGGGTATCGAGCATTGGGCCGGCTGCGTCGGTATGGGGGTCTGCGGACAGGCAGGCGAGTATCACGATGAACCAGCGCTCTCTGTCCTCGTCGCGCCTTGGACGAAGGAATCCTTCAAAATATTTCCAACTGTCTCCAGCGCCGATGCCCTCCCTGATGTTTTGTCAGGACGTTGGGCGTCCAGCCATGGCCCGGTTTTTGGTTTGGCCCATGGCGATCCGCGCAATCATCACCTCGGTACCATCGTCGATGCCTTGCCTGCGGCAGGCGAAGGATACTTCGTTGGCGGCCTTACCAGTTTATCCGACACCTCTATTCAAGTGGCCGACGAACCAACCGGCGGAGGTTTGTCGGGAGTCCTGATCGGCGCAGAGGTGCCGGTGATGGTGACCCACAGCCAAGGCTGTTCGCCCGTCGGCCCCTATCATCAAGTCACTGCAGGGGAGCGATCCATCGTTGAAACGCTGGACAAGCGACCGGCGCTCGACGTTCTAAAGGATGATATTGGCGAGGTGCTGGCTCGAGATTTGAATCGCATCGGTGGTTATATCCACGTCGCCATGCCGGTGCCAGGCAGTGACACCCGCGACTACACTGTGCGTAATCTTGTCGGCATTGACCCCAATGGGGGCATGATCGCGGTTGGCGATGACATCGATATTGGTGATCGCATGATGTTTGTTCGGCGCGACCCTGAGTCGGCTCAAAAAGATTTCATTGAACGTCTGACCGAGTTGAAAGCGCGCATTGGTGATGCCCCAGTGCGCGGTGGATTGTTTGTGTCTTGCGTTGCGCGCGGCGCCGCGATGTTTGGTGAAGCAGGGCGGGAAGTCGGTATCATTCAAGATATTTTGGGGGATTTTCCGCTCACTGGCTTTTATGCCAACGGAGAATTCTGCGGTAATCGAATGTACGGTTACACCGGAGTTCTGTCTGTGTTTTTATAGCGTCATCGTCTCAGACGCGCGGGCCTTGGCCGGTCAGCACAACAGGGGGTGGTTGTTATGTACCGATTGTTTGTCGGCCTCGCCTTACCCGATGATGTCCGTGAACAGCTTGCTCGCTTTAATCACGGCTTGCCCGGTGCCCGCTGGGTCGCGCCAGAGAATACTCATCTCACCTTAAGATTTATCGGAGACGTCGACCGCCATGCCGCCGCTGACATCGACAGCACATTACAGGGCGTGGATACCGATTCTTTTGACGTGTGGCTCTCAGGTTTAGGGGTCTTCGGTCAGGGCCGCAAAACACGGGCGCTCTATGTGCGCGCAGAGGCGCCGTCTGGTCTCACGCATCTCCAAGGCAAAGTTGAGTCGGCGGTAGTGCGGGCTGGGCAGCCGCCCGAGACTCGCAAATTCAGCCCTCATGTCACGGTGGCGCGATTCCGATCCGCCCATCCCGACCGAATCCAAGCTTTCGTTGAACGCAATGGACTGTTTCGTGCGGGTCCGATCGCTGTTACGCGTTTTGTGTTGTTTGAAAGCCATATGGGCAAAGGCGGGTCGATCTATGAAGAACTCGCGGATTACCCTTTGAATCTTACCCACTCCACCAAAGACGAGGCAAAACGATTTGAGTCCCAACGGCCTGAACACGCCGTGCGGCCTTAAAACCCGTTCAAGCTAGGCTCCAATACTTGACCTTCCATCCACTGGAAGCTGGTATAGTATTTGCTTACGCGGCAGTCATGTTGCGTCCGTTTTCTGCTTTTAAGGAGTTGCTCTTATGCGCCCTCTGTCCTCTTTCTTCACATCGTCTTGCGCGGCCGTGTTTTGTAGTGCCGTTGCTTTATCCGCTGCCGCCGTGGCGCAAGAGATGGACCATTCTCAAATGGACCACAGTCAGATGGACCATTCTCAAATGGATCATTCTCAAATGGACCATTCAGGACATGAGATGAGCCAAGAGGACTACCGCATTCTTCGTGAAAAGGTCATGCAGTACAAAACCATGTCCGACGAACAAATCATGGGCAGCATGATGATGATGCCACCCACCTACGAGCGCTATGTCAGCGATGCGTCGGTCACTGGAGATCTCGGCGTGATTGTTTTGGCCCACGGCGCGGGCGAGCCGGGCGATACGTTCTTTTCCGATGCCCTTAGCAACCTGGCCAATGATTATCCCACATCCATTGGCTTTGGTATGGCGATGATGAATGGTGATCACTTGCAATCGGCCGTCGACAATCTCGCTGAGGCGGGTGCCAAGCGCATTGTAGTGGTCCCGGCAGCCTTGTCGGCGTCGGGCTCTGTTTATGAACAATGGGCTTACTACTTCGGTGAGCGCGAAGAGGCCTCTTATCTGCCTGCACCGCGGGTCAAACAAACTGTTCCGGTGATTCTCGGTGTGCCTCAGTCGAGCCATGAAATCATCACCGATATGCTGGTAGATCACGCCCTGGAAGTGGCGGAGGACCCAGAGAACGCCCTGGTCATTATTCTTGGTCACGGCCCGGAAAAATATGAAGACAATGTGTTGGAGCTGGCCGTGCTTGATACCCACGCCACCCGGATGAGGGCTAAAGGCATCTTCGCCGACGTGCGGTCCTACAACTTGCAAGACGATGCACCGAAGCGGATCCGTACCAACAACGTCAACGTCATGCGCAGCTGGATCGACAATGCCGATGCCTATGGCAGAGAAGTAGTTGTGGTTGGTTACCTTCTGTCGACGCGTGGCATTCAAGCCAACATCGCCGGTGATTTTGAAGGTTTAACCTACACCTTCAATGAAAAAGGATTGTCGTCCAATCCCAAATTCATCAAGTGGATTGAAGCCGGGGTACAAGAGTTCGCCGGCAATATGTAAGCACGCTACTCTTTCAAAACAGTTCAGCGTCCGGGCGTATTGCGTCCGGCCGTTTCTTTTGCGGAGAACCGAATGCTTGTTTCAAAAGAAAAATATGTTGCTCGTGCCAAGGCGTATTTTGCGGATGTTGATCGCTTTGATACTGACGCCATTCTGTCGCACCTGACCACAGATATCGTGATGGAAGTTCCCACCGACGGTGTGCGCAAGGAGGGCGTCACCGAGGTGCGTGCAACCTATGAAAAACGCGCCGAGATGGTGCGGGAATCTTGGCACGGTGATTTTACTTTTACCGCTGATGTTGAGGTTAACCGTCTGGCTGTTCGTCTTGCCGTCAAGCGCACCAATACGGATGGCACGGCCGTGGAGATGGATAATCTCACACTGCTGACCTTCGCCGGGGATAAAATTTGTAGAGTTTCGGTTTGGATGAGCGGCGAAAACTCTCTGACTTAGATCTATGCACCGAATCGGCGGAGTGTTGCGTCGACGGAATTGACATAGCTGCCTCCGAACAAGCGGACGTGCACAAGAAGCGGATACAAGTTGTACAAGTCGCGCCGTTCCTCGAAAAACCCATCAGCAATTGGGCGGTGTTCGTTGTAGCGGGCGAAGAAGGCGTCGCCGAAGGTGTTGAATAAGGTGGCAAAGGCCAATTCGATTTCTGGATCGGCGTAATAAATCGCCGGGTCAACGAAACCGGAGATGCGTCCGCTGTTGCAGAGAACATTACCGGTCCACATGTCACCGTGAATGAGAGAGGGCCCGCGCGGTTCGTCTAGCCACTCACTTAAGCGACCACACAACGCTTCAACGCGCACGACCAATTCGGCTGGCAGACGTCCTGTTTCATGGGCATTCACAGCCATGTGGAGCAGGCGATGTTCGGCAAAAAACGGCAACCACAGTTTCATCGGCGGGTTCGGTTGATGCACGCCACCAATCACGGTGTTGCGCTCTAAACCAAAGCTGTCACCACTTACTGCATGAAGGGCCGCGAGATGATCTGCCGCGTCCTGCTCTGCCGAAGCCGTAATGCCTCCCGATGTTTCAATGTTCGACATGAGCAGCAAATCTACGGCGCAATGCAACACCGCGGGGACGGGTAGGGCAGAACGCGCTGATAGGGTCTGTAGCATCCATCCTTCGAGGGCGAGTTGGTCGCCACCGGACTTAACCACAATGGTGGTTCCGTCTGACAGTTCGACTGCACGTACATCACCAATGCAACCGCCGGACAATGGTACCGTTCGCACAACGTCGATTTGTAGGATGTCGCGAATGCGGTCGTGGAGTGCTGTACTCACCGGGAGTCCGACGTGTGTTTTACAAGAAGTCGCGTTGGATCGCTTCTATCAAACCGCGGCCGCCGTCTTCGACGAGATCGAGCACGTCCTCAAACCCTTTGCCGCCACCGTAATAGGGGTCGGGCACTTCCTGCACAGATGTCTGTGATGCATAGGATAGGAACAGCTTCACCCGTTCGTAGGTGTCGCCGGGCGCCATGGCATTAAGGTGGTGCAAATGGTCGCGATCCATTGCCAAAACCAAATCGAATTTATGAAAATCCTGTTCCAGTACCCGTCTGGCTGCTTGGCCGGACATATCGTAGCCGCGAGCTTGGGCAGCCTCGACCGAGCGCTCATCGGGAGGCTCACCAATGTGATAGCTCTGTGTGCCCGCCGAATCGATAGTGATCTCTTTGGTCAGGCCCGCTTCGTCGACCAATTTCCGGAACACACCTTCCGCCGTCGGTGAACGGCAGATATTCCCGGTACAAACAAACAAAACCCCAACCGGCACTTACCGCTTTCCTTAATCCATGGCTCTATGCGCCGGGCTGTCTGGGGGCTAGCATAGCCCCTGGTCTGGTTCCCGGCGGCGCGCACTATGCCCCAAAGCTTCACGCCCGAGAAGAATTCTAACATCGTCGTCCTCACAGGGGCAGGAATCTCGCAGGAATCTGGGCTAGAAACCTTCCGTGATCCTGATGGTATATGGTCAAAAGTCCGTATTGAGGACGTGGCTACGCCTGAAGCTTTCACAAAAGACCCGGATGCCGTGCATGCATTCTACAATATGCGCCGGGCCCGCCATCGGGTCGCGACTGCCAATCCCAACCCTGCCCACATGGCGCTGGCCCGGTTAGAGGCCCGGTGGACTGGCGAGGTCACGGTAATCACCCAGAATGTTGATTCGCTCCATGAATCCGGCGGTAGCCAGAATCTCATTCATATGCATGGTGTTCATTCCAAGGCGCGTTGCAATCATTGTCAGCATATCGTCGATTGGCAGGGGGATATATCGAGGGCCGATGTTTGCGAAGGTTGTGGTAGTGCCGGTGGGCTACGGCCCCATGTGGTTTGGTTTGGAGAAACCCCGTTGGAGTTAGATCGCATTCAAGCCGCGCTGGTAGATTGCGATTTGTTTCTCTCTATCGGCACGTCGGGCAATGTGTATCCGGCGGCGGGTTTTGTTTCCGTCGTGCAACAGATCGGACGCGCACACACGGTTGAGCTCAATTTGGAACCGTCTCTCGGCGCTGACAAATTTGACGAGGGGCACTACGGCCCGGCTACGGAAATTGTTCCGGCCTATGTCGATCAGTTATTGGAGTTGGTGTGACGTCACTCAAAAAATTGCTTAAAGATGTTCGGGCCTGCACCGTTTGCACCAAACACCTTCCACTTGGTCCACGCCCCATTGTGCGCATCGCGCCGTCGGCGACGCTGCTGATCATAGGCCAGGCCCCTGGAACCAAAGTGCACGAAAGCGGCGTGCCCTGGGATGATAAATCCGGCGATCGCCTGCGCGAGTGGCTGGCGGTGGACAAAGATACCTTCTACGACGAAAGCCGCATCGCCATCATGCCCATGGGGTTCTGTTATCCTGGTGTGCAAAAAAGTGGGGGCGATGCGCCACCGCGCCCCGAATGTGCGCCGCTATGGCACGAGCCATTGCGCAAACATCTACCCAACATCAAATTGACCTTGTTGATCGGTATGTATGCGCAGGCGCACTACCTTGGTGCCCGCCGCAAGAAGACCATGACCGAAACCGTAAGGTCTTGGCCGGAGTATCAGTCGGACGGGTTGCTGCCGATGCCTCATCCCAGTTGGCGCAGCACCGGGTGGCTTAAAAAGAACCCGTGGTTCGAGAAAGACGTGCTGCCGGTGCTGCGCCGGGCGGTTGGGTAGCGCTGTTACGTTTGGTGTTTATCGGTCTGCGCGATGTAGGTGATCGGTGGCGTATGTTTCTTGAACAGTTTTCGCGTTTCCGGTTCTAACGCACGGAAAACAGCCGGAGTCATGGCAAAGCCTTCCGTGTCCATGGTGATGGCGATGTTTACGTTTGAACCGATGATATCGAAGTGAGCTTGTCCGGGCGCACCTAACGGCCCGCACGTGACGGACCCGAGGCTCAACCCAATCCGCGCATGGCCCGGATAATCGTTTTCTTTGAGCCAGGTGTTACCGCGTTTCTGCACATCAAGATGGGCTTGAACTCCCCAATCTGCATTTTCCGCCTGAAATGCGGTGAGCCCGTGGTCGCCGATGGCTTTGACAAATCGGCCGCCCGCGTCTGCAATGATGCCGCCGGTAAAATCAAAGTAGCCCGCAAGAAGTTCAAACACTGTCCGTGTCGGAACAGTGCGGCAGTACTTAACGTATCCGGTGAGATCGTAGGTACCGACCAGGAGATCCATCTCAGTCGGTTGCGTCAGGTCAAACCATGTGGTCATGGCAGACTCCTTTCTTTTTGAGTTTGCATCGACGGCCTGGCACATCTGTGCACACCGACGGAACGGAAAGGATTCGCTGGCCTGTCACTCCGAAGAGCCCGCATCCAGCAGTGGGATTTATTTTATCAAAAAGAGACGTGACTGTCAGTCAGTTGTACAGCGGTGAAAAACTGAAGACCCAAGGTGTGTCCGTGTCCACCGTCACCCGGACCGCTTTGATTTCCGGTGCTCCGAAGACCTGCAGACGTGTGACGTTTGGCCGCAGCGGGGAGGCCCCTTCACCGCGGGACACAGTCATCGGTCGGTCGACTATAAAGGCGTGAGAGTCGCCATGGACAATGAGGACCTGTCCTTCAAAGTCGCCGGCTAAATCGGCGAGACGCCGGGCGAACCAATAAAACGGCCCCAGTGACCCGCCCCGAATGTTGTGCGAGGAGATCGGTGCGAAAAAATTAAACTCCGCGTGCACCGTCTCAAATATGTCGGCGTGCAGGACAATAACGACAGCCTTGCGTTCTTTTTCCATAGCTTCCGCAAAGGTGGAGTCCAGCCAGGCGACGTTTGCCCGGTTGCGCCCAATGGCCTCTGCGCTGGACTCTTCACTGACGATCGTTAGACCATTGAGTGATCCGGAGATGTGGAAGGTAGAAAACAGCACGTGGTTATGGGTCCATCGTGCGTTCTCCACCATTTGAGGATGCACCTTTTCATCGCTTTGGCGATATAGGGGCAATGATGTGGCCCCCAGGCTTTCCGCTTTGGAGAAGAAAACGCTGCGGAGTTTGTTCAATCGGTCGGGTGCAATGTCTCCGGCCTTTCCGGCATAGAAAGCAGCCATATCTAGAGCGCCCGTTTCGGGGTCCTTCATCCTGGGTTCCGAAAATTGACAATCCACCCATTCATTATCGCCGGGCGTGTAAATCAACGGGTGCTCGAACCGTTGAAAGTAACCCAGGTGTTTTTCGTACATGGCATCGGTACACTGTTCGACCCCTACAATGTCGCCGACATGGATCGAGAACGCGGGCTCGACCTCATTGATGGTATCGATCAATGCCTCGTAGACGGGATAATCTTTTGGCACGTTGTAAGCCGTATCGCCCAAGGCGACGAAATCGAAAGGCTCTGCTGTGACTGTAGCTGGCGCAAACGCAATAAGGCACATGCAAACAATCATTTTTAGGTGATTTGATAAAGCCACCGTAATTCTCCCGCGCCAGTTATCTTGCTAGTCTTGCTGATAGTTTAATCCCATTCGAAGGATTCGTGCATGGTCGAAAAGTTATTACCCGACGCCCGCGCCCAAGCCTTAGCCGACCTCCCCCATTGGCTGGAGGTTGATGGCCGCGACGCCATTCAGCGCACCTACAAGTTTGCAGACTTCAATGCGGCTTTCGGGTTTATGACCCGTTGTGCCTTGAAGGCGGATCAGATGGATCACCATCCCGAGTGGTTCAATGTCTACAACCGGGTGGATGTCACCCTAACCACCCATGACGCCGATGGCCTGAGTGAGCGGGACGTTGCGCTGGCAAAATTCATGGATGCGGCTGCTAGTTAACGCCGCGCTTTGCCGGTTTCTTTTTTAACATTATGCGACACCGCGGCTCGGAATTGTTCGCTAGGTGATATGCATGGGCTCGTTTGTTTTGGCCACTAACGCGTTAGTCTTCCAGCATGAAACACCGGAAGTCAGTTGGTGCATGGGCTCGTTCCTCGTAAATCCGGATTCCATTTAAATCAGGACGGCTTTTATTATGATCCAATCACCGTGCAGGCGGTGGAACAGCAGGGTCCGGCGGTGCTGGAGGCGGCGCCTTTATTCGAGCGCCGCGCACCACAATATAGAGGGTCGAAATCACAATCACACTCGCACCGATGAAGGTTTCAATTCCGGGGCGCTCATTGAAAAGAAGAAAACCCGCTGCACTACCGAGGATGATCTGCACGTAATCAATCGGGCTCATCACGGTGGCTTCTCCGATCGCAAAGGCGCGAATAAAGCAATACTGCCCGCAGCTGGCGACGATGCCGAGGGCCATCAACAGAAGTAGCTCATCGCGGGTAGGTGTCTGCCAGACAAAAGTCGCTGGAATAAACGCCAACACCACAGTGGCAATCGAGAAGGTCAGCATGATTGTCACCGGTGCGTCGTAGGGCGCGATCAGTTTGACTGTAATCAACGCGCCGCCGACCGTCAGTGCCGCGAGCAGCCCGCTGAACACAGCTGGCTCGATCGAATTCGCTCCCGGCTGAACCATAATCAGCACGCCGATGAATCCAACCGCTGTCGCGAGTCCTCTGCGCCACCGTACAAACTCACGGAGGAAAACTGCCGCAAGCAGGATCATAAAAAGGGGCCGGGTAAAGGAGAGGGAGATCGCCGTTGCCAGCTCTAAATGGGTAAGGGCGTAAAACCCTCCCGACATCCCGATCACAGCACACGCCGCACGAATGAGATGAAGCGCTGGTTTTCTCACTTTCAAAGCACCCCATCCGCTTTGCATCAGCAGAGGAATCACCACCAGCATGCCGAACAGGCAGCGGAAGAACACAATTTCAAACGTGTGCAGAGTCTGCCCCGCGATTTTGATCAGCACTGCTGTCGCCGAAAAAAACAGGGCGCCGCCGAGCATCCAAAATGCACCCTGAAGGTTGTTGTTCAGTATGGCGGGGTCAGACGGTGCAGACGGGGAGGGAGGGGAAGACAACGCGTATCCGATACGTGAGCAGAGAAAGGAAAAGCCATGCGTGAACGCGAAGGCAGTGTATCACAAGGTTTGAAAGCCTTTGTCGGGCTTTATGCGCAGGGGAGCCATTTGTGTCAGGCACCGTTGGAGAACCGCTTTGGAAGGCCCCTGACGCGCGCATGGCGGCTAGCGCGATGACGACGTTGATGCAACGAATGGCGACTTTGCACGACGCTCCTCAAGGTGACGATGCAGATTTTCACCGATGGTCAGTCGATCATGCTGATCACTTTTGGCGATTTCTATGGGACGACTGCGGGATCATCGGAGAGCCCGGGTCACGCATCATCGAGAATCCAACACTCATGCCAGGCGCATCATGGTTTCCGGACGCCCGGCTGAATTATGCTGAAAATTTGTTGCGGACACGTCCTGAGTCCGCCACAGCCATCGTGTTCAGGCGCGAAGATGGGGCCACCCAGAAAATATCATTCGGACAGTTATGCGAAGACGTGTCCCGCTGTGCGCAAGTCCTTCAAGGGGCTGGCGTGGGGGTTGGTGATCGCGTCGCCGCCTACATGCCCAACTGTCCCGAGACGGTGGTTGCCATGCTTGCGGCGGTGTCTCTTGGTGCGGTCTTTTCCTCGGCGTCGCCTGATTTTGGTGTGCGCGGTGTCCTAGATCGTTTTGATCAGGTTGAACCCAAAGTTTTGATTGCCGCCAACGGCTACATCTACAACGGAAAGACCCATGACCGTCGACCAGAGATTGATGAGATCATTCGTGGTTTGCCAAGCCTCAAACAAATTCTGTTGGTTTCATTTGTTGTGGAAATGGAATGCGGGCCAGATGCCAAAGGACTAGCGGTGTGGTCTGACGCTCTAGCCGCTTTTGAGCCTGCCCCGCTAACGTTTACGCGGGTGCCTTTTGATCATCCCCTGTTCATCATGTTCTCGTCCGGCACCACCGGTGCGCCCAAGTGCATCGTGCACGGCCACGGTGGTACGTTGCTGCAGCACCTCAAAGAACATCGCTATCATCTTGATATTCGTGCAGGAGATCGCGTGTTCTATTTCACCACCTGCGGCTGGATGATGTGGAATTGGCTGGTTTCTGCACTCGCGCTTAATACCACGGTGTGTCTGTTCGACGGATCACCCGGGTACCCGGCTATGACTGCGTTGTTCGACTATGTTGATGACGAACAAATTTCATTTTTCGGCACTTCGGCCAAATTTATCGAAGCGCTGAAATCCAGCGGAGCCGATCCGCATGTCAGTCACAATCTCGAGTCCGTTCGCACCATTGCCTCTACTGGCTCGCCGCTATCGCCAGATTCATTTGATTATGTGTATGAGAGCATCAAAACCGACGTGCATCTCGCATCCATTGCTGGCGGCACAGATATTGTTGGTTGCTTTGTCACGGGCAATCCGCGTCTCCCGGTGCGTCGCGGTGAAATTCAAGGTTCCGCCCTAGCCATGGACGTCGCTGTATTTGACCCCAATGGTAATCGGGTGCGCGGTACGCCTGGCGAGTTGGTTTGCACCAACCCCTTTCCCTCCATGCCGGTTGGGTTTTGGAAGGACGCCGATGGGTCCCGATATCACGCCGCGTACTTTGAAAAGTATAGAGACGTCTGGACTCACGGTGATTGGGTCGAACAGACAAAGCACGATGGGTTTATCATCCACGGTCGATCCGACGCGACGTTAAATCCGGGTGGGGTACGCATCGGTACGGCGGAAATTTATCGTGTGGTCGAAGGATGCGCGGGCGTGACAGAGGCGCTTGTCGTTGGCCAAGATTGGCAAGGTGACGTCCGTGTTGTTCTGTTCGTTGTGTTGGCGGAGGGGGTTTCCCTTGATGAAGCGCTGATCGCAGATCTAAAAACCCGCATTCGCGAGGAATGTTCACCGCGTCATGTACCCGCGAGAATACTGACAGTAACTGATATTCCGCGAACCAGATCCGGCAAGATTTCTGAGCTGACGGTGCGCGATGTTATTCACGGACGGCCAATCAAAAATACGGAAGCCCTTGCCAACCCTGGTGCGCTCGATCAATACAAAGACCGGTCAGAACTAAACGACTAAGGTGGAGACTTATCAGTGCGCGGCTATTTCGGAATCGGTGTTGAGGGCATCAGCAAGTCATACAACGTGGGCAATTTATTTCGTTCAGCCCACGCCTTCAGTGCCAATTTCGTTTTCACTATTGCGGCGAACTATGAGCGCCGGGCCGGCGGTCGCGTTGATACGTCTGATACGCTTGGTCAGTTGCCGTTTTATGAATTTCCAACGCTAGACACACTGGTGCTACCAGATCGCTGTGCGCTGGTCGGCATCGAGTTGGACGAAGAGGCGGTGGAGTTGCCAAGTTTTCGTCACCCATTACAGGCGGCCTATGTTCTTGGGTCCGAGCGCGGTGGCTTGTCTCCTGAGATGACCGCCCGATGCGACCATCTCATTAAAATTCCGACGCGGTTCAGTTTGAACGTCGGCATCGCTGGTGTAGTGGTGATGTACGACCGGCTGGTGTCACGGGGTCGTTTCCCGGCTCGCCCCGTCGTGCCCGGAGGGCCCACTGAAGCCTTGCCAGAGCATGTTCATGGCGGCCCCGTTCTGCGCCAAGAAGACATGCAGAGGTTCCGCTCAGACCCGCCCCTGTCAGAGGTTGTGGAAGCCGAAAAAGGCGGCCCAGAGGATTGACAGGCGACTCGGCGGAAACTAAGGGGTTGCGTCTGGGTCACAAGATCAACACAATCGCCCCAGATGGTCGCTTGGACCGATATGCAATGTAAGAAAAAGGGAGTTCCACCGGATGCGCGTCGCTAACGCACTGCAGGCACTCATAATTTTCGTCTTAGCTCAGACTGGTGCGACCGATGCATCGGCTCAAGATGTCACAGTGATCGGCACCCACGGTGTCTGGACCGCATACTCCTATCAGGAAGATTCCGGGATTGTCTGTTATATGGCCAGTGAGCCGACAAAGGCGGAGGGCAATTATACCCGGCGTGGTGATGTGTTCGCGTTGGTCACTCACCGTCCTAGCGAAGAGTCCCTAGACGTGGTGAGCGTCGTCGCGGGCTACGCTTATAAAGAGAACTCAGACGTGAGCGTGCAGATCGGTTCAGCGAACTACGACATGTTCACCCATGGTGAGCGGGCGTGGAATCGGGATGAAGACACCGACAAAAAGATGGTGCAGGCGATGATCCGCGGATCACGTTTGACCGTCAAAGGGACGTCCAGCCGTGGCACTCTGACGACGGATACGTATTCCCTCAGCGGGTTCACCGCCGCCCATAAAGATATTACGACCGCCTGCTCCCCAAGTTAAACCCTTAGAGACGTGCTGCCAGCATCTGGGTAATTAAGCCCGGTTCGCCATCGCCTATGGGCTGTCCTGCCACCTCAATTAGCGGTCGGATACCAAGCGCATTTGTCAGGAATGCTTCTTCGGCACGGGCTAGATCATCAATCTCGAGAGGGTGCTCTTCTGCTCTGAAGCGGGCAATGAGGTCCGCGCGCATAACTCCAGGCAGTGCGCCATCGGATACTGGGGGTGTGAGTAGCGCACCGTTGATCATCAGAAACACATTAGCAATTGTCGACTCCGCAAGGCGCCCTTGCGTGTTTAACAACAGCGCATCGTCGACTTCATACCCCGCCGCTTCTCGGCGGGCGATGACATTATCGAGGTAACTCAAGGATTTGATTCGCGCCGTCGTAGAATGTTCATTGCGCCTGGTGGTCATGGCGATGATCGCTTTAACGGGGCCGGCTATGTCCGGGCGCGACGATGCAGTGATCATCAATGTCGGAACGGCAGGGTCTGGCGGCAATAATCCGCGCGGTCCAACACCGTGACTAAGGGTGATGCGCACCACGGCATCGCTGAGCTCATTTGCTTTAACCACATCGATAAGGCGGGTCTCAATACCTGAGTCCGTTGTCGGCATGACAATACCGAGGACTTTGGCACCATCCCTTAGCCGCGCGACGTGGGCTTCAAAACGGTCCGGTTTTCCACCCCGAACGCGGATCGTCTCGAAGACGCCATCACCCAACGTAAGGCCGCGATCAGCCGGGTCTATCCTGGCTTCAGTCGCCTCCATTTGAGTTCCATTGAGATCGATGATCATGCCAGCGCCGTGGGATCTAGGACGGAGAGTAAGGGACGTATCTTTACCATAGCCTCTTCATATTCAAGCGCCGGGTCTGAATCAGCGACTATACCGCCACCCGCTTGCGCGATCACACTATCGCCGTCGACCGTCAAGTTGCGAATGACGATGGACGTATCCATAGCGCCGTCAAAGCCGATCCAGCCAATAGCGCCACAGTATGGGCCGCGCGCGACCGGTTCTTGGTGATGAATGATTTCCATTGCCCGGACTTTTGGAGCACCGGTGACGGACCCACCTGGGAAGCAGGCCCGCAATAGATCTACGGCGGTTTTTTCCGGACGCAGTTTTCCGGTCACGACCGAGACCAGATGGTGCACGCGCGCAAACGTCTCAAGGGCGCAGTGCTGGGGGACCGATACACTGCCAGCGTCACACACGCGAGATATGTCGTTGCGCATTAGATCGACGATCATCAAGTTTTCTGCCAGATCTTTCTCACTGTTCGTAAGTTCGTCAGCCAAGGCCGCATCGGCGACGGGGTTTGTGTGTCTCGGCCGGGTACCCTTAATCGGTCTGGTTTCTACGTCACCCTTTTTGGTCACATGGAGAAAACGCTCCGGTGATGCGGACAGAACTTGAAACGTTGGGTTGCCCGCGACGTATGCGCCAAATGGAGACGAAACTGTTTGGCGAAGTCTACGGAACAGATCCCACGCTGTTACGTCCGGTGGACGCTCGGCAGTGTGGCGCTGGGTTATATTGGCTTGAAAGATATCGCCCGCGTTGATGTATTCGATGGTGTTTAATATGGCGCATTCGATGTCATCGCGCGTTCGGTCTGATGACCACTTCGATTCAGTCGTGTTGAGCAAGGCTGGCGACGCATCGCTAATTTGATCAATCAGCCACTGTGCTCGGCTGTGTGCACGTGCTGTCCGGCGGTCCACGTCGGCCTCCGGGAATCCAGTCGCCATTACCCAGGCTTTTTTATCAATGTGGTCGAACGCGGCCACTACGTCGTAGAGGCCCACCACCATTGTTGGGTTGGTTACCCCCAGGCGTGGTGCGGGAAGGTTTTCAACCAGACGCCCGAGTTCGTATCCAAAAAACCCAACTGCACCGCTGTAAAAGGGCGCGGGCGTATTTGTGGCTGTGGTGCGGTAGCGATTGAGCAGGTCTTGAAGCACATCGAATGCGTCACCAGCGACAGGGTTGTTATCTACGAAACTTTTTAGGTCCGCGTCGACGGTGAGTGTGGAAAACGGCGACGCGGCTATATATGACCATCGGCCCATCTCATTTTCACCATCCCCATGCAGCAGCGCTGCAACCGGATCGTCGGCGAACGGCGTGAAAGCGACGAGAGGGTCCTGCCAGGGCACCTCGCGTACGATTAATACGTCGTCTCTATCCCGCTCTAACTTAGGAGGGAAGAACGCGGTCCGGGGGGCGATGACCGTCAACGAAAGCCTTAATGTTGATGATGACTTTTTCACCCATTGCGATGCGGCCTTCGATGGTCGCCGATCCCATATGGGGAAGGAGAGTCACGTTATCTAATGCGAGGAGTTTGGGATTAACCGCCGGTTCATGTTCGAAAACATCCAATGCTGCACCGGCTAATGTGCCTGTTTCCAGCATCCGAATAAGGGCATCTTCATCAACAATTTCACCGCGGGCGACGTTGACGATGTAGGCATCCTCTTTCAAGAGCTTGAGCCGCCGTTCTGAAAGCAAATGGAATGTAGCGGGCGTATGGGGGCAATGTATTGAAATGACATCCATCCGCGCCAGCATTTGGTCGAGACTCTCCCAATAAGTCGCCTCGACCTCTTGTTCGATTTCCGGCAGCAGACGATGGCGATTATGGTAGTGCACTGTCATGCCAAAACCGCGGGCCCGTTTGGCGACAGCAAAGCCGATCCGCCCCATCCCGATAATGCCAAGCCGCTTACCAGACATCCGCCGTCCGAGCATGTGCGTCGGGCTCCAGCCGGTAAACCGGTCTTCCTTAATAATGCGCGCACCCTCAACCAGTCGTCGCGGAACAGCAACAATCAAGGCCATCGCCATGTCTGCTGTATCTTCAGTCAGAACGTCAGGTGTGTTGGTGACGGCAATGCCGGCCGTCTGGGCGGCGGCAACATCGATGTTATCAGTTCCATTACCAAAATTAGCGATCAGCCGTGCTGAAATGCCCGATGCAGAAAGCAGTTCTGCATCTAGACTATCGGTCAGGGTGGGAACCAACACGTCGCACGACGCCAGCGCGGCGCCCAAGGCCTCGCGATCGAACGGGGTGTCGCCAGCGTTCAAGCGGACGTCGAAGAGTTCCATCATCCGCGTTTCAACAGCCTCTGGCAGTTTGCGCGTTACGACGACGGAGGGTTTCTTGAGGGTCATCCGGATCTCCCGGGGAACAGATGCCACTGCGTACCAGCCACCGTCGGGCTTGTCCAGAATCCCAACGAAACCTAGGTAATCCGTTGCCAAATCGTTCAATTTTGGGCAAGACAAGAGGTATGAAGCAAGGCTTGTCAGTTTGGTGCCGGTTAACGCGCCCTGTCGTGATCGGTACCGCAGTGGCGGCAATTCTAACGGCCGGTTTTGCGCTTCTTGGTCCCCCGGCATCGGCACAGCAGGGACGGGTCTCGTCGCTCCCGCTGCCACGGTTTGTTTCCCTAAGAACCGAGCCAGTGAATATGCGCACAGGCCCTGGGGTGCGCTACCCCGTAACGTGGGTTTATCAACGGCGCAATTTACCCGTCGAGATCATCGACGAGTTCGATACCTGGCGCCAGATTAGAGACCCCGACGGCGAGGAGGGCTGGGTGCACCAAAGTATGCTGTCCGGTCAGCGCACCGGTTTGGTCACCCAAGTAGACTCTACGCTCTATAAGGGGTCAGCCCCTTCAAGCGCGATGATCGCAGAACTTTCCGCTGGTGTTGTTGTTGTTGTGGATCGCTGTCCAAAACAAACCGAGCTTTGCTTGGTCGAGGTCGACGGCACCAAAGGTTGGCTGCACCGGGAATTTTTCTGGGGCTTGTATGACGGAGAGTTCGTCGACTAGACGGATCAGTCTAGGTCGTTTGCCAACTCAACCTTTGTTTCGTCCTGAAGAACTGCCGTGTGGCGATAGTTTTCATGTTCCGTGCCGAGCATCGCTTGCACACCGCCCTGTTTGAAGGCTTGCGCCTGATCCGCGGTAAAAGGGAAGGTGATAAAGTGGACGGCGGACGTCTTGCCATCTTCTGTTGTGCGCTCGACGTCATCTTCCGGCACACCGACAACTCGATTGTCACCAAAAGATAGGACGATCTTGTTTTCTATGTGCCCAAGGGTTGCAAGAGTGCGCCGCCGTCGGCCCTCATCTTCAATCTCAATCAACAACGTTGCGACGAGCCCCTGTCCTTGAGGAATGAGCGGGTTATAAGCTTCCAGTTCATCGGCGATCTGGGCCTCGCCCCCTTTTTCGACATAGAGCATCTCTTGAACTTGAGCCCACATGGTCTCGTAGTTTTCGAAATGAAAGGTCGCGAAGGGACCGACATGAATCCGTCTGTTCGCTTTGGTCGCGATCAAAGCGCGGCGGTGCTCACGGCGTATCTTACCGTATTCGTCCATTGGCATGAGGTCTTCGCGCGTAATCGCTTTTTTCGCGTTTGTCATATCTAGTTCGCTGACCTTGTGTTTGAAGTGTTACCCAACACTCTAATACCTCAGCTAGAACCCGTAGGATTTGGCGAGCATTTGAATGGGGTGGGTTGACTGTTCGACCTTTGGAGCATCTTCGCCCAAGGCTTCCAGCCCTTGCACAAGGTGCTTCCCGGCTAAGGGGCATTCAGAACACACGTGCGTTGGCTTGGCGTCCGCCAACTTCTTCACCGTCTGCTTGGCAAACTTTGTCGCGATGCCGAAGTTTTCTTTCTTGATACCCCAAGACCCACCATGACCAGAGCAGCGCTCCACTACTGTAACCTTGGCATCTGGAATAGCGCGCAGCATCTCCGCGCCCTTCGGGCCCATGTTTTGTGCCCGGGCATGACAGGCAAGATGGAGCGCGACCGGCCCGTCGATCGGGTTGAGGCCCTCAGCCAGCCCCTCTTCATTGGCGATGGCCATGACGTACTCTGAAATATCAAACGTGGCTTGGGCGAGGCGCGCGATATTTTCATCATCGGGAACGATGAGCGGCCATTCAAATTTCATCATCAAGGCACAGGACGGGACAAGCGCGACGATGTCTTTCCCGGCGTCGATATAGGGTCTCAGAGCTGCGGCGGTCGACTTCGCTTTCTTCGCAACGCGCGCGATATCACCTTGTTCCAGCTGTGGCATACCACAGCACCCTGGGTAGACGACTTCCGTCTCGACCCCGTTATGGGTGAGAACATTGAGCGCGGCCGTGCCGATATCCGGGTTATTGTAGTTGGCGAAACAGGTCGCAAAAATGGCGACCTGACGGCCATGCCCAGGTGCGTTCGTGTTGACCACGGGCGGGTTCTTTTTAGCCCGCGCTTGAAATGTTTTGCCGTGATACTTGGGTAGCTCGACGTCTTTATCAACATCTGCGACGGCTTCTAAAATCGGGCGGGTTAGACCGTTGCCGCGTTTTGAACCCCAGTTTGCCAATCCCGAAACACCACCCGCGAGCTTACCGTTTCTGTCTGTTTCGGTGAGCTGCTTATCAAAAAACGGAATGCCATTTTTAGCTTTTTCGGCTGCCCGGTACCGGAGCATAAGATGTGGAAAATCAATGTTAAATTCGTGAGGTGGAACGTACGGACACTTCGTAAGAAAGCACATGTCGCAAAGAGTGCATGCATCGACAACCGATTTAAAGTTTGCGCTGTCGACGCCCTCAATTTCGTCTTCTTGCTCATCAACCAAATCGAACAAGCGAGGAAAAGAATCGCATAGGTTAAAGCAGCGGCGGCAGCCATGGCAGACATCAAACTGTCGGCGCATCTCGGCATCCAATTTTTCGGCATCAAGAAAGTCTGGGTTTTGCCAGTCGATCGGGTGCCGGGTCGGGGCGTCCAAGCTGCCTTCGCGCATGGCCGAGTCTCACTGCTTCGTCTTAGAAAAAGGAATGTGGGACCGGCTGGTGTTCAGCCGATCCACACAATCGAATTAAGCGTCGAGGCTATCGAGCGCTTTCTGGAAACGACCCGCATGTGACTTTTCAGCCTTGGCAAGAGTTTCAAACCAGTCAGCAATTTCGTCGAAGCCTTCTTCGCGTGCCGTCTTGGCCATACCCGGATACATGTCGGTGTATTCGTGGGTTTCACCAGCAACAGCAGACTTTAAGTTGGCTGCGGAGTCACCGATGGGCTCACCGGTCGCGGGATCGCCGACGACTTCAAGGTATTCGAGGTGACCAAACGCGTGGCCGGTTTCGCCTTCCGCGGTCGAGCGGAAAAGTGCGGACACTTCATTTTGGCCTTCGACGTCGGCCTTTTGTGCAAAGTAGAGATAACGACGGTTGGCTTGGCTTTCACCGGCGAATGCCGCCTTTAAGCTTTCTTCCGTTTTACTGCCTTTGAGATCTGCCATGGGTCCCTCCTGAAAAGAGTCTGTTTGAGATTCGAATCTTCGGTGGCTGACCTGATTGCACAGGTTGCCACTGGTTCTTGTTTTACGGCACGGAAATAACCGAAGTCAACAAGATTAGAATTATTCTAATGTTAGGAGAGCGACCGGTATTGCCGGTTGAATTGCGGCTTAGCCGTCGACGCGGATGACGACATCGACGCGTGAAACAGTCAGGCCGTTCGGTGCCGCGGGCATACGTGTCAATTTGACATCAGCGTTATCGATATCTTTCAGTTGGCCTGACTTCTCAAAGTAGAAGTGATGGTGATCGTCGGTATTTGTATCGAAGTAGGAGCGCGTTGAATCGATCGAAATTTCGCGCAAAAGACCCTTCGCGGTGAACGTATGAAGAGCATTATAAACTGTGGCCAAAGAGACATTTACGCCTGCCGCCAACGCATCTGAATACAAGGCCTCAGCGGTGACATGCCATTTGCCCCGGCCAAACAACAAACCTGCCAAAGCCATCCGTTGCTGTGTCGGGCGCAAGCCGACTGCGCGCAGTTGCTCAGCCAGCGCGTTCTTATCTATGGCGGTCTTATTGTTTTTCGACGAAGGCATAGGGAGCACCCAGTTGTTCTTTGGAAGCATTCTAACAAATAGGACGGATTGAATGAAGGCCAAATGTGGATAAGGCGCTGTAACTGTTGCGTGAGGCGGGAAAAGGCGACGGACCAACAGCGCGTTACGAGGACGGGGGAGGGGAAGGGGCACGCGCTGCCGGTCCGTCTAACTCCATTTTGCATCCTCATCAGACGGCTCAAATGTGTCGAATTTTGGGCTGCTGTCTGAAAATCTTGTCATCTGCTGTATTCGTCTCGCCGCATCTCGCAGAGGCTCTTCACAGGCCCGTATAACGGGTGTAAGCCACAGCCATGCTCAAATTGCCTTACCTTCTCCGTTTCCTTGCCGGTTCAATCGCAGCCGTTGTTGTTACATTTGGGCTGACGGTTCTGGTGATGTGGATGAACGGATTGATTGTTGAAGATAAGCCGAGTGCCGAATCCCTCACACCCTGTGTGTTTGGCGAAAAAGCGAGCGCTCCTCCGAAGAATCCCTATGCCAAAGACCCGATCATTATTGATTGCGTGCCGCCTGAGGATGCAAAGCCGCTTTTTACACAATGGTTTGATCGCATTTTGTCGCGTCGAAATGAGGATGGGACACGTGCTGGATCGGACGGCGGATGACAGACGAAAACGCTGAGCCGGTGACTGAGCCGGCCAGTTCTTTTGATCACCGAAAAGCGCGTCAGACAGTTTTAGTTCTCGCCTTCGCTCAGGCGTTGTCGATGACGGGGGCCAGCATTGTTATGCTGGTGACCGCCCTTGCGGGCGCTTATCTCGCGCCGGACCCGCGGCTTGCGACGTTGCCGCTGGCCGTACAGTTCGTCGCGACAATGTTAACAACGTTTCCTGCCGCCCTTTGGATGAAAAGGGCTGGCCGACGGCTTGGTTTTACGTTTGGCCAGTTTGTCGGCATCGGCGGTGGGTCGATCGGGTGCTACGCGCTGTTACAGGGTAGTTTTGCCCTGTTGATTGTTAGCGCCATTCTTCTTGGGGCCCATAACGCATTTTGGGGTTACTACAGGTTTGCAGCGGCTGAGGCCGCACCACCAGATAAGCGTGCCAAGGCTATCTCTTTGGTTATGGCTGGGGGGATTTTCTCTGCCGTTTTTGGTCCTGAATTGGCAAAAGCGACGCGCGACCTATTTTCCCCCGTTGTCTTTGCGGGGTGTTATGCCGCTATTGCGGCTCTATCCGCTTTTACGGTCTGTCTTATTCAAACCGCCGCTCTGACCAAACCGATTCAAGTGCCGGTGTCTGACGAAACCGTCGAGCGTCCGCTGTCAGAAGTAATGCGCCAACCTAAGTTTATCGTCGCAGCCATCTCAGCGATGGTTGGCTATGGCGTGATGATCTTGGTGATGAGTGCAACCCCACTTTCAATGGTCGACTGCGGTTTTGCATTTGAGGACGCCGCCTTCGTCATTCAGTGGCACGCCTTGGCGATGTTCGGCCCGAGCTTCTTTACCGGCTCACTTATCAAAAAATTTGGTGCCGTGCGCATTGTTCTGGTGGGGGTCGTTTTGAACGTCGGCAGCATGGCCTCAAATCTCGCTGGTATCGAACTCATCAATTTTTGGCTCGGACTGGTGGCGCTTGGGCTGGGATGGAATTTTATGTTTATCGGTGGAACCGCGTTGCTCACCGAAACCTATCGTCAGAGCGAGCAAGAAAAAACACAAGCGGCAAACGACTTTCTCGTGTTTGCCACAATCTCAGTTGCGACGTTTTCATCTGGGGCGCTGCAAAACGGTTTTGGATGGGTAGCCGTCAACGGGGCGATGGTCCTGCCGCTTACCGTCGCGTTGTGCGCGGTGCTCTGGTTGACTGTGCAACAGAGGCAAGCCGCCTCGTAAAGCCGCCAGGCTCTGTTCTCGATCAGTCCAATACTTATTCGCTGTCGTCGTGGGATGGTGGTGGTGCGTCGCCAATGATTTCAACCTGCGTCGCCATCGGTCCTTTCGCGCCGTCCTGAACGTGCATTTTTACACGCTGACCAGATTCGAGGCGATCGAGATTTGATCGCTGTAGCGCACCAATACCGATGAAAATATCGTTGCCGCCGCCTAGGGGTACGCCAAAGCCATACCCTTTGTCTGCTGCAAAGAATTTAATTTCACCATCAATGACGCTTTCGTCGCCTTCGGGGACGTCGTCAACGACCGTTGAGTTGTCGACTTCTTCTATGACGGTGACTTGCGGTCCTTTTGGGCCCTCGGTCAAGGCACAGTTAATCGTTGCGCCTTGGCGCAAAGTTCTTAACCCCGCCTTGTGTACAACAGAGACGTGGAGAAAAGCATCCGGGGTACCGTCGGTTGGGGCGACAAAACCAAAGCCTTTGGCTGGATTAAACCACTTAACTTTCGCCGTGACGCCTCGCTCTTCGGACCCGGCCTGGGGAGACGATTCCATAACACTAGCAACCTTATCGAACCCGGGCCGAAGAGGGACTCTATCTCAAATTATGGAACCCGCCAATTGAACCATGGGAAAGAGTATTAAATTCAATGGTTTATTACCTGGTGGCTGGTTTTTTTGTGCGTTGCGATAAAACCCAAAGCTTCCCGACTCCGGCCTCTTTTGTGCCCCCACTCTGTTTGGGGTAACTCCCTTATTGTTGACGGACGCGCGCCACGGCGCTTTGCCATGACTTAAATGATGTATCTCGCCAATCGGCGGAACGGCTCGGTTCGAACAGCCGTTCCGTCGTTCGTCCTGCCGAAAGCTCATTGAGTGTTCCATAGATCCCGACACCGAGACCGGCCATCAGTGCCGCCCCGTGAACCGTTGACTCCAAATTTGTTGGGCGTTCGACAGGAATACCCAAGAGATCAGCAAGAGTCTGAAGGAGCCAATCATTAGCCGCCATCCCCCCGTCAACACCAAGGACCTCAATAGGCTGTCCGGTGTCGGCCGCCATCGCATCGAGAAGTTCTTTGGTTTGAAAACACACAGCCTCCAACCCGGCGCGCACAATTTCTGCCGGCGTCGTATCACGGGTAATGCCGAGAATTGCGCCCCGTGCATCCGGGTCCCAATGCGGTGCGCCCAACCCTGTGAAAGCGGGTACAAACATCACCGCACTTTCCTTTGCTTGACGTGCTAGGGCAGCTGACTCTTCTGCGGTGGCGATGAAACCGGCTTGGTCGCGCAGCCACTGAACCACTGTTCCCGCATTAAACACACTGCCTTCGATGGCATAAGCGGGCGCCCCGTCAACCCGATACCCAACCGTTGTCAAAAGTTTATTCTGAGACGACGGTGCCGATGCGCCGGTATTGAGCAATACAAAGGCGCCGGTTCCAAACGTGGCCTTCGCCATACCCGGTTTAAAACAGGCTTGGCCGACGAGTGCGCCTTGTTGGTCTCCAACAAGTGCCGTTATTGGTATTTCCACCCCAAAAAGAGAGCGATCAGTTTTGCCATAGTTGCTCGCCGTATCACGCACTGCAGGCAGCATCACGGCGGGTACATCAAAGCGGTCGAGCAAATCCTCATCCCATGACTGCGTGTGAATATTAAACAACATTGTTCGCGACGCGTTGGTGGCGTCCGTGGCATGTGCTGCCCCGCCAGTCAGACGCCATAAGAGGAACGTGTCTATGGTGCCGAAGGCCAACTCACCACGCTTCGCTTTGTCTCGAATAGCCGGGTCAGATTCTAGAATCCATTGCAACTTGGTTGCGGAAAAGTACGAATCCGGCATCAATCCAGTTCGTTCTTGGATGATGGTGCCGTACCCACTCTCTGCCAACGTCCGGCAAACAGCGGCGCCTCTTCGGTCCTGCCAAACAATGGCATTACAGACTGGTTTTCCGGTGCTGCGGTCCCACACCACGGTTGTCTCACGCTGATTTGTGATACCGATCGCAGCGACGTTGCCAGGCCCATCTATGTCAGAAAGAACCGATTTCATGCAGGTCTGAACGGTTTTCCAAATTGTATCTGCGTCGTGTTCTACCCATCCGTCTCGGGGGTAGATTTGTGGGAACGAGTGCTGCGCAGTCGCGACGGCCTCGCCCGCTACGTTGAAAGCAACGGCCCTGGTTGATGTGGTGCCTTGGTCGATAGCGATCAGGAAGGGCCCGGATTCTATATCGCGAGTCATTGATGTGGCTCCACTGGTGTTCGTCTTACTCTATATCAAATAGATATTGTTCTGCTTTCGCGGCGTCTTCCGGGGTGTTTATGTTGAAGAACGGGTCGATCGGATCCGTTGGCCATTCTACTTCTACGACCTTATGCAGAGACTGAAATTTACTGATTGCGATTGCACCGCTCTTGAGAGTGTCAGTGAGGTGTTCAACAAGGTGTGGTCGCCATGCGGCGACGGCGTAATGCGCGCGATCCCCAGAACGAGCGACAGATATGTCCGTGTCGGTCGCCGTGAGGCGCTCGATTAGGGTGTCGGGCAAAAAAGGGAGATCCACCGGGACGGTCACGACCCAGGACGGACACGGTGTAAGACTTACAGCCCAGTAAAGGGCCGCCGCGACACCGCCGAGTGGACCAACTTTTGCTGTCGGCCGATCCAATAGGACAGGCACCCCATATTCATCGGTCCACGGCTTTTCGGTGCGAAGGCTGATTGCGATTGCGTCGCTTTGCGGCTTGAGGTGCGCAACGGTCAGGTCAATTAATCGGCGACCCCTGATCTTGATGAGAGCTTTTTCGACTCCACCAAGGCGACGACCTTCTCCCCCAGCAAGAATAACGGCGGCAGGTTTTTCCATGGACTCAGGATGGGGGTCGTAACGCCGCGGGTCAACGCGACGCTGGCACTAAAGAAACTAGGCGACTTGGCTGATATCGGAGTCGTCTTCTCCTGAGTCTCCGTCAAGAAACGCATCCCAATCAAACACATCGTCGGTGTCGGTGATGTTGAAGCTTTGCGCCCAGGCGGGATCAACCGTTTGCTTATCGCTTGCGTCTTTCATCTGTCTTTCGGCGCGAATTAAGTTGCGCTCAGTGACGGTTGCCATGCGGCCCGCACCATGTTCGCCGTATACTGTCAGCGCGGCGCGAAAGGCTTCAGATGATTGCCGCATGTATTCCCATTCACCGGTGTGTTTAGCGAGCAGGAATAAGGCGGATCCAAGTGTGTTCTGAATCGCAGCCCATTGCAGCGGCGCCGTATCGGGCGTGCGCACATGCAGCGCGGCGACACATGAGCGCACCGAATGCTGAAGAACTGGCACGCTACGAACGTTGTCACCGTAGACCTGAAGAATTTGGGCCAGGGTATTCATGATTTCCGACCAGCGAATCGGATGCGCGTACTTATCAAACACTTGTCGCGCAGCCTGACAGGACTGGATTGCCTCGCGAAGAACATCGTCATCGCCTTCAGCCATGTCGATCTTGTAGAGCACGCAACCTAGACGGTATTTCATCATGCCCCAGTCGACGGCTTGATGACGACGAGATATGTGAATGAGAGATTTTCTATAAGCCGTTGCTGTGTCTTTGAGCGTGTCGATGTCATTGTTGCGTTCGGCCACGAGCTGTAGCGTCAGACCGAGCTGCTGATGCAAATGCCCAAGTGCGCGTTTGTCTTCGGCAGGGGTATGCTCGATGGCACCGCGCCAGGCTTCTATCGCCGTGTGGTACCAGGTCCGATCACCGCTAAGCTGTGCGGCAATTGCGCTGGCATTGCCGAAACAGGCCAGCACGCTGGCCTGCTCATGACTTTCCATCGCCATCGACGGTTCAAGGCCCATCGTCCGGCCGGCGCTGGCCATAGACGGTAAGGCTGATCGCAAGATGCGGCCTTGAGCGATGCTACGCGGATCGACCGCGGCCAATACCACGGACCGAATCAACGGCGTCCATTCTGTATAGAAATCGACTGGAACAGTTAGGGCTTGGAACGGGCGGAAGCGACAGGGACGTTCCCCGGGGCTTGATGCCAAAGCAACGAAGCGAAGTTGGATTGACCTTCCAGTCTCGTCGACAAACGCCCACACCAAAACATCGGCATTCTTTTCAGCCAGCCATCGCCGGCCTTCACGCGTTGCCCGCACAAGGGAGTCATCATTCGGACCGGTCGGTGTGCTGTCAGCAAGTCCGGCGATCATTCTAGTAATGTCTCGATCAACGGACTCGACTCTGACACCAGGAATTTCGCTCAAAGCTTCGACGATCATACCGTGCTGCATGTCTTCGTAGTCGTCGTGAACCTTTCCGACCAAGATCGAAACATCTTGAGGAGTTGGCGCCTTACGCGTTTTGCCTGGGCGACGAGTTGGATCTTTAACCACCGCATCTACGATTCGCTCAAACAGGTTTGGCTTACGCTCGCCAACCAGGTTCATCGGCATCGGTCGACCCATTCCAGCGGGACGCAGTGCCTTGGATGTATCGGTTTCAGATGGGACCACGACCGGCAGGCGTGCGCCTTGAACAGCGGCCTTGATGGCGTCGCCTCTGGTCAGTGGGTCGTCGTTCTTGCGCAAGGTCTGCGCAAGTTTTGACATCACTTTAAAGGCTGTATCCGGCTCCATCTCGACACGACGGAGGAACTCAGCCCTGGGAATAGCATGTAGTACGACGGCCGTTTTGGCCCGTGCGGAGTTATGACGCGGGCTCTTATCAAGAATCCCCATTTCACCGAAGAGCTCACCATCAGACAGCGTCGCATGGATGGTCGAGCCATTATGCTCCGCGCCAAACAGTTCGACAGTTCCTTCGATGATTTCGTAAGCCCAGCGGCTTTCTTCGCCCTCGACGTAAATCGTGTCGCCAGTTGCAAATGATTTAGTAACGGTCTGCACCGCGTCGCCTCCAGATTAAGGGGCACTGGGCCTCTTTGAATGTGACGACAGTCTTGTACGGGGGCTCTTAACAAGCTCTTAAATGAGCGCCTCAGAATCCTAAAGAATTCAGTTTTTATGTGATGTCAGATCTCTGGGCTCTGATCTGGCTCAATGGCTGTTTATATAAATGTATATGCATATATATGAAATGGCCCGTTTCCAGCCTTAAAAGCTGTCAGATGGTCCAAGGTGCGCTACGGCTTCCAAGGCCGGAAGAAGATTCTGCACCAGACCGCTTCCAAGGCCTTTGGCAACCTGACTTTGGGCGGTTTGCCAAAGGGGGAGTGCTCGCTCCAATGCGGCGCGGCCAGAGTCTGTCAATGTGATCAACTTGACCCTGCGATCACGCTTGTCAGGCGTTTCAAGGAGGAGGCCCCTTTTGATGAGGGGTTTGATAGTGCGGGACACGGTGGTCGAGTCGGACACCAGTGCATCGGCTAGATCCCCAATGCGTAGTGGTGTGCGGGCGTTGACCACCATAAGAAGGCTAAGTTGAGTGGTCTTGAGCCCGGTTGGCGCCAAAATATGATCGAAAACCTGTGTGACCGCCCGGGACGCCTTGCGGGTGTGAAAACAGAGGCAAACCTCAATGGCTTGTAAGGCTAGTTCTGATGTCAGCTGTTGTTCATCCATATATAATGTATATGCATGTATATAACGATAATCACAAGGAATCTCTGACGTTTTTAATGCTTGGCGCCTGCCTCTTGCTTGACTGCGCCGGCATAAAGACGGGCTGATTTTTCGCCATAGGTGGCCAGGACAAACGGATTTCCATTGGCATCGGTTTCAAACTTCATCTCAATAGTGCCTTTCTCGACTGCAGTGATGGTTTGGCTTTCATCCAAATCAAAGGCTTTAGCGATTCCACCCATGAGCGCGGCAATCTCGTCAAACATCTCTCGTTGATTTGTTTCTGACTCGTCGGTCACAGCAATCGCTCCTCACTATAAATCGATAAATCACATTGCATGACAGCGCCCATCAGGCAAATAGGTGTGACCGCCTCCCAACAGTAATCACTCGATGAACGGTCAAACTCTTTGGGTCGTTCGACTAGGGTGGGGATCACGCTATAAAAAGTATTCAAAGAAAATTTACTTACTATGCCGCCTAGGAGAATCGTATGCCTGATGTCATTCCGTCAGAGAGGGATGTAGACGTTTTAGGTCACCGCGCCAAAATTGGCATTCTTGTTCCGGCAAGCAATACGATTGTAGAACCTGAAATGGCAGCAATGCAGCCGCCGGGGGTTACCAATCATGTGTCACGTATGAGTCGTGTTAACCGCCCCGCCCATGATCTGGAAAAGTATAAGAAGTTCCTGGGCGCATCCGTTCAGATGGACGACGCTATTGACGTCCTGACCGCGTGCGAACCCGACATCATTGTGCATGGCCATTCTGTTGATAGCCTCGCCAAGGGTATGTCCGGTGCGGATGCTATGCGCGCCCATATGCAAACGTTGGGCGGCGGAATACCGGTCATGCTGCCCGCCCATGCGCTTCTGAAAGCTTTGGATACTCTAGGGCAGCCAAAGAAATTAGGTGTCCTTACACCCTGGATGCCGCCGGCAGATGAAGCATGTACCGCGTTCTTCTCCGAAGCGGGGTACGATGTTCTTGCGATCAAGGGGCTGCAGCACCCTACGCCATTGCACATCGCCACCGCCAAACCGGAACTCTTAGACCAGGCCGTTGATGAGATTAATGTTGAGGGTGTGGAATGTATTATCAAGGTCGGTACCAATTCCTCGATGTCGTTCCTGGTAGAAGGCATGGAGGCCCGCCTAGGTAAACCGGTTCTGACTGTTAACGTCGTTACCTATTGGGCGGGTTTGCGACACTTGGGCATCGAAGACCGCCTCCAGGGCTTTGGTCAACTGGCCGCCAATTACTAAGCCTGCTAAACAGAGAACACATTCAAATCCTGACTAGGAGGATAGTGTATGCCTGCCTATCAAGTTGCTCTGGTGAAAGTCACCAACCGCACACCAGGTTTTATGGAATACGTCGAGAAGTCGGCTGAGATTCTGGCCAAGCACGGTGGTGAATATATGGTCCGTGGTCCGGCAAAAACAGTTCTTGAGGGAGAGTATCTTGAAGGTCGCGCAGTCATTGTCTCGAAATGGCCATCGCTTGACGCGATCAGTGCTTTCTTTCACTCGGACGACTATCAATCAATCAAACCGCTCCGTGAAGGGTCGGGCGTGTACGACGTCGCGACTTATGAGGCCGCGTCCTAACACTTAACAACGAACAATTAAGGAGACCCACTATGGCTGGCTATGTTGTGGCAATTGCGCGTATCGATGCAATGACTGACGGACTGAAAGAGTATATTGGCAAGGCGGCAGATCTGTCTGTCGAGCATGGTGCCGAGTATGTCGTTCGAGGTCCGGCTAAAAATGTCCTTGAAGGGGACTACTTGAGTGGACGCAGTGTGGTTTTGTCGAAGTTCGAAACCCTTGAGAAGGCTGAAGCATATTATCATTCGGATGCCTATCAGAAGGACATCAAACCCTTGCGCGAAGGCTCCGGTGTGTATGACGTCGCAATTTTCGAAGGCCCGTAGAATGAGGCGATTGACCGCACCGGCGTTCGCAAGTGTTTTGCTCGCGAGTCTTTTAGGTATTCCGTCGGCATCAGCTGACACGGTCTGGAACGTCTCTCTGTGGGGGGCCAGTCGAGCTGTCACCGTTGCAATTGAACACCTTTCGAAAGAGGTCGAGCGGCGAAC
>WLXB01000143.1 GCA_012103295.1 Alphaproteobacteria bacterium | reverse complement strand
CGCTTGCGAATTACCGAAATACTCATGGAAAAGCATGGCTCGGTCACGCGTGAAATGATTGAGAAGTACATTCCGACTGATGCAGAAGCTAAGTCATTTAAAGATGAACGCGATGCCTTCGTCGCCGAAATCTACGACCCCTTTAAGGAGTCTGGCGACATTGCCTACGCATCATCCTTTCATCCACCGTCTTTGAAAAAATAAAGCCGTCTCCAATATGTGAGATGTGCCGAAACAAGGAGATCTCTAATGACCGATAGCCTGTTTCCCTTGATGAACCGCCGCAGTCTTTTTACCTCGGCTGCCGCTGCAGCCTCCGCAGCCTTACTCGATAACCACGCCGAAGCTCGCGAGGTTGAGGAACTCACCCAACTTGCCGACACAGGCTCACCACGCACCATGGATATCCGTGGCCGTGTCCGCAATTACGTCCGCTTTCCCCATCTCGACATGGAAAGTAAGGGCAACTTCCTGGCCGGACTGTACGTCTGGCGCCTACAAGAATTGGAAAAAACCGCCGCCGTGAGAGCTGCTGAAGTCCTCAAAGCCGCGGGAATCGAAGATGACCCCAACATGCCGATGGCAGATGCCGTTGCGGCACTTGAGGCTGACCCAGTTATCGCGATGACCGGCCGGGCTCGACACAGCCATCAGAAGCTCAAGTATCAGATGCTTCAAACCGAATATTACAAAATGGCCGATCCGTTCCTTGAAGAAATGGAACGGGCCGACAACATGCATGGGCATCGTCTCGAACTTAACCCGACAATGCATATTCCCGAGTACACCGCCCATGAGATTCATTCCATGCCGGGCGGCTACGTCGGCGATGACTTTGCGGGGCATATGTATCATGCCGGCACAGACCTCGGCGCCTATGTCGACGTCAACTACCATGACCGGGTCCACGTCACGATGGCTCGCAATGCGACCATTCCTGAGGATGGCAAAGTCCGCCGCATTCTTGATATCGGCACCTCGATCGGCCAGTTCGCCACCTCCATGAAGCGGCGCTTCCCCGATGCGGAAGTGTGGGGCATCGATATCGGTGCGCCGATGGTCCGCTACGCCCATATGAAGGCGCTTGATATGGGACAAGAGGTCAACTTCGCCCAACGCTTGGCCGAAGACTCTGGGTTCCCTGACGATCATTTCGATATCGTGACGTCTAATTTGCTCTTTCACGAGGTCACAACACAGGCGTCGAAAGACATCATCAAAGAAGTCGGGCGCGTACTCAGGCCCGGTGGAACGTTCTCAGCAACGGACCAAAATAACCCGCCGGTCACAGCCCATAACAAGTTCACCCTTTGGTACAATTACCGCTGGAACCATGAAGATTGGTACATGGATTGGCACGACGTCGATTTCCCCGGTGAAATGCGCAAATCCGGGTTCAAGGTCACTAAAAACAAGGGAAGTCTTTTGGCTTCCAACTACATCGCGATCAAGACCTAAAAACAGCGCGACACCAAGAAAAGGGGCTCGTCATTGGCGGGCCCCTTATTGCTTACAGATCGAAACCAACCCGCTTGACTTCCCCTGCTCACCCCTATATTTAACCTGTTAGTTATTTAACTATATGGTTATTTATAAAAATGCCCTCAGACTCCCTCAGCGAAACCTTTGCCGCCCTAGCAGACCCCACGCGCCGGGCTATTCTTGCCCGCCTGGCCCAGGGTGAAGCCCCAGTCACCGAACTGGCTGAACCCTTTGCCATGTCCATGCCAGCCATCTCAAAGCATCTCAAAGTGCTGGAACGCGCAGGCCTGATCAGTCGGGGCCGCGATGCCCAATGGCGGCCCTGCAGGCTCGAAGCCAAAGCCCTCAAGGGAGCTAACGATTGGCTCGAAACCTACCGCCGCTTCTGGGACGAGAGCCTCGATCGCCTGGATCTTTATTTGCAAGACATACAAAAAGGAAAATCCGATGAGCAGCACTAACACTCAGGCCGCAAGCCTTCAAAATCCAGAAGACCTTGAACTCACAATCACGCGTACTTTTGATGCACCGCGCACCCTTGTCTTTAAAATGTGGACCGCTGCGGAGCATTTGTCTCAGTGGTTTTGTCCGCCCGAGTTTACCTTGGCGTCTATCACGGCAGATTTCCAACCCGGCGGTGCGTGGCACCTCCACATGACGTCTCCCGACGACAGTTCATACAAAATGGGTGGGGTCTACCGCGGTATTGTTGCAAACGAACAGATCGTCATGACTCAAAAGTGGTTGGAAGGCACCGATGACCCGGATATCGAAACCGTAATTACAGTCGACTTCGCCGATCATGGTGAGAAAACAGAACTCACGTTTCATCATGCCGTCTTAGAATCAAAAGCAAGCCGCGACTCTCACAGGGGGGGATGGACCAAGTTCTTGGACAACCTTGAGAGCCAATTAGAAAACGCCTAAACCAACGCGGCTAACTGACAAGCGCGAACAGATTGATCAATCCAAAGAAGGCGCTGGCGCTGGCTCCAGCGACCGGCACCCAGACTGGGACACGGTAAACTGTCTCGGCTTCCGGTGGGTCGAGCACCAATTCCACGGAATCGCGCACTTTGATTTGCACTAAGGCGATATTCACCAAGGTAAAAATAATGAGAATGATGAAAGACGTGAGCCGCGCAAGGGTACCTAGCGGCAACCACAGAGCAAAAATAAGCACTGCAAGAGTGACGAATACGGTCGCCACCACTGGCGTTTGGGTACGGACGTTTATACGACCAAACATCGGAGGCAGCCACTTATTGGTAGATGCGCCGTAGAGCACCCGGGCCGCCATTACCACTTGAATCAATGCCCCGTTTATCACCGCGAATAGCGCGATGACGCTGATCTCCGTTGCAGCCCTCCCTGTCGACGTTGCAAAAACAGTGGCGAGTGGCGCGTTATCACCGACCAATTCATTAATAGGCATTGCCCTCACTACGACAACAGCGACAGCGACGTACAACACAGCAGCGATAACAAGCGTAAAGACAATGGCCCGTGGCATCACCTGGCGCGCATTTTTGACCTCTTCTGCCACGTTGACCATGTCTTCAAAGCCAATAAATGCGTAAAAAGCGATGCCTGCTCCAGACAGGATGCCTGCCCACAACGCCAGGCTCTTAAAAATTTCTCTGGACTCCACAGTGACCGGCCAAGCCGTACCCGCACCGATTATTGCGTCTGGCATAGCGACGACAATAATTGCGATCAGACCGCCCACTTCGGCAAGAGTGATTGCAGAAGCTACCGCGACTGATTGCGCGATCCCCCAAGCTGCAAGGCCACCGAGCAAAACGCATACCACGGGAATAAGAACGATATCCGGAACTATGACAAACTCTCGGAAATACCCTGCGAACCCGTTGACAAGAGTGGCGCTGGAAACGATTCCCGTCAGCACCACTAGTAGCCCGATACTCAACGAGAGACGACGACGACCGAAGGCTTGTTGCACGTATACCGCTTCACCCGCACTTACCGGATATCGGTTTGCGAGTTCAGCGAACGTAAGTCCGGTCAAAGCAGCCAGGGCAGCGGCAATCAGGAAGGACAGTGGCGCCCAATAGCCTGCTACGCCGGCTACTTCACCGATTAAGACGTAGATGCCAGCCCCGAGGATGGTCCCAACCCCATAGAGAACCACTGGACCAAGAGTAAGAGTGCGTTTTAGGGTGCGGTGTTCAGCCATGTAACGAGCCTCTCACAATTTCACCAAAACCTCACTGAGCCAGATAAATTGCCAAGCGAACCTTAGTCGCGTTTCCTAAGCACCGGCAGTATGCGATGGAGGACATCATCTTTGACAACGAAGTGATGATACGCCGCCGCAAGAATATGCAGGCCGAGGACTCCCCCGCCGACCCACCAGCAATAAATATGGATGTCGCGATAAAGTCGAAAGGTATTAAAAGGTGGATCAAGTCCCCGCAGGAAATCGAGGCCTAACATCTCTAGGCCGAAGAAGTTGATGGGCACCGGGAATTGGGCGCTGCCGATCAAGCTCGACCCGGCCCATCCCGACAGGGGGAACACGAACGCAAGGACGTACAGCACCACATGGGTTAAATGCGCCAGGGCTTTCTGATAGGTCGGAGATGGTGGCAAGTTTGGGCTGACATGCGACAGCCGCCATGACATACGCAAAGCGGCAGCCAGCAAAATTACAAATCCCATGCTGTGATGAATTTGCTCGAGCCAAAGCAACAGCCAGTCATCACCGGTGATACGTGCTTGCGGCGCCTCACGCGAAAGCCAAAACCCAATAGGAACCTGAATCGCAACAAAAACGGCGAACGCCCAGTGAAGGGCTATGGACACGGTGCCCCATTGTTCAGTTGTGTTTTCGCGCATCACACCAAACCATGAGAAACAAAACGGCAGCTAGCCGCCCGCTTGTTCTTTGTAATACTCATTCATCGCCTGGAACTGCACCAAAGTACCCGGGTCATGCTCACCACCACTGGCAAGACGGTTAACGAAAATGCCGAAAACGCGCTTGCCGTCTTTATCGTAAAAGGCAACCTGGCGAGCAACACCGCCTTCACGAGACGGCTCCTCAATAATGTAGATCGCGTCAATGTTCTTAGGCTGAAAATGTCCGCTCAACCCGTCCATGCTATTGAGGTTATAAAAACCCTGGCTGTAAGAGCCTTTTGGAATTTTGGAATGCACTTCAATCACCGTACCGGCAACGATGGTGATGAACAGTGGATTTTCCCACTTCGTGAGCTTGTCCCATACTTCATCAAACTTATCGGCGTCGATGGGAACTCGATAATTGGCGAGCAAGGCGGCCGTAACGTCGTCTTCAGACGCGCCAGTTGCGTCCGCAATCCACTCAACAGATTGTCCTTTGTTTTTCTTCATCGCCTCATCAAGACTGATGGAATCGGCGAAGCTCGCCATTGGGAAAATTAGAATCGAGCTGATCACGAGAGTTCTTAGAGTACTGCGCATTGCGACCTCCTCAGTCGATACGATTCAGAACAATTAACATTTGATACAAAGTCTAGAACGATGTGATGGTTCTGAAAAGTCGCGATTGAGGGGCCCGCCAGCCTTGGCTAGTCAGGCACTCCGGCCCCAGCGTCGATCCAAGCCACACGCTCAAATCCTGACATACTGACCACAGGCTCGCCATAGGTGTTCGGCTCACCAATCGCGTTGAACCAAACCACACACTCTGTTTCGCCCGCTTTCCGCAGCAAAGGAAAGCCTACACTTCCTGATACCATGGAACGCCCCGTACTCGTGACGACGTCGGTTTTAATTTCGACGCCACAACAGTGAGCGACAATTTGATGTGATACTTCGCTTAGAACTTTTCCGTCTGCGAGCGGCATGAAATCCAGAATATTTTGTCCTGTCGCATCCATTCCAAATGTCTCTGCGATGGATGTCCCAATGAGGCGGAACCTCAACATCTTGGCGGACACGAGGTCTAGGATTGTCACGTTTGGTTGCAAAATAGGAATCGGACGATTGAGAAAGTCTGAGAGCTTTGGGACCATCGCCTCTCCTCTCAACAAGCGCCAATGCTCTTCGAAAGTTCTGAACCGATCCGCGTCTGAGCCAACATCAACGGCATCTTCGTCTAGGTTCTCTGAAACCCCAGAAGTCGGAACCCCGGCACCGATATCAACAAACATGGACTCCCCATAGCCCACAACTTGGTAGATGAAATCATCTGGCTCGAGTTCCGTCACACACTGAAAATACCCCGCGAGACAGGGCGGAGAACCGTCGGCTGTAGAGAGAGGCAGTGTTATTGAATCAATTTCGGCGTCGTGGCCATTTGCCGTGATCGCATTTTTAATATTCGATGTACCGCACGGCTGAGAGGTCAACACCTGACCCATGTCAGCGAAAGGATCTGACACACCCGGGGGTGAGAAGGTGCCGATAAAATTTCTACCAGTGGGGTCCGCTCGAACGAGTTTGACCAACGCGGTGCCAAAAAGGCGAATGGGAATCTCGGTCCGGGAAATGATATCGGTAATCATTACACTCGGCTGTAGATCAGGATTGGGGTGATCAAGAAAATCTTGAAGCGAGGGCATCACCTTGCCACCACGTAAGGATTCCCAGTGGTCTAGGAATTCTCGACACCGATTGGAAATCTTTCGCGGCATTGGATTAAGCCACAGTACTAATGTGAGCGCCCTCACGCGGGGCTTGCTCATTTATAGCGATTAGCAATCATCATGTAACGTGTGAAAAATAATAATCTACTTCAATTGTAGATTATGCGTCCGAAGAGCATTGGCACGGCTGACCCACCGATCGTCTGTGATGCTCCAACGACGCTCATACCTATGCCATCACCCGCGATGCCTATTCCATAAGGTCGGGTGCGTTTCCAAGGTTTTCCTTTTGGCTTAGGCGTCGTGAAAGCCACTGGCGTCCCCGAGGGGACAAACCAGGAGGCGAACTGCCCTTGGTCGTCCAAACTTCCTCGGGGAAACTGATCGCGCCCGTCTCATCAGCGTATGATGAGACGGTGTCCTCGGTTCAAGCTGGGGAGCCTACACGTCCGACATACACGATCATCGCCAGACCGGCAGAGGGTACTGCCAGAGAAGCAACAGTATTCACTTCGCCGGGTATAATTTTTGCCCACTTCCATCAACGGAGTGAAAACTGTCTTAGTCACCGGACTCGATAACGATTTGGCCTTTCATGTTCGAATGAAACTGGCAGGTGTAATCGATCGTCTGTGGCGCACCAGCGACTATCATGCCGACGTCACCCCTTTTCAGTTTCTCAGTCTTAAAAACATCGTCCAGCGCAGTTGCGGTATGGGGCGCAAAATCCTTATTGACCCATTCGATGGTATCACCTGTTTTGACCTTCAATATCGAAGGTCCATATTTGAATTTCTCAATCGTAATGCGATGGACGGTCGAGCTATCGCCACCGTCATCCGCAGCTGCGGCAAAAGTCGTTGGCGGGAACGACATTGCTCCCGCCAAACTCACCAACATTAGGTGTTGGTAAAACGACTTACGCAGAGGTGAGCGCAGACTCACCGAGTTGCCTTGACCATCTGCGCAGCATGACCTTCATGAATTTGAAAGGTCACCAATGCTTGGGCGAGAAAGTCCTTCAGCTCTGGCGTCTGAACATCGTTGAGCCAAATGTTTCCAACGATTTCATTGACCGCTTGATGATAGCCATGTTCGTTGGCCGCATAGGCTCGGTCAAAAGCGGCACCACGCAATGACAACAACTCTGCATTCTTTTCCTTGGCTCCGGCCAGTAGAGCCTGGCTGAACGCGTTGTCTTGGGGCGCGGCATTGAGTTCAGCGAGCAGTTCGAAAGCCCCTTCGTTTACCGCCGTATGATCACGGATCATGAGTTCGGCAAATTCACGAATTTCAGGGGTGTCCGAGATCGCCAAAGCGATATGCG
The DNA here is from genome assembly GCA_012103295.1 of Alphaproteobacteria bacterium. Taxonomy (GTDB): domain Bacteria; phylum Pseudomonadota; class Alphaproteobacteria; order Rhodospirillales; family Rhodospirillaceae; genus WLXB01. The sequence continues at coordinate 655 of WLXB01000143.1, read as the reverse complement.
CGTAACGGATATCAATCAGATCCGCCGTATAGGCCGCATGTGCGATTTCGAGATCATTGAGGTTTTCTTGTGAAGCTGCGGGAGTGGAAATAGCCACAAACGCAACGGATGCGATGATAAGATTTCTAAACATAATTCTTCTCCTTGATGAATGATGGCCTAAGCGGCCGCTAAGTTTTCTGTACGGACAAGCGGAAACTCGATCTCCGTACCGGCGATGTGATTGAAGTAGTTTGTGAAAATGTTGAGTGCCGTATTGGCAACAATCTCGACAACTTCTTCTTCGGAAAAGCCGGCGTCGCGAACAGCGGCTAAGTCAGCGTCGGATACGTTGCCCCGATCGTCGACGATCTTTACGGCAAACTGAACTGCCGCATGATTAGAGGGATCGGTCGCTTGGCCCCTCAAATTCAGCTGAGTTTCGTCTTGTGAAAGTCCGGCCTGTTGCCCAAGTGCGGTGTGCACCGAAGCGCAGTAATCGCACTGATTGGCTCCGGCAACTGCCAGGGCGATCTGCTCTCTTAATGACCCGGATAGCTTTCCATCGGCCAATGCGCCGGCAAATCCGAGATAGCCACCGAGAGCGGCTGAAGATTGAGCCATTGTGCTGAGAATGTTCGGCACGGCTCCCATTTGAGATTTGACCGCAGATAGA
>WLXB01000016.1 GCA_012103295.1 Alphaproteobacteria bacterium | reverse complement strand
TAGAAGTAGAAGAGGTGGTGGACCCGCGCGTCGCGCTCGAACCATTTGTCGTGGCAGAGATTGTAAGCGCAGAAAAACATCCGGATGCTGATCGTCTTAAGCTCTGTCAGGTGTCCATTGGTTCAGAGACAGTGCAAGTGGTGTGTGGTGCGCCGAACGCACGGGCGGGGCTGAAGGGTATTCTGGCGCGGCCCGGTGATATCATTCCGGCGAGCGGCGATAAGCTAAAAACCGGCAAGATTCGTGGTGTCGAAAGCCAAGGCATGATGTGTTCGGCGAGTGAATTGCAACTTGGCGAAGATCACGACGGAATCATTGAACTTGATGACGGCGCGACTGTCGGCGCATCCGCTGCCGACGCACTGGCTTTAGAGCCGGTCATTGATATTGCGCTGACCCCTAACCGGGTTGATGCCCTTGGCGTTCGCGGTGTTGCTCGTGACCTCGCAGCAGCCGGGATTGGGACCTTAAAGTCGATAGACGCGACGGCCATTGCCGGGTCGTTTGATAGTGAGACGTCTGTGGCAATGGGGCTCTCTGCGGACAACGCGAATTTGTGCCCGCACTTCATCGGACGGACGATCAAAGGCATAAAGAATTGCGAGAGTCCGCAATGGCTAAAGGATCGCCTTACAGCGGTTGGGTTACGTCCCGTATCCGCTGTCGTCGATATTACTCAATACATCAATATTGATCTCGGACGACCGCTTCATGCCTTTGACACTGCTAAGTTGACCGGTGATGTTGGCCCGCGACTGGCTGCCAATGGCGAAAAACTCACAGCGCTTAATGGCAACGATTACGCCCTGACTGAGACTATGCTGGTTATTGCTGATGAAGGTTCGGCGCAAGCGATCGCCGGAGTGATGGGCGGCGAGCCATCCAGCTGCACTAAAGAAACGACAGACATTTTTCTTGAGTCGGCGCTGTTTGATCCGATCACTATCGCGAACACCGGACGCGCGCTCGGTATTGTTTCCGACGCACGCTATTGCTTTGAGCGAGGGGTTGATCCTGCCTCGACATTGGACGGTGCTGAAATCGCGACCCGTATGATTCTGGAGATCTGCGGCGGTGAGGCCTCTTGTCTGGTTGTCGGCGGCGATGCTCCGTACATTGGTGAAACCGTGTCCTTCCGACCGGAGCGTGTCGGGCAATTGGGTGGTGTTTCGATTGCCTCTGAAGCCATCAAAGAAATATTAGAGCGCCTCGGCTTTACGATTGAGAACACTGCAATAGAGACATGGCAAGTCACGGCGCCTTCATGGCGCAGGGATGTTGAAGGTGAGCACGACCTGGTTGAAGAGGTGCTTCGTATTCATGGTTACGACGCCATACCGGTTGAGCCTTTACCGCGGCCAGCAGTAGCCAAGCCAGCGTTCACAGATGATCAACGTCGGGCGGGAATCGTTAGGCGCGCCCTTGCCGGCCAAGGCCTCTCAGAGACGACAACGTGGTCATTCTTGGCGTCTGCAGATGCAAAACTCTTCTCTGAAGGGTCGGAGCTCGTGGCCCTAGAGAATCCGATTAGTAGCGACCTTGACGTCATGCGTCCGTCCTTGCTTCCAAACATGATTGCCGCAGCGGGTCGCAACGCAGCACGGGCGATGCCCGATGTCGCGCTATTTGAGATTGGCCCACGTTTTGAGGGCGATAGCCCTGGTGATCAAACTTTGGTCGCGGGCGGCATGCGGGCCGGTCAGACGTCCCCGCGCCATTGGGGTGCGACAGCGAAGGTCGTGGACGTGTTTGACGCCAAAGCTGATGCATTGGCAGCCTTGAAAGCCGCTGGTGTTCAAACGGACCGTTTACAGATCGGGTCTGCGCCGAAAGCCGCAGCACCATCTTGGTATCATCCAGGACAATCTGGCACCCTATGTCTTGGACCGAACGTGTTGGCAGAATTCGGTGCGCTTCATCCACTGACCCTTAAAGGGCTGGGTGTGGATGGACCAATGGTCGGGTTCGAGGTGTTCTTGGACCGTATTCCCAAACCGAAACGTAAATCAGGGCCCGCACGAGCAAAGTTTTCGCCGTCGTCGTATCAACCAGTGGAGCGCGATTTTGCTTTCCTCCTGGATGAAGGTGTCGCCGTTGACGACATGATTCGCGCCGTTCGCAGTGCTGATAAGACTCTGATTGCGTCCGTCGACCTTTTCGATGTTTATGTTGGCGACAAAGTTGACCAAGGGAAGAAGTCGGTGGCGTTGTCCGTCCGGCTTGAACCAACCCAGGCAACATTGACCGATAAAGAGATAGAAGACGTTTCCCATCGTATCGTGGCCGCGGTTGAAAAAGCCGTTGGCGGCCAGTTGCGAAAATAAAGAGAGCCAATGCGCCCCTATGGTCGATACCGCGCTAATTCGTAACTTTGCCATCATCGCTCACATCGATCACGGAAAGTCGACACTTGCCGACCGTTTGATCCAGTTCTGTGACGGCCTCAGTGATCGTGAGATGAAAGAGCAAGTCCTCGATAATATGGATATCGAGCGCGAGCGGGGCATTACGATTAAGGCGCAGACTGTACGATTGTCTTTCAAAGCAAAGGACGGCAAGACCTACCAACTGAATTTGCTGGATACACCTGGGCATGTTGACTTTGCCTACGAGGTAAGCCGGTCACTGCGCGCTTGCGAAGGGTCGCTACTAATTGTTGATGCGTCGCAGGGGGTTGAAGCGCAGACATTGGCGAACGTTTATCAGGCGATAGATGCCAGCCACGAAATTATTCCTGTTCTCAATAAAATAGACCTTCCGGCCGCGGAACCCGCGCGTGTGCGGCAGCAGATTGAAGATGTGATTGGCTTAGATGCATCTGAAGCCATTGAAGTTTCTGCGAAGACCGGTGTCGGTATCCCCGACGTCCTCGAATCGTTGATCACGAAGCTTCCCGCCCCGACGGGTGATCCAACGCTGCCGCTCAAGGCGCTATTGGTGGACTCCTGGTACGACACCTATCTCGGAGTCGTGATTCTGGTGCGTGTGGTTGAGGGTACGCTGCGCAAAGGCATGAAGATTCGCATGATGTCAAACGATGCGACTTATGATCTGGACGGCGTCGGCGTCTTTACGCCTAAGCGTGTCGATATGCCTGAATTGGGGCCTGGTGAGATCGGTTTCATCAACGCGAGCATCAAATCTGTCTCCGATTGTCAGGTCGGTGATACCATCACCGAAGAACGGCGTCCGACGGATACGCCTCTGGATGGTTTCCGGCCCTCCACAGCAGTCGTGTGGTGCGGCCTATTTCCAGTGGACGCGTCTGATTACGAAGATCTTCGCGATAGTCTCGGTAAACTGCATCTCAACGACGCCAGCTTCGAGTATCAAGCCGAGAGTTCCGCTGCTCTAGGATTTGGTTTCCGCTGCGGCTTTCTCGGCCTGTTGCATATGGAGATTATTCAAGAGAGATTGTTCCGCGAGTTCGGGTTGGAACTTATCACGACGGCGCCCAGCGTCGTTTATCGCCTCCTTACAACTCAAGATGAAACCCTAGAGCTGCACAACCCATCTGACATACCCGACGTAACGAAGATCGTCTCGATGGAGGAGCCTTGGGTCAAAGCCACTATAATGGTGCCTGACGATTACCTTGGGCCTGTGTTGCAGTTGTGCACCGAGCGCCGTGGCGAACAGATTGATCTGACCTATGTCGGCGCAAGAGCGATGGCGGTGTACCGATTGCCGCTCAATGAAATCGTGTTTGATTTCTACGACCGGCTTAAGTCTATCTCCAAAGGCTATGCCAGTTTTGATTACGAAATGGACGAGTATGTTGAGAGTCAACTCGTGCGGATTAGCATTCTCGTCAATGCTGAGCCGGTTGACGCCCTGGCCTTCATCGCGCACCGGTCACAGGCAGAGGCGCGAGGCCGACAAATTTGCGGTCGGTTGAAGGAGCTTATTCCCAAGCATTTATTTAAAATACCCATACAAGCGGCAATTGGCGGAAAAGTGATCGCGCGTGAAACGATCAGTGCCATGCGTAAAGATGTGACAGCCAAATGTTATGGCGGTGACATTTCGAGAAAACGTAAACTGCTCGACAAGCAAAAGGCGGGAAAGAAAAAGATGCGTCAGTTTGGTCGCGTTGATATTCCGCAGACAGCGTTCATCGAAGCGCTGAAAATGCCTGAAACTTAGACTTTCAATTTATGCGGTGCGGAAGAGGCGGCCGCGCGGCGGCCGACGACGGCAGGTGTGTGCCAGAATTACGCCCGCTGGTCCCAGGACAGCCCAAGCAGGTAATGCCATGACCAGGGCACCCACAAAACGCCAGAGATCACCAGAGAACCCTGCTTCGAGAAAATTAGGAGTTTGTCCCCACAACAGGGCCCAAATATCACCCGTTGCGAGCCCTTGGTAGCTTCCTGTACCAAGCGCCATAACAGCCTCGCCAGATGCCATGAGAATAGCGGCGAGTACCATCGTCCAACCAATTGCGCGCCCAATTAACACTGGTGCTGTCGGTCCCTGAGTCGGTTAGTTCCCCTTTAAGATCAACTATAGGGTCCAAGACTCTCAAACTACAAGCATTTTTTAGGTCGTTTCGAGAAGAAACCATATAGTGAGCCGTTGCCAGACCTCAATCCCTGCGTTAGGTTCCGCCGCTTCTGAGCAGGAGGGGTGGCCGAGTGGTTGAAGGCGCACGCCTGGAAAGTGTGTATGCGGGAAACCGTATCGTGGGTTCGAATCCCACTCCCTCCGCCATTTCCCTATTCTAGGTAGGTGTTGGCTAGACCTGGGGACGCCTATTTCACTCAATGGTCGGGATGTCTAATCGTTCCGCAGTATTTGTAGCATCTTTCGATTTTCTTCCCTGAGTCATCCTGCACCACGTATGGATATTGTGGTCCAGCGTCGTGACCGGTGACGATGGGTCGATCACTCTCAAGCCATCTCAGGCAAGTATTGACCTGCGCATCTAACATGTACTGCGGTCTATAGGTTGCCTGAACTGGATTGACGTGAACGGTGCCGTTGCCGCGTTGCGCAATACTGACGATATGTTCCATCCCGATGAGTGACGAACGCGGTTTTATGTCATATATGAGTTTGTCGTTGGTCACCCAAAAAGGCCGCCAATGATATATATCCCAAGGATTTTGCATAAACCTAAGACCAGCGACCTCTTCCCCCGATCGGCACACATAAATGTTTCCGTCTTCCCAGTTGTTTGCGATAAAAAAGTCGGTAAACCATTCAGGGCTAAAGACGACATAGGCAGCAAGTGAAGTGGTTCCAGCTTCGATTTGGAATAAACGTCCGGTCGGCTTTAGGCACAGGCCAAAATTTCGCATCGCAGCAGCTACATCAAATATATTGTCGAGGCATGATCCATTATAAACGAAGTCATAATTCTCAATCATATGAGACGGTAGTTCCGAACACATGTCGTGAACAATATCAGCACCTTCATAATCGGTAACATCAACCGCCGTAACGATCGCATCGGTAAATAGACTGAAAAACCCGGCATCTGAAATAGTATCGGTTGTGACCGTAGGTTCGTTGCGGGCTCTTGTCGAATGGTCAAGCGCCGGGTTTTTTGTGCGGACGTGTCCAAGAATACTTTCTACCAAAGCGACGGCAGTCTGCACGTTCATGTCTATGGTTTGGCGGCCAATGAGGAGAATTCTTCCCGTAATCGGTTGATTCTTATGTTCTTGAACGATCATCGACGCCACAGCGTACGGAATGGCCATTATTAAATTTCCCAGTGAAAAAGTTTCGCGTGACGTATATCCGAAGCGTAGCCTAAAGAAGGAAATACAGCTGTCCAACTCCCATTTTATGGCTTGCTAGGGCAAACACCGCGCGCTGCTATTTTGGTTCGAACAAACACTATTCAGATTCGTTTGGGTCTACACCCACTGTTCCCCCGCTCCCACCATAACTCTCGTTAAATGCTAAGCTTGGGGTGCTCTAATCCATTTCATCATCCGGGTATCTAATTGTTCCGCAGTATTCGTAACTCTGCTCAGCCTGCTTGTAAGCGGGCGGGGCGGAATATGGATAATGTGGTCCGGTATCTTGTCCGACATACCTGTTTCGATCACTCATAAGCCATCGCCCAACTGCGGTTGATTCTGATTGGATCATTTTATCTGACCGATAGACGGCCTGAATCGGATTGACGTGTACGGTGCCTTTGCCACGCTGAGCAACGCTAACGGTAAACTCCATTCCGACAATCAATGATCGTGATTTTTTCCTATACGTATAGGATCGTGCACCATTTCCAGATAAGGTTTCATCGCTGTCCAATGAAAATGGTTGCCAATGATATATGTCCCAAGGGTTTTTCAAAAACCCAAAGCCACCAATTTCATGCCCAACCCGACATATATAAACACTGCCGTCTTCCCAATCGTTTGCAATAAAAAAATCGAGAAACCATTCGGGACTAAAGACGTGATAGGCTGCGGTTGAACTGCTCGCCGCTTCGACTTGAAATATACGTCCAGCCGGTTTTAGGCAGAGTCCGAAGTTTCGCATCGCAGCAGCCACGTCAAAGATATTATCCAAGCATGATCCGTTAAAAATAAAGTCATAGTTCTCAATCATGTGGGACGGTAGCTTTGTACACATGTCATGGACAATTTCCGCACCTTCGTAGTCAGTGACATCCACTGCAGTTACTGTTGCGTCTGTAAACAACCCAAAAAAACCAACGTCTGAAACGGTTTCTCTAGAGATACTTTTATCGGCTCGTGCTCTGGTCGATTGATCCAGAAGCGGGCTTACCGTTCGGACTTGACCGAGTATACTTTCCACCAATTCGATGGCTGTCTGTACGTCCATGTCTATGGTTTGGCGGCCAATGAGAAGTATCTTGCCCGTAATTGGCCTGTATCTATGTTCTTGAAGTATCATCGACGCTAATGCGTACGGAATGGCCATTATTAAATTTCCCAGTGAAAAAGTTTCGCGTGACGTATATCCGAAGCGTAGCCTAAAGAAGGAAATACAGCTGTCCAACTCCCATTTTATGGCTTGCTAAGGCAAATATCGTGCGCTGTTGTTTTGGCGTAACTAAACTCGTACGGAACTCGCATAGGCCCGTGCCAGTGATCCCGATTCTCCCGCGCTTTTAACTGCCTTAACTCTCTCCCTTGACAACACCAGACATAAATTCTGCTTTTCCGCCATCTTCCAGGTCGGCGTAGAGACTGCCGAAAATTCTTTGGCTGAAGACTTTTCTGGCGTCTTTCAGCTCTTGTTTCATCTCCGCGTCCGGCTTGAATTCCTCGATCATTTCCGGGGTTACCTTCCCCTTTGTTGCAAGGAGATGTTCCATCACAGCTTGCCGGTCTCGATTGACCCAAATTTCACCAGCGAGTTGGAGACAAATCTCAAGCAGGTGATCAATCATTTGGTCATTGAAGTAATGAGGGTGACCCTTGTCAAAACCAGGCAGGTCCTTCACGTGATCCAGACCGTCGTTCAAGTCAGCCCGGTTCTTTTCATTTTTCGTCATAACCAGTCCCCAGAAATATTTATCATTGTATTCTTACCTACGCCGCGGCGCGTAATCTCGCAAGGTGGAGGGTGTCTGAACGGGTCTGCTTGTATGTGTGTTGTTGATTTTGATCTCCGCCTATACTCATCAAGTGACTATTATTGAAGTCATGCCTAGGCTGCAACAACGATACTATTGGATTTTCTTAATATGCTTCTCTTAAAAGCTGGGGTTCGGTTTGCTCTCAGTTCCATTGTTTTGCTGTCGCTGGTTTGGGCACCTGCTGTTCAGGCTGAAAAAACTCTGCGCGTTGCCGTCAACGCCCTACCGCCTTTTCTAGGTCATCCCTTTGCCACAACAGCGCGTCCAACAGTGTTCACCACTGGTGCTATTTACGACGGCCTCGTAAAATTTGATGGCGCAGGAACCATTATGCCCTGGCTTGCGACAGCGTGGGAGAATGTCGATGAGCACACGTGGCGTTTCGCGTTGCGGGACGATGTCGTGTTCTCAAATGGAACGCCACTGACCTCGGACTCAATTAAGGCTGCGGTCAATTGGCTTACCAGCGACGCATCTGTTCGAGACGGAGTGAGGGGCGAAATTCAATTCCTGAAAAACGTGAGAATTATTGACCGTCTCACCGCCGAGATTACAACAGCTTACCCCGTTCCAAACATGCCCAATTACATGGGGTCGCTGATTATGGTCGACGCCCAGCGATTTAGAGAGTTGGGTCGCCAAGGGTATGCCGAGGCTCCTGTCGGAACCGGTCCCTTTAAAGTCGAGTCATGGAAGGCTTCGTCAATTTCAATGACAGCCAACCGGAGTTCCTGGCACGCGCCGAAACTAGACCGTCTAGAAATCATTGCGGTGCCCGACATTTCAGGGCGGGTTCAAGGGCTTCTATCGGGTCGCGTCGATATTGCAGTTGGCCTTGGTCCTGACGAGAGATTGTCTGTTGAGGCCGGTGGCGCTGTCTCCAAGGCGTGGTTAGACCCATCAGTCGCAGCTATTTCGTTTGTAACCGTCCATGGTGGTCCGCTCGCCGATGTGCGTGTGCGCCAGGCTCTAAACTATGCAGTGAACAAAACCGCAATCATCGACAATTTATTCGAAGGATTGACCACACCTGCAACCCAGGGCGTGTCTCACCAGGCCTATGGTTATAATCCTGATCTTCGGCCCTACCCCTATGATCCCGACAAAGCTAAGTCGTTGCTGGCAGAAGCGGGTTATCCGGATGGATTCGAGTTCGTGTTTTTAACCCAGACCGGCCTTGGGTCGGGAACCCTCCTCTTTCAGCAAGTGGCTGCTGATCTAGCCCGCGTTGGGGTCACAATGGAAGTACGCCAACTGCCGGCAGCGGCTTATCTCAATACGATATTGCGAGACCCTACCCATGGTGGTGCGGGGGCACATTCAACCATCTGGCCCGCGTGGCCTATCTTCGATGCTTTGCGACCGCTATTGATGCATTCGTGTCGGCGTGTGCCTGCGTGGCATTGCGACGACGCGATCCAGCCCAAGATTGAAGAGGCGTTGGTTGAATGGGATCCGGTGCGCGGCCTGCAACTCCGCCATGAACTCATGGACTATACCCGTGATACGGCTCCGGCCATTTTTCTTCACGAGTCACCGGAATTCTCGGGTCTCTCTCGCCATGTTACGGGATACAAACAGATGCATGGCTACATCAATTATCATGAGATCGACCTGGTCGACTAAGTCGTTTCGGTTTGACCTATGAACGCAAGGATGTCGTTCAATAACTCTTCGCGCTGTGGGCTATGGTGCCAACTTAAAAACCCATGAGCCGCGCCGTCATAGATTTTGAATGTCGGCGAATGTCCGTGCCCCGCCAACCGATCTTTGTATATCTCTGATGATCGTCTCAGGGGGTCGTCACTTCCTGCTGCGATAAAGCAGGGCGGGTGATTTTTAAAGGTGACATCCATGGGGGTAATGGCGTGGTCTGCGTCTACGGTTTGAGAGAGAGCCTGCTGACCTCCGTAGGCGGCGATCATTGCGCTGCCGCCCGGCACGTTGTCATCGAAACAAGAGTGACGATCCAGCACGCCGTACAAGCTCGAGACCGAGACAATCTCCGGTAATTCCGGGCGCGCGGGTATCGGTTCTATCGGGTGACGTAAACCCGGATTGGCGATCACCAAGGCGGCCATAATGGATAGCGTGCCTCCCGCTGAATCGCCGACAAGGTGAACATATTCTGCGCCTTGCTCACGTTTTAGCCAGGCCAGCGCCTTGAAGATAGACTTCAACATATAAGGGTGTGGATGGTCCGGCGCCTTGGGATACTCGATATTGTATACCGTGCGGCCTGCCAGCCGTATCGGCTCAAGGTCAGCTTGATACGATTCTTTACGGCCCATCGTCCAGCCGCCTCCGTGAATAAACACCACAGGCGCAGCGGTGGAAGACTCGCTTGCCTCCATGATGTCCAAACACTCATCTGGGTGAGTCCCATAGGTGTGCGATTTGATCCGGCCAGAACCGATGCCTTGGAACCAGTCAGACGCGCCGGTGAAAGCGGATGAGTAGACCCGCGTCCAGGCGAGGCTGAACTCCTGACTGATCGTCAGAGGAGTGCGGGCCATGCGTGCAGCCGCTGCTTATCTGTCAGAGCTTTTTGCGTGCTCCTCAACATCGGCAAGAACGCGCAGGAGGTTTCCCCCCCAAAGCTTGGCGATCTGTTCTTCGGAATAGCCTCGCTGGACCAATTCTAACGTGACATTGAAGGTCTCTGAGGCGTCCGACCAGCCCTCAATACCGCCGCCACCGTTGAAGTCAGATGCAATACCAACATGTTCAATGCCAACTTTACCGACGGCGTAGTCGATGTGATCTGCAAGGTCTTTTACGCCTGCTCTAGGAAATTCCAGTTCTAGTTTCGCCATTCTTGCTCGATACACTTCTAACTCGTCGCGAGGCATTGTTCTGAAATCGCTAATCGTTGTGACGCCGATATCTTTCCAAAGCGCGGCAATGGCGTCCTGCTTTGCTTGGGGCACAGCCCGCAAATAGGTATCAAAAGCGACGACTTGAACTACCCCGTTTGATGCTTTGATGGCCATGAGCTCTTCATCGCTCATGTTGCGAGGGTGGTCGTAAACGCCTTCCAGGCTAGAGTGGGAGGCGATTACAGGGGCCTTTGATTCTGCGATGATGTCTAGCGACGTTTGTTTCGATGCATGCGACACATCGACCATGATCCCGAGTTCATTGAGCCGGTGCACAACCTGACGTCCAAGATCTGTCAGGCCACCATGCTCTTCGGCGGGCTCGCCGCGCCGCCGGTTGGGGACAGATGAGTCACCGAGATCATTATGTCCGGTATGGATGAGGCCAAAGTATCGGGCGCCATAGTCGTAAAATTGATCGAGCAATCGAAGGTCCCGCCCCATGGGATAACCATTCTCAATGCCGATGAGCGCGATTTTTTTTCCAGCAGCATCGATCCTACGTACATCTTCGGCTGTTCTCGCCAACTCAATTTGATCTGGGTACATATCGCTGGTAACGCGATGAATAGCAGCAAACTTTACAAAGGCATCAGACAGAGCTTTTGCATATCCGGCATCGGTGCGGGGGCCCTGCCCAACGAAAACGATGATAAAAGTCGCATCTAGTCCGCCTTCGATCATTGTCGGGAGATGGACTTGCTGTCTGCTTGGTCCCGGTTTCATGAGGTCATAGGCGGGTGTGGCGAAGTTGGGGGGGATGTCCACATGGGTGTCGACGGTAATAACCCGCTGGTGAATGCCGCGCGCCCGCTCAATCATTTCGTGGTTCGTTTCGGCCGCCTCGCCAATCATAGCGATAAGCGAAAGAGCAACAGATAGAGTTAGGGTGCGCATGGTACGCTCCTTCAAGAGTAGAAATTTGGGTCGAAAAAGAATAGCCGGAGCGGCTAGCGAAAGACCACCGTCTTGGTGCCGTTCAACAGCACGCGCCTTTCTGCATGCCAGCGGACGGCCCGTGACAGGACGGAGCTTTCTATATCTTGGCCCAGTAATACTAGGTCCTCGGGGCTAAGTGTGTGGTCGACGCGTTCGACCGCCTGCTCGATGATTGGGCCTTCATCAAGATCGGGCGTAACGTAATGGGCTGTTGCCCCAATAATTTTGACCCCTCGCGTATGAGCTTGATGGTAAGGGCGCGCGCCCTTAAAGCCGGGCAAGAAAGAATGGTGGATATTTATGATTCGGCCAGGAAGTTTTGCACAGAGGTCTGGTGACAAAATTTGCATGTAGCGCGCGAGGGCAAGAACTTCAGCCTTAGTTGAGGTCATCACATCCAACAGCTTTTCTTCTTGGGCTATTTTGGTTTCGGGCGTCATCGGCAAGTGGTGGAACGGAATTTCATGCCACTCGACAAGATCACGAAACGTGTCGTGATTCGACACGACGCCCGTCACCTCTACAGGAATGCCGCCAATTTGGACGCGATGCAGTAGATCATTAAGGCAATGCCCGAATTTTGATACGGCGATGACGGCTTTGATTTTTTCTTGAGACCCGAACAGGTCCCAACTCATGTCGAACCTTTTCGCTAAAGCAGAAAAACCGGCAGCCATGTCATCCTGAGATAAGAGGTCGGTTGTGGCTGATCGAAATACGGTGCGCATGAAAAAGCGGCCGGTGTCGGGATCGCCGTAGTGAGCACTTTCTGTGATAAAGGCTTGGTGCTCAGCCAGAAACGTTGAAACTGCGGCGACGATTCCGACCGCATCAGGGCACTGGATGGTCAGGACGTAACAATCCTCGCAATGGGCTGGAGCAGGCATTTCTTATGTCCTAAATGCCTTCAGCATTTTGTCCACTGCGAGCGCTGGCGTAACGCCGCCCTCAGTAACCGCTTTTTCCAGGTCTGGAACCATGGCTTTTATTTCTGGGTGAGCCTTGAGTTTTGCAACGAGGCGGTCCTCGACCATCGCCCACATCCACCTTACTTGCTGCTGCTGCCGCATGGCCGCTAAGCCGCCTCCGCCGGCGAGCTGCGTGTGTCTCTGTGTAATTCTGGCCCACAAATCATCTAGCCCGCGATTCTCGAGCGCGCTAACAGTCACAACCGGTGGCGTCCACTCCTTATCCTTCGGCGCGATAATGCGTAAAGCGTGTTGGTACTCGGCTGCGGATGCTCTGGCTCGGGTTTCGTTGTCACCGTCCGCTTTGTTCAGCGCGATCATGTCAGCGATTTCTAAGACGCCTTTTTTAATGCCTTGTAGCTCGTCTCCCGCTCCGGCGATCAATAGCACCACAAAGAAGTCGACCATCTCAGATACGGCGACTTCTGATTGCCCAACGCCGACGGTTTCGACCAGGATGACGTCATATCCCGCGGCTTCACAGACCAGGATCGTTTCGCGTGTTGTTCGTGTGACACCACCAAGCGTTCCAGACGTGGGCGAGGGACGGATGAAGGCCTTGTCGTTTGTTGCAAGATTTGCCATCCGCGTCTTGTCGCCGAGGATCGATCCACCAGTCCTGGCGGACGTTGGATCGACGGCCAATACCGCGACATTGTGCCCGGCTTTGGTCAGGTTCGTTCCCAAGGTGTCAATGAAGGTGCTTTTACCGGCCCCTGGTACGCCAGAGATACCAACCCGGATTGATTGGCCAGCCAAAGGGGCAAGCTTAAGCAGTAGTTCTTGTGCCTGATCCTGATGCTCGGGCTTCCGGCTTTCGATTAATGTAATGGCTTGGGCAAGGTTCGCCCGGTCGCCAGATCGAACGCCGGCGACGTACTCATCGATCGACAAGCGCGGTCGGCTGCCAAGGGTGTGTGCGGCAGGTGCCGACATTGCTGGCTCTCTACTTAGCCGCTGTGGCGCTATGGCCGAGGGATTGGCTGAGCTTGTCGAGCAAGCCGACAGCCGCTTCGCTGATTATTGTTCCGGGCGGAAATATTGCTGCCGCACCGGCTTTTGTGAGAGCGTCGTAGTCCTGCGGTGGAATAACACCACCAGCTACAATCATGATGTCGTCGCGGCCCAATTTCTTGAGCTCATCTTTGAGCGTTGGCACCAGTGTTAAATGCCCGGCGGCCAGCGAACTGGCACCAATAATATGCACATCGTTCTCTACGGCTTGGCGCGCGGCTTCTTCTGGTGTCTGGAACAGAGGGCCAATATCAACGTCGAATCCAAGATCGGCAAAGGCGGTGGCAATGACCTTCTGGCCACGATCATGGCCATCCTGCCCCATTTTTGCGATCAGGATACGCGGGCGGCGGCCTTCGCTCTCCTCGAAGGCGGAGACCATACCAGCAACCTTGGTAACTGTTTCGTCGGACTCACCCACTTCTTTTCGATAAACCCCCGAAATAGATTTAATCTCGGCAACATGACGACCGTATACGGCCTCCAGTGCCATAGTGATTTCACCAACCGTAGCCTTTGCCCGAGCGGCGTCAACAGAAAGAGCCAGTAGGTTACCGTCGCCGGTCTTCGCAGCTTCGGTCAAGGCTGACAGTGCTGTTTGGCATGATGCGTCATCCCGCTCAGCCTTCAAGCGCTTTAGTTTCTCGAGCTGTGACGTGCGGACGGCCGCATTGTCGACTTTGAGAACGTCAATGTTCTCAGTTTCATCTAATCGGTACTTATTGACTCCGACAACCGTTTGTCGGCCAGAGTCGATCCGAGCCTGAGTGCGGGCAGCGGCCTCTTCAATACGCAGCTTGGGAATGCCGGCCTTGATGGCCTTGGCCATACCACCCAGTTCTTCGACTTCCTGAATGTGTTCCCAAGCGCGCTTGGCGAGATCATGTGTCAGGCGTTCCACATAATGACTGCCGCCCCAGGGATCGACCGTGCGGCATGTTCCCGTTTCTTGCTGAATAAAGAGCTGCGTATTACGAGCAATGCGCGCGGAAAAATCAGTCGGCAACGCCAAGGCTTCATCTAGCGCGTTCGTGTGTAGCGATTGTGTGTGACCATGGGTCGCGGCCATCGCTTCGATGCAGGTGCGGGTCACGTTGTTGTATACGTCTTGTGCGGTCAGTGACCAACCGGACGTTTGGCAATGGGTGCGCAGGCACAGAGATTTGTCGCTCTTTGGATCAAACGGTTTAATCAATTTTGCCCACAGCAAACGCGCGGCCCGCATTTTGGCGACTTCCATGAAGAAGTTCATGCCGATCGCCCAGAAAAACGATAGGCGCGGTGCGAAGGTGTCGATGTCCAAACCAGCAGCTTGTCCAGCGCGCGCGTACTCGACGCCATCAGCTAGGGTGTAGGCCAGTTCCAGATCGGCGGTCGCACCTGCTTCTTGCATGTGATAGCCGGAGATCGATATGGAATTGTATTTCGGCATTTTCTCCGACGTATAGGAGAAGATGTCAGAGATTATGCGCATGCTGGGTTCTGGCGGGAAAATGTAAGTGTTGCGCACCATGAACTCTTTGAGGATGTCGTTTTGAATGGTGCCGGACAGCGCTTCTGGTTTCACGCCCTGTTCTTCAGCGGCCACGATATACAAAGCCAAAACTGGCAACACAGCCCCGTTCATTGTCATTGAAACGGACATGCGGTCCAGGGGGATGCCATCAAACAACGTGCGCATGTCGTATATGGAATCGATTGCAACGCCAGCCATGCCGACATCACCGGTAACGCGGGGGTGGTCTGAATCGTAGCCGCGGTGCGTCGCAAGATCGAACGCGATTGATAAGCCCTTTTGTCCGGCGGCTAAGTTGCGGCGGTAAAACGCATTTGAGTCTTCAGCCGTCGAGAAGCCAGCATACTGGCGGATAGTCCAAGGCCGGCTGGCGTACATAGTTGGGTAGGGACCGCGCAGAAACGGTGGAACGCCGGGCAAGGTATTCAGGAAATCGAGTCCTTCAACATCGCTTGCGGTGAAGGACGGTTTAACATCGATGCCTTCAGGCGTGGTCCAGAGTGACGTAGGAACACTCTCGTCAGGTCTCGGCCCAGCGGTATCCGCCTTCTTCAATGGAATATCGGCAAAATTTGGAACCTGGCTCATGAGCTGACTCCCAGCCGTTTATGAGCGTCACTAAGAACAGCTAAGACGTTACAGCCCACGTAGATAAACCCGCCGATACCTGCTGCGCGCCATGATTTTTCATGATCGCCGCCGCGACCCGCCAGATAAATGACGGTTGCGCCTGCCTTCTTCAGTTCCGCGGCTAGGTTTTCGGCGTGCTCAGAATAGAGTTTGTCGGTCGCACAGATAACGGCAGCGGCAGCGCCGGTTGATCTAAAGTTGGTTGCGATCTCGCTTGGGCTAGCACCGCCCTCTCCTGCGACAGCCTCTACTCCGCCGGCTTCAAAGAAATTCTTTGCGAACGAAGCCCGGGCGGTGAATTCGGCGACGCTACCGACGTTGGCCAGGAATATCTTCGGTCGTGCGCCATATTCGGCAGCGTAGGAGTCGCTGGCGTCGCGCAAAGCTTCATAGTCTTCAGCCAGGCGGTGTTGCGGCAGCGGCGTGACTTCTATCGGTGTTCCCTTCAGCGCGGCACCGATCGTCTGCGCTGGTGTGTCATTTGCGGCGGCCTTCACGAGGGATGTCATCAATGCACCGTCGCCGTGGTTGGGCAGATCCCCAACAGTGCCAGGCGCATTGTTTGCTTGTTTGTCCGCCTTGGTCAAAATTGCAGCAATATCGGGTGTGTCTGTCTCGACAGTGTTTTCTGCGAGGTTCGGAAATTCACTCACACCTGTAAGCGCGTCTTTGCGTGTGGAGATATTCTTAGCTCGGGCAAGTTCTGTCTCGGAAATTCGCCTGGCAATATCGCCGCTCGCGATTGAGGTTGCCATGCCCCCGGATTTTTCGATGTCTTGGAAGATGGACCATGCCCTCTCGGCCATTTCTTCCGTGAGCGAGTCAACCATCCATGACCCGCCAGCGGGATCCGTGACCCGGTTGATGGAAGATTCTTCCTGCAAGATGACCTGAGTGTTGCGTGCAATACGGCGACCCAACGATGTTGGTAATCCCGCAGCGCTTTCAAACGGCAGAACCGTAACCGCGTCGGCTCCACCGGCGCCAGCCGCAAAACACGCTGCCGTGCCGCGCAACATGTTCACCCATGGGTCACGTCGGCTCATCATGCGCGGTGCTGTCACCGCGTGAATTGGCGCCGCTGCATCGGTTCCACACACTTCGGACACCCTGGCCCAGAGGCGGCGGGCCGCGCGTAGTTTAGCAATGGTGAGGAAGACGTCTGTGTCACAGGTCAAGGTAAACGCGACCTGACGACACGCATCGTCGACTGATATACCGGCATTCGTAAGGTGACGGATGTATTCAACGGTCGTGGCCATCGCGATTGCGAGTTCTTGAGCCTCGGAACAGCCGGCATTGTGGTAAACCGTCGTCGCGACGTTGAGAGCTTTTGCGTTGGGATAGGTCTTAGCCGTGTATGAGGCAAGATCAGCCATACGTCCGAGAAGGGTATCCATCGGAACAATCACTTTGCCGACAGCGGCGAGCGTGCTGAGTGGATCAGCGCCGAAGTTTCCGGTGAAGGATTCAGGCGCAACTTTTCTGCGGGCTAGTAGATCCATCAAGTAGGCGGCCGGCGGCAAAGAGGGTCCGCCAGGGTCAAGAGTCACCGGTGCTAGATCGAGGAATACCCCATCAAGCAGTATTTCAAGGTCGTTGCGGGACTTGACGACTGTGCCTGCACGTCCTGTCGGATCAAGCTTAAGCCAAACGGACGTTGCCCCTTTTTCAAGGTCAGCCAGTATTTGTTTGTTCGCTTCACTCGGGTCGGGGTGCGATGACAGGCATCGGACGTCCCAGCCGGGTGATGTTGCGGCCAATGCAGTCGCGTTGCTCGTCTGGCTATTCGTCCCTGTGCTCGACTCATCTGCTGTGTACAGTGGTTTGATCGTCAGGCCGTCGTAGCTCTTAGAGGCCAATTTTTCATAAGGCCGACCACCTAAGGATTTTTCGACCAGAGACGTCCACGCGTTTGGGTCTGCCGCTGGAAAATCCGCCGCCAATTCTAGTATTTGGGTTTCAGGTGCTGCCGGCTTGGTCACCGCTTTGCTCCACCTACAAGAAACAGGGAAAACGGGCGTGTAACGCCTAGTATCCTTATGTTCTTAGGCTTTTTGCTGCACTGCGTCAAATTGTGCTAATTGGCTGCGGTCGATTCTACAGCGCGCCAGATGCGGGCAAAATTCCCCCACCAAAGTTTGGCAATTTGGTCCTCTGTATAGCCCCGGGAGACAAGCTCTTCTGTAACCCCGGAGGCTTCACCGGCGTTCATCCAGCCGGTGACACCGCCCCCATGCTCGATATCCGAACTAATCATCACATGGTTTATGCCGAGCAGGTCGACAGCGTAGGCAATCGAGTCGACATAGTCCGCGACAGTTGCGGGAGGGAACTCTTTCTCATACGCGGCAAAAGCGATTTTAAATTGCTCGACCTTTTCGGGTGAAAATGCTGCCGTAATCTCGGCCAAATTTGTTGTGCCATACTCACCTAAAATGGCACCGAATGCGGCGCCTTGACCCGGCAAAGACGGGCGGAGGTAACTCGAGAACGCGACGATGCCAACCGCGCCGCCGGTCTGCTTTATGGCTAACATTTCAGTATCGGTTAGATTGCGAGACGTTTTGATGATGTTCTTCACACCTGAATGCGACGCAATGATCGGCGCCCGTGACAATTCTGCTGCTTGAAACACCGTTTGCGCAGTGACCTGCGAGACATCAACGATGATGCCGAGATCGTTCATCATGCCGACTAAGCTTCTGCCAAGTTGAGATAGGCCAACGTGTTCTTGTTTGTTGTCGTTGAGTTGTGCGCGTGGCCGTGACGAATCCGCGAATTGATTGTGTCCGGCATGATTAAGCGTGATGTTGCGCAGGCCTCGATTATATAACTCAGGTAGCCAATCGAGGTTCGGGCCAATTGGCCAGGCGTTGACCATGCCCATGACTGCAAAGTGTTTCCCTTCCGCGACTAGCTTTTCAGCTTCATCTGCGGTCCGGGCGAGCCCAATGCGACCCGGATAAGTCAGAATCATCTTTTCAATCGCAGTGAATTTCTTTTCTGCATCAGAGCGAGCCGCTAGGTATGCGGATGGCGTTCTCCCACCCTGCAGCACCCAGTTCACGAAGAGGGCACCGTCTAGGCCGCCGCGGTCCATTTTGGGTAAGTCCACCTGCATGCCAGTTTCGTTGCCGACATCGTTGGCCTCTTCCATGAACTCAAACGGGACGTCTATTTCAGCGTCAAAAGTAATGATGCGGTCATGCAGGGCCCGAGCATCTTGTGCAGACGTGAAGGATGGGGCTGCCAACAATAGGGTGCCCAGACCTAGACCAAAAAACGCTATACGACTCATTGAATACTCCTCGTCATCGGGCGTCATGCTACCTTTGTCGGGCGGCAGGAGTCGATGAGTAGGGTGTTGTCAGCCGATCTGAGGAGAAAGTCATCCGGTATGTCGAGCTTTGACCGTCCCAATGATCCAGATATTGCTGCCTCACCGTGGGTAACACGGTTTGCACCTCTTATTCGCGCTGGAGGAAGAGTTCTCGACGTTGCGGCCGGGCATGGACGCCATACGCGCCACTTGCTTGGTGCAGGGTATGAGGTGACTGCGGTTGATATCGATACTTCAGGGTTATCGGATCTTTCAGGGAGCAACGGCTTAACAATTCTAGAAGCGAATATAGAGGACGATGGGTGGCCATTCTCGGTGAATACGTTCGACGGCATCGTAATGACCAACTATCTCTATCGGGTTCACTTCCCTTTTCTCGTGGAGGCGTTGATGGCAGATGGTGTTCTCTTGATAGAGACGTTCGGGGCGGGGAACGAGAAGTTCGGGCGCCCTAGAAATCCTGACTTTCTGTTGCAGCCGGGTGAATTGCTAAGCGCGTTTGCAGGCAGCCTTACCGTTGTTGCCTACGAACATGGGGCGGAGCAAGTGCCGCGGCCAGCCGTTCGGCAGCGTCTTTGCGCCACAAAGGCGACTGAGCCCATATCACTCACGTGATGTATCGCTTAAGCTGTTTTTTCCTCTGGGGTCGCAATGATCACTTCCGGTTTGCCCGTTCGACGAGATTTAACCTTGGCCTGATACATGGACTCATCAGCGAGTTGGATGAGCAAGTCTGCTTCCGTCGCGTTCTCCGGGTAGAAGGACACGCCAAGGCTCCCACCAATCTGATGGTCAACACCTTCGTAGGGAATTGGTTCAGCGAAGATGTTTACGATTTTGTCGATCACAGCGAGCGCGGCCTCTCGATCGCGAAAGTCTTCTAAAATGCAGGCGAATTCATCACCGCCAAGCCGCGCTGGGGTGTCCGTGCGGCGCAAGCATATCTGAAGTCGTTCGCCTATTTCTCGAATGACCTCGTCGCCTGCCTGATGCCCATGGGTGTCGTTGACGGCTTTGAATCCGTTGAGATCAATGTAGACAATCGAAAGTTCTTGTTTGTGACGGTCAGCCCGAAACAAGCCTTGTTTTAGCCGATCAAAAAACGCGCGGCGGTTTGGCAAGCCTGAAAGTTCATCGTAGAGAGCCGCGTGGACCAATTGATCTTCCAGCTTACGGCGGATGACGGTGTATCTGATCGTGCGCTCTAAAAGTTCGGGATCGATTTCAGAATGGATGAGGTAATCGTAAGCACCGCGATCCATTGCCCCGGAATCAATCTTCGAATCTTTTTTCTCTGCTGTCATGATGACCGGCAGTGGGTTTCCCATTCTCGCAAGCTCCTCCATGAGTTCGAAGCCTGTGCGAGATGCCAGGTCGTAGTTGATGAGTGCGACGTGTATTTTTTCTTTTTCGACAGTACTCACCGCGACATCGAAAGACGGCGCGACCAATATATTTGGCTTTTTGAAACCGGCTTCTCTGAGGCTTTTGGTAAGCGACTCAGCCTTGGCGCTGGCACCATCAACCACCAAAATGTGGATGTCGTCGTGCTTAAAGTCAGATTCCAGAGGCATGCAGCGTTCCCTATGGTGAATGTTTGGCCAGTCTATGCAGGCCATTTCGCCTTATTTACGACAGACTGGCTTATAAATACAACCAATAAGAGTGTTGACCCTTGGCGAAGAGAGGCCGGTTTTGGCAGTTTTGATCAGGTGGAATGGTCGGAAAGCCCAGCTATTGGGCGGTTGTCAGGCTGAGGATCATAGACACTATTGCGTGAGGACCACCGCGACATCTATACCGGCGCCATGAATGCCGCCCCGCCTAAATCCGAGTCCCACTACGACAACACATCCACCGTGCAGGTTGATGCCAAAAGCGGATCTTATCGTTTTCAATTTCCCGACGTCGCAAACACGGGGCATCACGTTCGACGCATTCTCGAGGGAAAGGACTATCCCGTCCTGCCGATTCCCGGTTACGAGGTTGAAACCATCGTGGACGTAGGTGCAAACGTTGGGGCGTTTACAGTTTTTATGGCGGCTCATTTCAGCGCTGCTCGCTGTTATTGCTTCGAGCCATCTCCTGGCGCCGTTGAATATTTGCGGCAGAACGTTGCGCAGTTTCCAAACACCGAAGTGTTTCCAATTGGATTGTATTCGGAAGACACGAGCATGCCGTTGTTTGAAGGAGCTACTCAGAGCCTGCAAAATTCTTTGTACAACAGCGCCGAGACGTCTGAGTCGAACCAATCCGTCGAACTGCGGCACGCAGGTAAAATGATGAGTGAACTTAAGCTGGGTCGAATTTCTATTCTGAAAGTCGACACAGAAGGTGCAGAGCTACCCGTGCTAGGGGCCTTGAAGAGCAAGCTAAGTGACATCGATCAAATCTATCTTGAATATCATTCCGAAGATGATCGCCGAGAGATTGAGTCGCTTTTAGCAGACACCCATGTGTTGGCAGCCGCGACCGCTAAACATGTCCACCGTGGCACCAACCATTACATACGGACAAGTCTGTTGGTGGAATACCCGGCACTTGATGTCTTGCGCGTTGACCGTTCATAGAACTATTGGATCCTAAACGCAGAAATCCCTTATTCAAGCGGGCCGTAGTCGCCGGTCAAATCCATTACAATTTTCTGAACAAGGGCTTCACGCGCTGCGGATAATTTTGCTTCTAATGACGCATCGGGAATATGTGTGTCGACCTCTTCGCTGATGTCGATGCCGCGCGCTTTTAGCACCGCTTCGGTAACAGCCTGCCGGTCCTTAACCGCCCAAAGCTCTTGTGCCAAAGTTAGGATCGCTTGACCAACGTTATCGATGTCTTCCGGGCGAAGGGCTTTGCGTTTTCGAGGTTTCTTCGTTGCAGGATAGGTCTTTCGGTCTGACATAATGCGTTACGGCTTCCGACCGTAGGTCACCCACGGATAGTTATTGGGTGCCATGCCCTCGTATTTGATGTCGACGAAGCCAATGTCTTTCATAACGCCAACCATATCCATGGTTGAAGAGCCCCGCCAGAACGGTTCGCCGCCATATTTAGCCATGTAATCGGTGCGCCAAGCAGCCACCTTATTGAGCGCGTTGTAAGGCGCAACATCACCAAACAATAAATCTCCACCTGATTTCAAGGCGCGGAAACCTTCGCGCAAGATATCGGTGATCACGTCGACAGGGAGTTCATGCAGAATGATGTAGGAGGTGAACAAGTCGCAGCTCTCGTCGGCTAGCTCTGTATTGCGACCATCGGCGTGGAACAGGTTCCAGCTGTGACCGAGTTTGTTGCCGTTGCGTTGTGCCTGTTCGAGTTGAGCGATTGAGATGTCACAGGCCGAAATTTTTGCTTTAGGGAAAACCTCAGACAGTTTTGTGGTGTAAGGCCCCGAGGAGCAGCCGATCTCTACAACGTGTTCGTAGTCCCGGCGTGGCGCCTGCTCGGCAAAGTTACGACGGTCTGCATAGATATCAGTTGGCGCTCCGCCAGCGGCTGGCGGCTTAGCCGCCTTGCCAACGATGTAGCGGTGGACCAACTCGCCGTGAATGAACCCCATGTGCCGGTGACCATCCCAGCCACCTGTGGTCCGGTGAATAGGGTAGGGCCAGTACTTAGGAATCTCTAGATCGGGATTGTACGCTAGTGTTGTGCCGCCAGACGCCAATGTCTCAAAATCTGAAGCGAGGTCATTCTTGATTTCCTCAAAAGCTGCCGCTGCCGTACGACCGTGATGTTCGCCATGCCATTCACCGACCAAATTAGCGGAGCGGAAGGCGGGGACCTTTTCAAGCACTGTCTCAATTTGCTTGGCGCGCTCATCAAGGTCGTCTACCAGCGTTTCATCGTTGAGGTTCGCCGACTCCAGCGCGGTGTGTTGGTCTTTCATCAATGGGCCGATTGATGGGCCGAACGCCGACAAGAAATCCAGCGTGGCGCGTCCATGTTGACGAAGGGTGTAATCCATCATGGCGGGAAGCCTTATGAAGCGTTGAACAAGGCACGAAAGTATCAACGAAGGGGGAGTGATACTAGGGACTGCCTGGGAAACGCCATACAATGACCACTCTGAATTTGGTCAAAGTTCAAAAACTGCCAGCTTCTGCGCTCTGTTCGCCGGATGATTGTTTGCTCGATATTCGTCGGTCTTCTTTGGCCCCGGATTGTCCCTATGGTACACCTAACCCGTAAAACTTGCAGCCATGATTCGACCCAAGGAAGCCTGTCATGACCTTTCATCCAACTCGTCCTGCACCGTCGAAAACTCGACTCAGCCGGCGGACGTTTTTTGTAACCTCCGCTACAGCAGGCGGACTTATATTGGGCGCGCGCTTACCTCGGTCAGAGGCCGCGATCGCGGAGGGTGAAAAAGCCGAGTTGAACGCGTTTGTTCAGGTGACGTCAGACAACCGTGTTTCGATCGTTGTGCCTGGCGTTGAGATCGGTCAGGGCGTTTACACAACGCTGCCCAAAATTGTCGCAGAGGAGATGGATGCCGATTGGGATTTGGTTGAGGTCAGATTGGCGACTGCCAACCCCGCTTATGGCAATCCAGCGAAAGAAGGCCGGCAATCCACCGGCGGGTCAGATGCGACCCGTGGCTATTATGACGTTCTTCGGAAAACAGGCGCGGCCGCAAAAGACATACTGGTGCGCGCGGCTGCTAAGCGCCTCAGCGTTGAGGCGGCTGAACTTTCCGTCGATCGCGGAATCATTACGCATGCAGAAAGTGGTCGGTCGGTGCGTTTTGGAGAGGTCGCAGGCGCGGCCGCTCAGCTCGTTCCATTAGAGGAGCCGGTACTCAAAGACCGTGCAGACTTTAAGTTGTTGGGCAAAGTTGTCCCCCGCAAAGATACACCGGCAAAAGTTGATGGCTCTGCTGCCTATGGTGCGGATGTTGCGCTAGACGGCAAATTGTATGCGGCGTTGCGTACGTCGCCCGTATATGGCGGTGAAATTATCCGCGATGATCGTGCGGAGATTTTATCTCACCCGGGCGTTGTTGCTGTGACAGATGTTGAAGGGGGGCTTGCAGTTATTGCAGAGACCTTTTGGCAAGCCAAAAAGGCAGCCGAATCTCTCGATGTCGAATGGGACTTTAAAGGCATGGACAGCCTAAACTCCCATGACATGTGGCAAGAAATGCGCGTGTCACTTGACGATGAGGCCCGCCCCTTCTTTGGCACTAAAGGTGATGCGCCCGCCGTGATTGCTGACTCAGCTCGTGCGTTTGAAGCGGAGTATGAAGTGCCGTTCTTGGCTCATGCCTGTATGGAGCCGATGGCATCGACTGCGTTGGTCACCGATGACCATTGTCAGATGTGGTCACCACATCAACAGCAAGATTTGGCGCGTGAAGAGGCGGCCCGCCTGACAGGACTGCCACTAGAAAACGTAAGCCTTCAGAACACTTTTGCGGGTGGAGGCTTCGGTCGCAAATGGGAGCCCGACTTCGCCCGTCAATCGGTACAGGCTGCTATGGCGGTTAAAGGGCGCCCGGTCAGCCTAATCTGGACCCGGGAACAAGACATCCAACATGATTTTTATCGCGCGGCCTATGTCGCCCGAATCAAAGCGGCCCTGGATGACGAAGGCAATTTGGTCGCGATGCATAGTCGCCTGGCCGGGGAATCGATCCTGCAGTTTCAGAATCGCCCGCGCAACTTTCCTGACCCTACATCAGTCGGTGGCGCAGTTGGTGGCTCCTACGCGATTCCAAACACTTTGATTGACTATGTTGAGTACAAGCCGATTGTGCCCGTTGGATTCTGGCGCGGCGTGTCGTCGTCACAGAACGGATTCTTCTCCGAAAGCGCCATGGACGAGCTGGCGCACTTTGCCGGCAAGGACCCTTACGAATTTCGCCGCAGCTTGATTGTCGATAAGCCACGCGAAATTGCGGTGCTGGATAAGGTTGCCGAAATGGCTGGCTGGGGTCGAGAAATGCCGTCAGGTCGTGGTCTTGGAATAGCATTCTGTCCTGGTTTCGGTTCGGTCAACGCGCAAGTGGCGGAGGTCGATGTTTCGAGCGGAGATCTTGAAGTCGTAAAAATCTGGTGCGCTTACGATTGCGGCTTTGCGCTCGACCCCTCTAACGTCGTGCATCAAATGGAAAGCGGTATCACTTACGCTCTCACAGCGGCACTGTTCGGCGAGATCACCATCAAGGACGGTGTGGTCGAGCAATCCAACTTCCACGACTACGACGCCGTGCGTCTGGCCAATATGCCCGAAGTGGAGGTGAAGTTGCTGGAGTCGGAAGAAATTGTCGGCGGGGCTGGCGAAGCGGCGGTTCCGGCCACCGCACCTGCCGTTGCTAATGCGCTCTTTGCCGCAACGGGCCAGCGTTTGCGCCGTCTGCCTTTACCCACCTCCGGCTACGGTATTGTCTGAGTCCTAGACCCTATAGCGAGTTGCGGAGGTCTTCTCTAAACTCGCTGTAACGAGGCACAGAAACGTGTGCCTCAATGGGGGTGCTGAGTGAAAGCAGTTGCGGCTCTGCTAATTGTTTTGGCGTCATGGGTGCCGCTATCGGCACGCGCTGAACCCGGCGACATTCTTACAGATTGTGAATTTTGTCCGGATTTGGTGGTGGTGCCAGCCGGTGAGTATCGTATGGGGACTCCGCTCGGTGTACCGGTTGACAACGAAACGGGCGAGCAACCACCCGTCCAGATGACAATTCCCAAAGCTTTTGCCATCGGACGCTTTGAGGTCACCCGTGGTGAGTTCACGGCGTTCGCTAATGACGTGGGGTTTGAACCGACGGTCCGGTGTCGCGTCTGGAACGACAAGCTGCAACGCTACGATGACGACGACGACCGCACCTGGAAGCGCCCAGGAGTTCCGGCGAAACCAAAACCGCACCACCCTGTGAGTTGTGTCTCATGGCAGGACGCCAAGGCTTATGTTTCGTGGCTTGCTGAGAAGACTGGCCTCGCCTATCGCCTACCCACCGAAGCGGAATGGGAATACGCGGCGCGGGCTGGATCAGACGCGCTTTACCCTTGGGGCAACAATCCTCATCAAGGATGCGCCTGGGTTAACGCTTACGACCTAGACAGCGTTGAGCGTTATCCGTTGGCCTGGACGCACATGGCCTGCCGCGATGGCTTTGAAGGTGTAGCTCCGGTGGGCTCACTTAAACCTAACGCGTTTGGCCTATACGACATGCTGGGCAACGTTTGGGAGTTCGCTGAAGATTGCGCCACTAAGTCTCACATCGGCCGCCCTAAAGACGGAAGCGCTTGGCTCTGGGAAGGCGGGTGCGCCCGGATCATTCAACGTGGCGGCGGCTGGATGACGTCAGTGGCTCGCATTCGCCCGGGCTATCATGGCGATGCTAACGCGACCCATCGCTTTGACTTCGGTGGCTTCCGCGTTGCCCGTGATATCTCGCTGGCCGAGCGGAGTGCGCCATGAAAAGCATCATCGGCTTCTTTGCCTTATTCACTGTAACTGCCGCCTCTGCGCAGGAGCCGGGCGACGTTATTCAGGATTGTGCAGACTGCCCGCGCATGGTTGTCATTCCGGTCGGCAATTTTGTCATGGGGACGCCAATTGGCGCGTATGAAGTGAATGAAGAGTCAGGCGAAGGCCCGCCGATCGGTATCTCTATTCGCTCAGCCTTTGCGATCGGAGAAACGGAGGTCACGATTGGACACTTTCGTGCCTTTATAGAAGCCACCGGATACCAGGCGGGTGACGGCTGCGATGTCATCCGTGATGGCAACTTTGAGGACCCGGAGGCCGGTTGGCGGAAGCCTGTCCAGCCGCGTCGGGTCAAAGACGATCACCCTGTGTCCTGTATCGATTTTGCTGCCAGTGTTGCCTATGCGGATTGGCTGAGCGAACGCACGGGAGAGATGTATCGCCTTCCGTCAGAGTCAGAGTGGGAATATGCCGCCCGCGCCGGAACAACGGCACCCCGGCCCTGGGGGGCGAATAATTCCTTTGAAGGTGTTTCGCTGTCGCTGACCTGCGAACACGCCAACGCCTATGACGGTGAATCTCAAAAGGACTACACGTTTGCTTGGCCTTATGCTCGTTGCAACGACGGTTACGCAGATGTCGCGCCGGTCGCCAGCTTCGCTCCCAGTGCGTATGGTCTATACGACATGATGGGCAATCTATGGGAACGGGTGCAGGATTGTTATACGACCAGCTACTGGGGTCGCCCGCCTGACGAAAGAGCATGGGTTTGGGGCGGCGGATGTGAGCGCCGTGTTGTTCGGGGCGGCGGCTGGTATAGCCGGCCGACAAATGTCCGACCGGCGCGCCGCGCTAGTGGTAACCCAGATGGGCGAGGCAACGATCTCGGGTTTCGATTGGTCCGCGAGTTGAAATGAGGGAGAGGAATATGAGTCGGTTTTTAGTTCTGGTGGCAGCGCTGCTCTTTTCATCGATTGCGCATGCGCAGTCAGGCAACGGGTCAAGCGTCGGCGACGTCATCAAAGACTGTGACGACTGTCCCGAACTCGTGGTGATCCCGAGAGGCACCTTTCTGATGGGAACACCGATTAGTGACCGCGAAGTTGATCTCAGCCGTGGCGAAGGCCCGCAAGTAAAAATCACAATCGACTACATGTTTGCCGCTGGCCGGTTCGAAGTCACCCACGGCCAGTTTGAGAGCTTCGTTGAAGCAACTGGGCATGTGGTCGAAGACGAATGCAGGGTTTGGGACGACGACATCGGGTTTAACGATGATCCCACAGCAAACTGGCAGGACCGTCGCCAGCCCAAGCGGGTCAAAGACGAGCATCCGGTTGGTTGCGTGTCATGGAACGATGCCAAAGCCTATGTCGGTTGGCTGGCCCAAATCACAGGCAAGCGTTACCGGTTGTTGAGTGAAGCGGAATGGGAATATGCGGCGCGCGCAGGAACAACGACATCCCGGTTTTGGGGCAACAGTTCCGGCGAGGCGTGCGCTTGGGCCAATACATTCGATCTTGATGGCGCCGAAGAGTATCCGTTTCCTTGGTTCCCCGCTACGTGCCGCGACGGTCATGCAGACCTTGCGCCTGTTGGGCAATTTAAGCCCAACGCTTTTGGTCTGTACGACATGATCGGCAACGTTTGGGAGTGGACGGAAGATTGCTGGGCGGCAACGCATATTGGTCGCCCTCGCGATGGCTCGGCTTGGACATGGGACGTCGGGTGCGACCGGCACACGACGCGCGGAGGCGGCTGGCTTTCTGCTCCGGAACGCAATCGTATTGCCTGGCCCGGACGTGATCCGATTGAAAAGCGCAACACTCAGTTTGGTTTTCGCGTGGCGCGGGATCTCGGCACTGGCGGTGAGGTCGGCGACGGCGGCAGCATTCGCCGCATGACGTTATTTACATCTGATGTCGAGCTCTCGAAGTCGTTTTGGTCTGAGGCGATGGGCTATCGCGTGACCTTTGAGGACGACCAGTTCGGTGGTGAGGAAACGGCGGGTTCGCTCAACTTAGACGAAGGTAATCGCGCACACTTTGTCATGATGACCCCTGCCGGAGGAGCCGGCCCGATGATCGGGTTACTTGGCTCAAGCGGTGACGAGTTTGCACCGATTGAGCGGGTTGGCGCGCAGCGCCCGCGCGCCGGGGAGTCGTTGCTAGTGGTTAAAGTGCCAGACATTTTCGCGACCTTTGAGAAGTTAGAATCTATGGGTGTGCAAATTGCGTCTCGGCCGTCGCGTCTGTCGGGGCAGATGACAAGCGTGGTCGGGTATGAGGGTACGGTGTATTCGCCGGACGGCACGCGGATTAACGTGCAGCAAGTCGACTCAGGCGGCTGATCAACCAAGAAAAGAAAAGTGAGAATCACGAGGAACGAGCCCATGCACGAAGGGGTGTTTAAAAAACTCTCCTTTTGAATCAGGGGGCTAGAATTTTAACAAACGAGTACAGATGAAGATTGTGCCGTAAGGCATAGAATTCATATGTAGTTCTATGGGGCGGCTTTATGTCGTACCGTTCGAACCGGTCTAACGCGCCGGCCATGGAGATCAAGACTATGACGGCTAACCCGTTTCTTTCCCGACGAACCAGCCTTGGCCTATTGGCGGGGACGGCTTTGGCCACGGGCTTGCGGTCGACGCGCGCGCGCGCAGCAGACACCGCGGACGTCATTATTGTGGGGGCGGGTTTATCTGGTTTGACTGCCGCCAGCTGGCTTGAGAGCGAAGGCTATTCGACCACCATCGTTGAGGCCAAAGACCGCATAGGCGGACGCTGCTACACCATGACCGATCTGCCGGGACAGCCTGAAGCAGGTGGGTCGTCGGTTGGTGCGATGTATGCCCGCTTTATCGATTTCTGTGATCGCCTTGGAGTGAAAAAGTCTCCCGCCCAGTTCAGTGGGTTCGGCAGTCATATCCACATCAAGGGCACGAGCATTCGCAATGAAGAGTGGGCCGATCATGCGTTGAACCCGTTCCAGGGTGACGCTCGCACTTTGACGCCCGCGGCTTACCGCTTCCGCATGATTGATAAGTACAGCCTGTTCGATGATTTGGAGTCCTGGTGGGAACCGGATATCACCGCACGCGATGTTTCCCTGCGCGATATGATGCTGGCCAACGGGTACAGCGAGGCGGAAATCCGCCTCGGCATGGACACGAATCCGGGCTATGGCCACACCATCGATGAATTGTCGTCGGTGCATATGATGCACGTGTGGAATTTTGCGAAGTCACAGTCCGAGCCGGAGCCGCCTAATTTCTGGAAAATTGAAGGCGGCAATTCCAGTTTGGTCAACGCCATGGCTGCATCATTGAGCGGCGCCATTCACAAAAGCACTCCGATCGCCGGTATCCGCACGGGCGGCGCAGGCGTTGAAGTGGTGGCGCAAGACGGTCGCGTCTTCACCGGCAAGCGCTGCGTTGTCACGCTGCCATTCTCGGCCTTGAAATTCGTATCCTTTGATCCGCCGGTCACCGGCGTGCAAGCGGAAGCGATTCAAACACTACCGTACGGATCATGTTTCCATGCGTTTATCGAAACTGATGCGCCCTATTGGGAAAACGATGGGCTGCCCGCCGGGATGTGGATGGATACCACCCCGGGCCGCATGGGTCCGCAGACCGACAACGGTGAAGCGGTTGGCATGTATGTATTCTCCACCGGTCGGCTGGCATCGTTCCTTAATCGCATGAGCAAAGAACAAGCGGAGGCGCGATTGATCGCTGATTTGGTTGCAGCGCGTCCCGCGGCCAGGGGCAAAGTGCGGGTGGCACGCTCTTGGTCCTGGTCCAATGATCCTTACGCCGGTGGTATGTACGCCTATTGGCGTCCGGGGATGATCGCTAAGTATAAAGAGAGTATGGCGCGACCGGCTGGCGTGATTCACTTTGCCGGCGAGCACACGTCTCAATCCACCCGTGGCCTTGAAGGGGCGATGGAATCCGGTGAGCGCGCGGCTTTCGAAGTGCTTGATCAGTTGGGGTAAAACCCCGTCTCCAGCGCTGCCCAACGGCCGAAAACCCTCTTAAAACTGCGGTTTTCTCAGGAAACCGGCTGTTAACCTTTTCCCGTCAGACTCCTTATACGCGCATATCCCCAAAGGGCTTTGCAACCCGAAGCTGGGCACGCGCGTTGATGTCCCGCTGCGTCACTGATGTGAAAGACGGCGCACAAAAAACAAGACCCGGAATTGGGTCAGAGGATGAGACGATGAGTAACGCACGAAACAAAAAGCCCGACGGCACCAGTCAAGCTGTCTGCTCATGGATTGAAAGCCTGACCATGGGAGTCGTTTGCGTAAGCTGCGTCACCGGTTTCTTTATGTGTGGTGGCGTGCTGTTGGCCAGCTTGGATGATCCCGTTCCGGTGATTGTTCTGGCCTGTCTCTTTTCAGCGGGAACAATGGTCTCCGCCGGCGAAGTGATGAAGCCTGCCAAACGCAAGTAGTCCGGTTCGCCTTTATTTCTTATTCGTCTACGGTCAACGCCACCCTAAATCCCAAAAGCTGACTATGATACAGCGCGCCATCGGCGGCCTGAGCTGCTGCGCGCACCCAATCCGTGCCCGATGCCCACGAACCGCCACGTGGGACACGCTTGGTACAGTCGCCATCGTCTTCGCCGCGCCACGTGCTGCCGTCTGTCGGTACTTTGTTCATGGCTGAATGGACGCAATCTGCAGTCCACTCCCAGGCGTTGCCTAGCATATCGTGTAAGCCCCAAGGATTAGGCTTGTAGCTGCCAACGGGAGCCGTGCGTTCTTGGGCATCGTCACAAGCAAACACCGGGGCGTAATCATACAAGCGGCGGAACGTTGAGTCGGCAATGTTGGCAAAAGTACAGGCGTCGGCGTTGCTGGAGCCCCAGAACCACGGCCCGCGGGTGCCGGCGCGCGTGGCGTATTCGAATTCTGTCGAAGACAACAGCCGATAGGGTTTACCCGTCGTTTCTGCCAGCCATGCGGCATAAGCCTCGGCATCAACGCCGCTGATGCAAATGGCGGGGTGGTCTTCGCGTTGGTCAAAGCCCGGCGCATCCCAGTTGTGATCACGAACAAAACCGAGCACGCGATCAAAGGTCCATATGTTGCAGCCTTCTCGACCCGGCTCATTTGGCGTTTGGTACCCGGTGGCTTCAATGAATGCCCGGTACTGGGCGCGGGTCGTTTCGGTTTTTGCAACCGACAAAGTATAGGCGATGGTGACCTCTCGAATTGGCCCATCGCCGCCCTTGCGGTTTGCGGCCCAAGGTTCAGTGCCCAGAATGGCTTTGCCAGATGGAATTGTGATCATCTCAGGGCAGTCGTCACAGTCCGTGAAGCCGTCTGCGGCGTATGTTGATGTGCTGACTAGAATGGCTATGCCAATGCCAGAGACCAGGCTGCGGAGTCGCGTCATTTTAGCTCTTCTTTCATGAAGATGATTGGATATCGTTCGTCCGTACCGGGCATCTTTTTATTCATCTAAAGTTACCGCAACTCTAAAGCCTAATATCTGGCTGTGGTACAAGGTGGGGTCACCCGCTTGAGCTGCAGCGCGCACCCAGTCGGTCCCTGACATCCAGGACCCACCGCGCGGGATATGTTTCGTGCAGTCCCCTTCATCTTCTTCACGCCATGCGCGGCCATCAGTTGGTACTTTGCGCATGTCAGTATGGACACAATCTTCCGTCCATTCCCACGCGTTGCCCAACATATCGTATAGGCCCCAAGGATTAGGCTGATAACTACCGACTGGTGACGTGCGCTCGTGATTATCATCGCACGCAAACAGTGGCTGGTAATCGTATAGGCGGCGAAAAGTCGAGTCTGCGACGTTAGCGTATGCACAAGCGTCAGCATTGCTCGTACCCCAGAACCAAGGGCCGCGCGTACCGGCGCGGGTGGCGTATTCGAACTCCGTTGACGATAACAACCGGTATGGCTTGCCTGTGGTTTCGGCCAACCAGGATGCGTAGGCATGGGCATCGGCCCAGCTGGTGCAGGTCACCGGATGATCTTCCCGTTGATCATCACCCGGAGCGTCCCACGTGTGATCGCGAACAAAACCCAGTACGCCGTCGTAGGTTCTGGTGTTGCAGCCCTCACGGCCCGGTTCGCTGGATGTTTGATAGCCAGTGGCTTCAATAAAAGCGCGGTATTCGCTCCGGGTCGCCTCCGTTTTTGCGATGGCCAGGGTGTATGCAATCGTAACTTCCCGAATTGGCCCTTCAATACGTTTGCGGTCTGCGATCCACGGCTCGGAACCCAAAATGGCTTTGCCGGATGGGATGGCGATCATTTCTGGGCAGTCGGCGCAGTCTTTAAAGCTGTCGGCAGCCGAAGACGCAGATGTGGCCATAAGAATCGCTAGCCCGAGCCCGGAGGTGAGGGTGCGGAGTCGCATCATTTTCATTATTCCTAGCTGAACCCATGTTGGATTATCACCACGTTACACGATGTTACGCCTAAAGGCCTTGCCAGCGGAAGGCGGCTCAGGTGTCATAGCGTTTGGACGACGGTCTACAATTTGCAAGAAAGAGGGATTAGGCATGAAATCACGTTCAATCGGATCGCTATTAGCGGCGACGACTCTATTGGTGGGTTGCGCTTCAGATGGAATGAACTCCGGCGCAGACGGGGGTACGGCGTTGACGGCCCCGCCGGGTGCTGAGCTGATGACCGACGAAGCGTTTCCCTACTACGACATTCCAAATATTCCCGTGTCGGCGGAAGCCTATTTCGCACCAGACAGCTTCCACATGATTGCGCAGACCAACGATCCTGATGCGGTGAAGTCACCCTTCGGCACCACCGGCAATCTGACTTACACCTATGCCATCGACGGCACCGATTTGCGGCGCGCCAACGATAGGGGCCAGGACGCCTGCTCCTACTTCTTCCCTGACCAACAGCGGGTGGTGTTTACATCGACACGCGACCGTATGGACTTGCCCCACGGCAATTGGTCGGACCAAGACGAGTACCCGCAAGGCGCAGAACTTTATATCGCGGACTTGGATGGCAATGACCGCGTTCGATTGACCGACAATGAGCACTATGAAGCTGAGGTTTCGGTTTCACCCAATGGCGAGTGGGTCGTGTTTGGTCGGATGATCGACGGACAGATGGACCTGTGGAAAATGCGTCCCGACGGGTCCGACGAACAACAGGTGACATTCACTGAAGACTGGCAGGAAGGCGCACCGTTCTATCTGCCAGACAATGAGACCATCATGTTCCGCGCCTGGCGTCGGTCCGAATACGGTGAAATCAGCCCAACCCCGATGACCGTGTTTACCATCCAGCACGATGGGTCTGACTGGCGTCGCTACACCTTTGATCGCGATATGAACTGGGCGCCTTATCCGGCACCCGATGGCCGTCACTATGTGTTCGTGCGTATTCGTCCACCCAACAATTGGGATGTCTATATCGGCGACCTTGCCGGCGGTGAGCCGCGCCGCATGACCACATACGAAGGCTTTGACGGGTTGCCGTCGCTCTCCCCGGACGGTACAAAACTGGCCTGGGCGCGCTCCACAGCCGGGTTTATGCGCGGCATGCGTACTCATATTATGGATATCTCGTCCCTTGATATCGGGCCGGAGAATTACGTGCCCCTCGATCCCAATTGGGGCCAAGCGATGCAGGATGATTAGTAAGCATGCACAATGATTGTTGATCACACGGGATTGCAAGTTTCGGCCGCCAGTCAAGAGGCGGCCGAAGCGTTTGATAGGACTCTTGTCGCGTACCTGCGTTTTGGCAACGATATCGGGGACTTGCTCAAGACCACCTATTCGCTCGATAGCGAAATGGTTTTTGCCAACGTGCTGCGCGGGTACTTCATGCACATGATGGGCGTTCGCGCCTTGGTGCCAAAGGCACAGCAGGCACTTGAGGCGGCGCAGCGTGGCGCAGCGGCAGCAACAGCGCGTGAACAGTTGCATGTCAAAGCTTTGGAAGCCTGGTGTGAACTCGATCTCGCCGGAGCAACAGCCGCCTGGGAAGAATGCACCCGTGAATATCCCATGGATGTGCTGGCGGTGAAGATGTTGCATTACTCGCACTTCTATATGGGTGATTCCATTAACGTGCGGAACTCTGTGGGCCGGGTGTGGCATTCCTGGGAGGGCCGTGAGGACTTACCCACCTATGGCTACATGCTATCTATGCGGGCCTTCGGGCTAGAAGAAACCGGTGACTATGCGCGGGCGGAATCCCTTGGTCGCGCGGCCGCCACTCTTAACGAAGCCGACGCATGGGCGGTTCATACGGTGGCTCATGTCTGCGAGATGGAAGACCGCCAGACTGATGGTATTGCCTGGTTGGATTCAAAGGGCGGCTACGGAAATTGGAATAACTTCCGCCATCACTTGGCTTGGCATAAAGCGCTGATGCTGTTTGAGGCGGGCCGTCATGACGACGTTTTGGCGCTCTACGACGATGGGATTTTTGATCCTAAATCCGACGAGTATCTCGACCTGACCAACGACATCTCTGTTCTTGCCCGGCTTGATATGGAGGGCATCGACGTCGGTGACCGTTGGGACATATTAGGTGAGAAAGCCAAAGGCCGGGTCGACGACAAATTGCTGGCGTTTGTTGATGCCCACTTTGCCTTGGCCTTAGGGGCCACGGACGGTGCCGCAGCGACGGACTATGTTGCATCGATAGACGACTACAGCGATGCCGAGGACGATACTTACGCCCATGTTGCGCAAGTCGTTGGTCATGATTTGTGCGCCGCTTTGGTGGCATACCGGGCCAGAGATTTCGACGACTGCATAGAAGTGCTGGAGTCGGTGCGTGATCACGTTAACTTGATCGGCGGGTCAAACGCGCAGCGGGACTTATTTGCGCAGATTCTTATCGACGCCTCGATACGCGCGGAACGATGGGAACTGGCGCGCAGTCTACTATCGGAGCGTACCGCCCTGAGGCCCAAGAACGTGCGGGCGTGGCGTCATCTGTCGATGGTGCTCAAAACCATGGGTGATGACACCGGCGCACAGCTGGCTTCCATTAAGGCGGACGTCGCTGGAATGAGTTAACTGCCGGCGCGCTTCAGAATCTCAAGATAAATTTCAGCCAGGCGATCGTGATTCTCTAACCGCCAGTCAAAGGGAACGTGTGCGACGCGACGGCCAGTGGCATAGGTGTTGAGCGCCGTGCCTGGGGTTTCGGCCAAAGAGTATCCGCGAGCCTCTTCCAAAGTGGCTTGGCCTTTTGGGGAAACCGCCCACAAGCCCCACAGTTTTGCAGCGGCGGGATGCTCGGCACTAGCCAATACGAATGCGCCTGAGGACGATAAAACCAACAGATCGATGTCCGGGTGATCAACCGGCGCGCCGCGTTTCTTAAGAGAAAAAATATCTGTGCCTAAGGCGATTGGGAATTCACCACTGAGGACGCGGGCGCGAATGTCGGCGTAGCGCGCGAGCATCTTAGGTTCTTGTTCTGTGATGAGACGGGAGAGCAATTCGACAGTTTCTTGTTCGCCAAGCGCGTAGGTCATGGCAATCCATGGATAGGGCGACCGTGGGATGACGATGCGGCCGCGCCATTTGGGATCGAGGAGGTCCATGTAGGTTTTTGGTGCGTCGTCGGCCGCGACGCGCCCGGTGTTAATGGTGACCATGCTTTGGTGGCCGTCGTGGGTACGCAAACCCCATTTGCCCATGGTCAGGCTGGCGTCGGCCTCATAATGTCCTGCCCAGTCCACTTCCATCAACGCACCGGTATCGACCATGGCGCTGATCAGTCCTGTCCAAAAAACGTCTATACCGGTGGGAACACCCGCGCGATGGGCCATCGCAACTTCAGAGGCCTTGGCCGAATGCAGACCACCGGACATGGTGAGGTCAATGTCCGTGCCGTAGCGGTCGTTGAAAGATTTTGAAAAAGCGCGAACCTGTCGCGGATTGAGGGTCGCGCCGTAGACATGCAGCGCGCCTTCTTCTTCCGCCAATGGAATAAGCGCACGGACGCTCTCGGGTAAATCTGAACTCTGGGCGACCGCTTGTCCAAGCGGGACCAAAGCGATTAGGGATATGACGAAAAGAAGTCTCATACCGCGACTGTATGAAAAGATAGCCGCCTCGGCTAGCGCGTCGGTTCCAGGCCGGGTTCGGCCATGCCGGTGAGTCTGCGTGCGGTTAGCGCGAGCAGCACCAACACCACAATCATGTACAAAGCGACAGCCGCTGCGCTTGCGGTCTCGCCATTGGTTTGTAGGTCGAAAATCAAAACAGAAACCAGTGGCGTGCCGGCGCTGTTCATAATGAGCGGCAAGGTCAGGTCGCGGGCGGCGAGCATGCCAACCATCAACGCGGCATAAAATATCGCGGGTGCCATCAAGGGCAGGAACACACCGGTGAAGGTGCGCCAGCGGCTGAGGCCGGCAACCCAGGCGGCTTCTTCAAGTTCGGGGTGAATTTGCAGCGCGGCCGCATTCATGGTCCGTGTGCAATAGGCCAGCATGCGTGTGCCCATGGCCGCCATGATCAGCCACAAGGTGCCGTAGAGTGGAAGCCATTGATAGACGGCGATCCCCATCACCTGAAAAGCCGTGGCCGTGACAATTGCAGGCACCGCCGGCGCAAGGAACACAAGTGCATCGGCCCATGGCGCGATGGTTGACCTGCTGCGGGTGACGACCCAGGTCAAACAGATGGCGAAGGTCAGCGCCATGCTGATGGTGCCGGCCATGACAATCGCCGTGTTGGTCAGGGGTTCTCTTAAATAGGCAAGACCGTCAAGAAAACCGTAGAGCGACACACTATCGAGGGCCGCAAAGGTCGGTGGTTGGATGAACGGCACCACCGCGACCCAAAGCAATGTCACAACAGGCAAGCCGACACTAAGGGTCACCCAAAGGATCACCAGGGCCGACGCGGCGCGCTGCCATTTGCCTAAGCGTACGAGACCAGGGTCACGGCGCTTGCCACCGAGTACGGCGTACTTCTTGGCCTGACGAAGAAACCGCACATAAAATAATATGGCTCCGGCGCTGAGGGCGAACAACAAAACACCGGCAGCACCAGCTAACCCATAGTCCGGCAGCCCATCGACTGTATTGAGCGCTTCATAAATGGTCAGCACCAAGACATCGCCGGGCGGCGCAATGATCGCGACGAAATCAAACATCTCGACGGCTACAACAAAATAGAAAACGCCGACGGCCAAGATGCCAGGGGCGAGCAAAGGCATGACAATATGACGAAAGGTTTTCCATGCGGGTACACCGGCCACCCGCGCGGCTTCTTCCAAGCTGCCGTCGAGATTGCGCAAGGCTGGGATCAGCATGAAGGCGGCTCCCGGCACCAGTACGAGACCTTGCAACAAGCACAGCCATTTTATTTGGTAAACGTCAAAGGCCGGTTCGCCGGTGTAGTTGGTTTGCCCAAGAAGGGCGTTGACCAGCCCGGCGGAGGGATTGAACAGCCAGACGTAAGCCATCGCGGTGATGAACCCCGGAATCGCTAACTTCGCGGCAAGCAATGTGAATAACCCGGTTTTCCATTTGAAATCCGTACGGGCGAGCAGCCACGCAAAAGGAATCGCGAAGGCTAAAGTCACTGAAATAGAGCCGAACCCAAGGGCAAGAGTACGTAGTAACGTTGCCGGCAGCCCCGGGTCTGACAGCAACCGGCTGTAGGCGTCGAGGGTAAAGCGGTTGAATTGGGTATCACTGGTCAGGCTGCCGACGATATTGCCTGCAAGAGAGATGACAATAAAGGTTAACCCAATCAGTGCCCCGCCATAAATCAGTGAGAGGGGATTAAGCCTAGTCACCGTCATCGCTCTGGTCTGTGGGCCTGGTCTGCGGTGACGGCTTTACGGCAATTGCGCTGTCCGGCGGTATATGCACGCGCACCTCAGACCCGACGCTTAAACGAACGGAATGATGGGTGGAAATCTCCAGCGGATCGTTTCCGGCCTTGAGGCCGAACATCATGCGATCTCCCTGGAACCGACGGTCAGTTACCGTGGCAGTCAGACAGGTTTCCGGAGGTGCGTCGGTTGGTGCGGGGACAACAAGATCGGCGGGTCGTATACCAAGAAAACAGCGTGCGCCCTCGGGGAGAGATATATTCTCGGCGGTCATGGCGAGGAACATGCCCGACGCTGTCTGCACTTGAGCAGTTCCCTCGGACCAACGCGCGACCGATCCCGGTATCAAGTTCATATCACCAACAAAACGCGCGACGTGCTCGTCGACAGGCCGATGGTAAATGGATTCCGGATCGTCGGTTTGCACCACGTGACCCGCGTCCATGACGGCAATGCGATCTCCCATCTCCAGCGCTTCGGCTTGATTGTGAGTGACGTGCACGGTGGTAAGGTTGAGTTCATGCATCAATGCCCGCAACTGGCCGCGCAATTCGACTTGCAATCGGAAATCGAGATTGCTCAGCGGTTCATCCATCAAAAGAACACGCGGTCTCAACGCGATGGCACGTGCCAAACCTACACGCTGCTGTTGGCCGCCGCTGAGAGTGGTGACCGAGCGCGCACTAAGGTGATCGATCCCCAGTAGTGAGAGAACTTCATCGACGCGACCATCGACTTCGTTGGATGGCAATCGTCGTCGCCCCGCTTTGAGCGGGAAGGCCACATTGTCGAACACACTCATGTGAGGCCACATGGCGTAAGACTGAAAGACCATAGCGAGTGGCCGGTCTTCAGGTGGCACAAAAAGTCCGGTTGCAGCGTCTGACAACGGGATGCCGTCGATTTCGATCTGTCCAGCGACTGGAGTTTCTAAGCCTGCCAGGCAGCGCAGCAGTGTGGTTTTACCGCAGCCAGACGGACCGAGCAGAACAAACACCTGACCTGGTTCAACATCAAGGTCGACGCCGTCGAGCGCAGTGACGGTATCGCGACCAAGGCGATAGGTGGCGGTGAGACCGCGTACAGTAATCAAAAGCGTCCTCTCGTGCTTACGGTGGAATGCTATCGGTCGAAGGGGTGCCAGCGCAATGTCCTCGGTCGTATACGTGCTGCCCTTGCGTCTTTTCGGCGGCGACCGCAGACTACCTGGAGTCTAACGTGTGCCCATTCACCCGCTAAGGACAGGCTATGAGTTCGTTATCCGTCAA
Source organism: Alphaproteobacteria bacterium (assembly GCA_012103295.1). Classification (GTDB taxonomy): domain Bacteria; phylum Pseudomonadota; class Alphaproteobacteria; order Rhodospirillales; family Rhodospirillaceae; genus WLXB01. The sequence goes on along the minus strand of WLXB01000016.1, from coordinate 1,703 downwards.
AGATTTTGCGGCGCAAATGCGCGGTTATCCGTTGTTGATTTTCTGCGTTTGTCTTCTGGGATGGACACTGACGAATTTTGATCAATCTTTGTTCGGCTATGCGATCCCAGGAATTCGCCAAGAATTTGGCAAAAGCCTTGGAGATATCGGCTGGATTCTCACAGCCTCATTCGTGCTCGCATCAATCTTTGCTGTGGTTATGGGCATCCTCGCCGATCGATACGGTCGCAAGATCATATTTGTTGTCACATTGGGTATGTCAGCGTTCCTTGTCGGGCTGCACTTTTGGGTTCCTGACTTTATGACCTTGGCTGTGTTGCGCACTATCGGCTTTGCGGTGTCTATCGGACTCGCTCCGATTGTCGTCACGTACACATCTGAAGCAGCTCCGGCTCGCTACCGGGGTTTAGTGACCGGCTTTTTGCAATGCGGTTTCCCAATTGGCTGGTTCCTCGCAGCTATGATCGCAGCACCTATCATGGCCGCCTACGGGTGGCGGGCCATTTTTCTGCCGGCGCTGGTTGTTATACCGATCGCTATCATCTTGTCCCGCTTTTTGCCGGAGAGTCGTCGGTTTGAAGAGCAACGTCAGGCTAAGGTCGACTCCGGACAGAAGGCAGAGCCCTGGCAGGCGCGCGTCAAAACTCTGTTCGCGCCCAACATGCGCCGCCGCACCATTTTGTGTTTCACCATCTTTTTTATGATGGGTGGGGCATACGCTGGGACAGCATTCTATTTTCCATCCTTCTTCAACGAGGTGCGGGGGTACAGTCCTGAGACCGCGACGCGTTTGGTTGGTATTTCCTACGGCATTGGCATCGTCGGCTATATCGGTTCTTCTCTGGTCGGGGAATTTGTCACTACCCGTCGCAACACCATCGTGATTTGGCTGTGGCTAGGAGCGTTGGCCATGTGCGGCCTGATTTGGATTCCGACCACCTATGCCGGTGACGTGATGTGGTTCAGTTTGATGGCGGCGTTTTTCTATGGCGCAAACGCCGTCATGGGCACCTTCCTAACCGAGCAATTTCCCACGCACATGCGCGCAACAGGCGCTGCAATAGCCGGGACATTGGGAATAAACGTCGGGCACATCGTCTTTCCCCTATTAGTGGCTTGGGCTATTGAACCTTTGGGCTGGGAGTGGGCTTTCGCTTTGGCCACGGTACCGCCCTTGTTCATCGGTGGCCTTGCCGCGCTGGCCATGGAAAACAAAGCGTCGGGCCTTGATATTGATGAGATCTCTGAATGACGGGCAGTCCGCTTTCTATTGCGGTTCTGGGAGTCTCGTCGTTGGAAGAGGTGCGTAAATTCTATGGCGATGTCGTTGGTTTGGACGCGAGTGACCCGGCGGTGCTGGCTGGTCCAGGCTTCGAGGCTCATTGGAATCTCCCTACGGAATCGACTGCGGAAGCAATCATGTTTTCTGCCGGCGACTCACAGGTTGGTCGGGTGTTGGCGATTAAATTTCACGCTGAAGACCGTGTGACCATCCCGCAGCCGGGTGATCGCACTTACCGTGGCCTGTGGAATCTGAATTTTTATGTCGACGATATCCGTGCGACCACCAAGGCTCTTCAGGCTAAGGGGTTTGGGTTTTGGTCCGAACCGATTGGCTATGAAGTCAGCGCAGCGGCCGGACAGCCGGTGGAGGTGTTGTTCGACGGCCCCGATGGTTTGGCGATCAATCTGGTTGAGTTGAC
>WLXB01000142.1 GCA_012103295.1 Alphaproteobacteria bacterium | reverse complement strand
ACACGTTCGGCGGCGAAGACAGAGATGCATCAGACGAAAATGGCGGAGGGGGGCGTCATGAGTATGCGCCCTGTAGTTGAACTCGAGATTCCAGCCGGCCAAACTGTCTCGTTTCGATCTGGAGGAGATCACCTGATGCTCTCTGGAATTACCGCGCCTCTAAAAGCCGGTGATTTCATAGATCTAACTCTAATCTTTCAGGTGGCGGGTGATGTTGTGGTGACGGCTCAGGTCTTGCGTCGAAATCCTTATCCCTAGAGTTATTCAGAGGTCTATCCACTTTTCTGTGGATAAGCTGGTTTCGGCTCTGGCCCAATGGGGCAAGGAATGGAATCAATAAGGCCATATGACCGAAGCCCAAACCACATCTGAGCACGCTCCCTTTATCCACCTTCGGACCCACTCCGCCTATTCCTTGGCAGAGGGCGCGATCAAGATTCCTGAGTTGGTCAACCTGTGTGCTGAGAACCGTATGCCGGCGGTTGCCCTGACCGATACCCGCAACTTATTTGGTGCCCTTGAATTTTCAGTCACCTGTGCCGACAAGGGTGTACAGCCGATCATCGGGTGTCAGATATCCGTGCGACGGGAAGACAAAGAGATCCGAACCGGTAACGGTGCTCGCTTACCTGAACCTGACCAGTTGGTTTTGTTGTGTCAGACCGAAGAGGGCTACGGCAACCTTCTCCAACTCGTTAGCCAATCTTTTCTAGAAACGCCAGCCGGTGAGACGCCTCAGGTTTCGATGGATGACATCACGGCCCACGCCGCCGGGCTCATTGCGTTGACCGGGGGTGTATCGGGCGCCATTGGACGGCATTTGGTCGAGGAACAATTCCCAAAAGCTGAAGAGGCCCTTCTGCAATTGGCCACGGTGTTTCCTGACCGGCTTTACATGGAAATCCAACGCCATGGTCTAGCGACAGAAAACCGCATTGAGGCCGCCCTGATAGATCTAGCCTATGCTCACGAGGTGCCGTTGGTTGCGACCAATGAGCCTGCCTTCGCTGATGCTGGCATGTTTAATGCCCACGACGCGTTGTTGTGCATCGCTGAGAAATCTTATGTGTCGATCTCTGATCGCCGCCGCCTGACGCCGGAGCACAGGTTCAAGTCAGCAGAAGAAATGCAGGCTTTGTTCGAGGACTTGCCAGAGGCGGTCAACAATACCTTGGTGATCGCGCGGCGTTGCTCGGTGATGGTCGAACGACGTGACCCTATTCTGCCTCGGTCCCCTACGGTTGGCGAACGGACAGAAGAAGAGGCGCTTCTCGAACTGTCGAAGACCGGTTTGGACGGGCGATTAGAGAAGCACGTTTTCACCGACGAGATGGATGCTGCTGCGCGCGAAGCGATTGCCAAGCCCTATCGTGATCGGTTGGACTACGAAATCGGTGTCATCGCCGACATGGGCTTTCCCGGATATTTCTTAATCGTCGCCGACTTCATCCAGTGGGCGAAGGATCAAGGCATCCCGGTGGGGCCCGGTCGCGGCTCTGGCGCTGGATCAGTCGTTGCGTGGTCGCTTCTAATCACCGACCTCGATCCCCTTCGCTTTGATCTTCTGTTCGAGCGGTTTCTAAATCCCGAACGGGTGTCGATGCCTGACTTTGATATCGACTTTTGCCAGGACCGCCGAGAAGAAGTGATCCGATACGTTCAACAGGAATACGGTGCGGATCGGGTCGCGCAGATCATCACCTTTGGAAAGCTGCAGGCCCGGGCGGCGCTCAGGAATGTAGGCCGGGTGCTGGAAATGCCGCTCGGCTACGTCGATAAGATTTGCAAAATGGTACCGAATAATCCTGCCAGTCCTGTCACACTGGAGGAGGCGATTGAGTCGGAGTCTGAACTTAAGAATTTACGCAACACTGATGAAAACGTTGCGCAATTATTTGATATCTCACTGAAGCTAGAAGGTCTCTACAACCACGCATCGACGCATGCAGCGGGGGTCGTGATTGGCGATCGACCATTGGCGGAATTGGTTGCCCTCTATCGGGACCCCAACTCCGATATGCCGGTGACCCAGTTCAACATGAAATGGGTCGAACAGGCGGGGCTGGTGAAGTTCGACTTTCTGGGGCTCAAGACGCTGACTGTTCTTGATCAGGCGGTAAAGTTGCTAGCAGAACGTGGGCTGGAACTTGATCTCGCCACGATCCCATTGGACGACTTAGTCACCTTCGACATGTTGTCGCGTGGCGACACAACGGGCGTGTTCCAATTGGAAAGTACGGGCATGCGCGACGTGTTGCGCAAGCTAAAACCCGATGTGTTCGAGGATATCATCGCCGTTGTGGCGTTGTACCGGCCAGGCCCGATGGACAACATCCCGAGCTTTATTGAGCGGAAGAATGGCCGTGAAGAGATTGGATACATGCATCCGGTTCTTGAGCCGATCCTGAAGGAAACCTATGGGATCATGATCTATCAAGAGCAGGTTATGCAGGCTGCTCAGGAAATGGCGGGCTATTCTCTAGGCAGCGCTGATTTGTTGCGCCGCGCCATGGGTAAAAAAATTCAAGCGGAGATGGACGCTCAGCGTGAGCAGTTCGTCAAAGGGGCGACAGAACGCGACACGACGGCGGAAAAGGCATCAGAGGTCTTTGACACAATCGCCAAGTTTGCTGGGTATGGGTTCAACAAATCTCATGCTGCCGCCTATGCGTTGGTGGCCTATCAAACTGGTTATCTCAAAGCCAATCATCCGGTGGAATTCATGGCCGCGACCATGACTCTGGATATGCAGAACACCGATAAACTCGAAGGCTTTAAATCTGAGTTGAAAAGACTTGGCATCGATCTCTTGCCGCCGGATGTCAATCATTCCGGCGTTGGCTTTACCGTTGAGCAGACGGCTGATGGAAATTGGGCCGTGCGATACGCTTTGGCTGCGATCAAGAATGTCGGCGCAGGTGCGATTGAGGGAATGATCAGCGCGAGGGATGAGGGTGGCCCATTTAAGGATTTGGCCGACTTTGCCGGTCGTCTTGACACCGGACTAATCAACAAACGCCTTATCGAGAATCTCGTTCGCGCTGGCGGTCTTGATTGCTTGCACGACAACCGGGCCGAGATGATGGCCGGGGCAGAGAGCATTCTGCGTCATGTCCAGGCAGGGGCCGAAGCTCGTAATTCTGACCAAGGCGCTTTGTTTGGCGGTGAGACTGATCGTCCAGACCTCAAATTGCCGGTGAAAGAAGACTGGAGGCAAATGGAGCGGCTTGACAAAGAACGCGAAGCATTTGGTTTCTTTTTATCGGCGCACCCCCTCGATGCTTATTCTGCAACACTGGCAGCTCAGGGCGTCATAACAGCGCGAGATTTGGATGATCTGACCGCCGAACAATGTCGCAAGCCGCTGCGGATGGCGGCGACCATGGCCAGCAAGCGGGAGAGGATCAGTAAGAGCGGCAATAAGTATGCGTTTATCCAACTGTCCGATGCGACGGGATCTTTTGAAGCCGTTGTCTTTTCCGAAGTGTTGGTCGCGTCACGGGAGTTGATGGAGTCCGGGCAGCCCATGTTGATCACCTTGGATGCGAAACATGAGGATGATCAGGTCCGGCTGATGGTCGCAAAATTAACACCGTTGGAAGAAGCGATCGCGGCACGCCTCGACAATCTGCGCATTCAACTTAAAGACGGGACACCGGTTGATGAAATTAGAGAGATCATTGACGCTGATGGCCGTGGCAACGGCCGTATTCTTTTAGTGGCTCAATCGAACGGCCATGAAGTCGAAGTTGCACTTCCTAACCGGTATGCGATTTCCCCAGAAACGCTGGGGCGGGTCAAAGACGTGCCTGGTGTGATGGATATTCGTCAATTCTGATCACCTAAATCTACCAACTCACATGTAAAGGTAGCTTGACACCATCCGTGCCGAACAATAATGTAAAGGAAGCTTTACTTTACGGGGTAACGATATGAGCCAAGTTGATAAATTTACAAAGAAAACTCTGCGCAAATACTGGATTGAGCTTGGCAGCGCCATGCTGCTCTACATGGTCATTCTATCGGGTGCACTATTGATTCTCAAAGATATCGAGGGGCTGTGGTTGAGATCGCTGATAGCCCTGACACCAATGATTCCTATCGTATTTGCTACGATCGCAATCTACAGGCACGTCCTTCGGATGGACGAGCTTCAGCGCCTGCAGGCGCTCCGAATTATCGCGGTTTCGGCTGCAGGAACGGCAGTCCTGTCAATCGGATATGGATTTCTCGAGATCGCAGGTCTACCGCAATTATCCATGATGGTTGTGTGGCCAGTGATGGCGGCGCTTTGGGTTTTGCAAACGTTATATGGTGCGTTAATGACCGCAGTCACACATGAAAAATAAGATGCGCGATTTGCGGACAAACAATAACTGGTCGCAGGCAGATTTGGCAGACCGGCTAGATGTCTCTCGTCAGACAGTGAACGCCATTGAGACCGGAAAATACGACCCGAGTCTGCCGCTGGCCTTCAAGATTGCGGCACTTTTCAAAGCTCATATCGAGGACATTTTTTTGCCAAATTAAGGCTGGAGGCTGTCCGATCTGAGATTGAGAACGATTGCAGATGAGGCTGATTGTTGCCGGTGGTATGGTATCTTTTGTCAGTTGCGGTGTTGATAGTGTCGATTAATACCGGATGAGTTGTCTGACTTTGGCATCGGCTTCCGTCGCGGATAGGAGCAGTAATGGGCGAACTACGAAAAAAGTTGTTGATCGTTGTGGTATCGCTGCTTTTCACGGCGCCGGCCTCGGCGTTGTCCGGCAGCGAATACCTCCAACTGGATTCAAATAACCGAGCGCTCCACGTCATGGGTATGGTTGAGGCGATGAAGTACGCTGACGATCTCTCGGGTACGGAATCTTTGAGGTGGATGTTTGAGTGCGCGGGCCGTTGGACTGGTGCCCAGTTTGAAGAGGCTCTGTCGGCGTATATTGACAATAATCGATACAAGTTGAGTTATCGCACGCCGTCGCTGCTCGTCTCGGCAGTCGGCAACATGTGTTCGAACGCGCCGATGTGGGCGCGGTAGGGGAAGAGGAATAGATATGGTCGTTGCCAATCTGAGCATCAGCAAGATTGTTGTCGCAACCTTCGCAGTCCTTTGTCTATCTGGGTGTGCGAGCACCAAACTCTTGTCACAATCCGAATTGGCGGCTTTGGAACTGACCAACCCCCAGATCGTTGGGTCCAAAGTGCTGACGAGCGGGCAACCCTCGGCAGCGGACCTCGCTACTCTGAAACAAAAGGGCTTTGGCACGATTATCACCCTGCGCACGCCCGGCGAAGACCCTGGATTTGATGAGGCCGCTGAAGCCAGAGGATTGGGCCTCACCTACATCAATATTCCAGTGAGCATGGACAAGCTGGATGCCGAAACGGCCCAGATTCTGCGGTCCGCGATCGCCCAATCGACGACGCCGACACTCGTTCACTGCGGCAGCGGAAACCGGGTCGGGGCGCTTTATGCCATCGGGGCCTACGAAATCGACGGTGAATCAGTGGAAAATGCCCTGGCAATAGGGCGAAGCGCGGGACTTACCAGGCTCGAGCCAAAAGTGCGTGAGCTTCTCGGCCAATAATCGGCTGTTTAGCCCTTAAATTCCTTGCTTTGTCTCTCTTAAACCCTTAGAACCCGCGACATTCCACACGCAGGGATGCGGCATTCGGGAGTTCCGGGTGTTCGGTTCCGGTCCGGAGCATGTGCTCTGGTCACCCCCTGCGGAGGTTCAACCGGAGAAAGACTTATGACGCTGCCTACGTTCAGCATGCGCCAGCTCATTGAAGCTGGCTGCCACTTTGGCCACAGTACTCGTCGCTGGAATCCAAAAATGGACACCTACCTTTACGGTGTCCGTGACGGTATCCACATCATTGATCTTCAACAGACCGTGCCACTGCTGCATCGCGCGATGCAGGCCGTTCACGACGTCGTTGCAGGCGGAGGCCGGGTTCTGTTTGTCGGAACCAAACGCCAAGCCCACGATCTGGTAAAGGAATACGCTGAGCGCTGCGGCCAGTATTACGTCAATCACCGTTGGCTCGGCGGCATGCTGACCAACTGGAATACGATTTCTAAGTCGATCAGGCGCCTGAAAGAACTGGAAGAGCGGTTTTCCAGCGAAGCGGGCTTGGCTGGTCTGACTAAGAAAGAAGCCCTCAACCTCGAGCGAGAGAAGGTCAAGCTGGACCTCGCATTGGGTGGTATTAAGGATATGGGCAACGTGCCCGACCTGATCTTCATTATTGATACCAATAAGGAAGATATTGCCGTCGCCGAGGCGAATAAGCTTCATATCCCGGTGGCTGCTGTACTAGACAGCAATTCTAACCCTAAGGGCATCACATACCCCATTCCGGGCAACGACGACGCCATCCGCGCTATCAAGCTTTACCTAGAATTGATGGCTAGCTCGGCCCTTGAAGGCATTCAAGACGAAATGAAAGCTGCAGGCGTGGACGTTGGTGCTCAAGACGAAGCACCGGCTGAAAACCTGGCTGCCATAGACGCACCTGCCGAAGCTGCTGCTGAACCCAAGGATACGGCTAAAGCGGCTCCAGCTGAAAAAGCAGCACCTGCTGCGGCCAAACCGGCCAAGGAAGAAAAAGCTGCGCCAGCGAAGAAGCCAGCTGCCAAGAAAGCAGCGGTTAAGAAAGCTGTGGCGAAGAAAAAGGCGACTGTCAAAAAGGCGACAACTGCCAAAAAGGCCACCACTAAAAAGGCGCCTGCTAAGAAAGCAGCAGCTAAGAAGACAACCACCAAAAAGGCTGCGGCTAAGAAGGACTAATTCGAATGGCACAGATCACAGCGGCTCTGGTCAAAGAGCTGAGAGAAAAAACCGGCGCAGGCATGATGGATTGCAAGAAGGCGCTTGGTGAAACCGATGGTGACGTTGAAGCTGCCGTAGACTGGCTGCGCAAAAAGGGCCTATCGGCTGCGGCCAAGAAATCCGGTCGCGTCGCTGCGGATGGCCTTATTGGTGTTGCTGTCGATGGCACCAAAGGCGCAATTCTTGAAGTGAACGCTGAGACCGATTTTGTCGGCCGCAATGAAAGCTTCCAAGGCTTTGTTGAAGCGGCGACAGGTCTGGCGCTTGGCGCTGATGGCGATTTAGAGGCGCTTAAAACTGTCGATATGCCCGGAGAAGGGCGCAACGTGGCGGATCAAGTTACGCATTTGATCGCGACGATCGGTGAGAACATGCAGTTGCGCCGGTCAGAGAGCGTCTCCGTGAGCAAAGGTGCCGTCGCTTCCTACGTCCATTCCGCTGTCAAACCGGGGCTTGGTAAAATTGGCGTGCTTGTTGGTCTTGAGTCTGACGGTGACGCGGCAAAGCTTGTAGAGCTAGGTAAACAGCTCGCTATGCATATTGCTGCGGCAAACCCAAGGTTTCTGTCTACAGACGACGTAGATGCTGATTCAATGGAGCGCGAACGGCAGGTGTTGACTGACCAAGCGAAGGAATCAGGTCGTCCTGACGACGTTATCGCCAAGATGGTCGATGGCCGCATGCGCAAGTTCTACGAGGAAGTGGTTCTCCTGGAGCAGATTTACGTGGTCTCAGAGGACAAATCCAAGGTTTCCAAGGTCATCGAGGCCGCAGCCAGTGAGATTGGTTCACCCATCAAGATGACCGGTTTTGCGCGTTTTGCTCTTGGTGAGGGCATTGAGCGCGAAGAGAAGGATTTCGCGGCTGAAGTTGCTGAGGCGCCAGCGCCGGAGGTCACGGCGGATGAGAAGGTCCAGCCGGTAACGCCCCCGGCGGAAGATGCAAAAACGCCCAGCCGGCGAGAAGAAAAAGGCAAAAAGCGCACGGGCAAGGACCGCACTGAATCGAAAGGTGAACTGCATCTTGCCGAGGGCAAACGAGGGCGTCGCAAGCCTCGGCCGGCAATCAAGCCGAGAAGAATTACGTCGGCCACCGCGGGTCAGCATGCTTTTGAAAAGCCGACAGAACCCGTAACCCTTGACGTTGCGGTGCCTGAAACGATTACGGTCGCTGAACTCGCGCAATCGATGTCTATCAAAGCGGCAGAAGTAATCCGTGTTCTGATGGAAATGGGCAGCATGGTGACCATTAATCAGGTCCTTGATCAAGACACTGCGATTCTCGTAGTGCAGGAAATGGGTCATAACGCGGCTGCTGCGGATTTTCATGATCCCGAAGCTTTAATTACCAGCGACCAGGTCGCCGATGACCGA
>WLXB01000141.1 GCA_012103295.1 Alphaproteobacteria bacterium | reverse complement strand
CGCGGCCTAAGGTCGCGTCCGCCAGCAGAGCCCCATTCGTCCATCCTAATTCAGATGATCGTAAGGGATTTACCCGACCCTGAAAAGCAGAAAGAGGCCCATAAAGAGCCTCTTTCCTTTAACTTTTAGCGGCCGGCAAGCTGACGCTACTGGACCAACTCAAAATAGCCGACGCAAAACTGATCATTGCCAAGAGTGCTGTATGCGCCGGTGACATTGGCGCAATTGGCGACGCCAGCGCCAGCGTTCCTTGCAGACCCCGCAGACGCATTGCCATCATCAATTTTAAGATCGACCTGGAACAGCCCTCTTCCGGTGAAAGCACCGCTCCCGGCGGCTTCGGTAATCGCACCACCAGCGTCTTTATGGATGCGAATCCAGTGGGTTTCTCGGGCGGAATTCGCTGCTGGGTTATGGTTACCGTAAGCCACCGTCATACCTGCGCCCGGAATGGCTACCTGCGGAAAGATCGAACCGCCGCCAAAAGTCGCTGCGCTACCACCAATAGTCGTGCCCGAAATTAGCTCGGCCGCGTTGAGATGGTCAAAGAACCCAGTGTTTTCCGCAGCGTCGCCCGCGAGAGTGTTAAGTGCTGCCATAGCAGCGCTTGGAGACCCGATAATACCGTTACCGCTACCATCGGCGACATTCGCGCTAAGCCGGTTCACGGCAAGCCTGTAATCTCCAGGCAGCGCATTATACTTGTCTGCAAATGTATTGATGGCGGCCCGGATCGTGTCGATTTGCGTGATGACGTTCTTTTGCCGGCTGCTCTCAATGATCTCTTGCCCCTTTAAGATGCCACCGATGATTAGGCCAATGATGACCAATACAATCGACATCTCAATCAGCGTAAAACCGCGGGTGTTGCGGTGCTGAATTCCATAAATACCTAACATGCGTGCCCCCTCATCCAACTCAATGTTTTTAACTGCGATAATGATCGCCTCTACAGGCCATCTCCAAATCGCAACTTACAATGCCCGCAACGCCTTGCACGTATTGCAAATCTAGGTTGCTTACAAACCGTAATACGCACAGATGCTACGAGATTTGCAGGGCCCTGACAATAAGAAAGAGGCCCCCGATGGAGGCCTCTTTCCCTGGTAAAATAACGCTTTTCGGAAGAGTGTTTACTGAACCAGCTCAAAGACACCGACGCAGCTCTGGATATTGCCTAGAGATACATAAGCACCGGCAGCCGTAGAACAGTCTGTGTGAGCGACAATGTTCCGTGCGCTTCCACGCACACCATTGCCATCGTCAATTTTAAGATCGACCTGGAACAAGGACCTGCCGGTAAACGCACCGTTGGTCGCACCAGACGTTACACCCGCAACACCTTTGTGAATACGCACCCAATGGGTTTGCCGGGCCGCGTTGGTGTCTTCATTGTGAAGACCATAGACCACGGTCATGCCCGCACCCGGAATAGCAACTGTTGGCAGAGGCTGACCATCGCCAAATCCAGCGGCTATGGCTTGCGTAATCGTCGTGCCGGAAACCAATTCAGCACCATTGAGGTGATTGAAGAACTCGATGTTCTCGCTGCTCGCAGCACCGCCGGTTGCGACAAGATCATTAGCCCCGATAAGGCCGTTGTCATTACCGTCGGACAAATTGGCGTTTACACGAGCCGTTGCTGAACCATAATCGCCTGGCAGCGCATTATATTTATCGGCAAAGGTATTGATCGCCGCACGGACAGTGTCGATCTGCGTGATGACGTTTTTCTGACGGCTACTCTCAATGATCTCTTGACCCTTCAAGATGCCGCCGATGATGAGGCCAATAATGACCAGAACAATCGACATTTCAATCAGCGTAAAACCGCGCTGACCTGATACCCCAACATGGGTAATTCCTAGCATAGTGACCCCCTAAAGCTAAATAACGCACGATATACAAAAGCGCTGCTTATGGGCCCCAAAAGACCCAATCTGCTTTAGTATGAGTAGCACAGGCGATCCGTGATTACCAGCGTGATCTGACCCTAAAAATGCCCCCAAACGGCCGTCGTCGCCCTTAGAGATGACCGGAGCGCGAAACTAAAATAATTATATATTACAGCGTGTTATGGCGTTTTCACGGCAAACGCAACTCGGTCTTCCATGACAGCGATGAAGCTGCTCATCCAAGCGTTGTCTTCCCTGCTAAATTCGTGACCGCGATCGGCCTGCAGTTTGGTCATCTCAGCCAGGGCTGCATGCGGCTGGCCTAGGTCGTCAAGAATAAGCGCCGCCATCTGCAGCGACGCAGAGTTCATAATTCGGTAGTCATAAGACGCCACCTGCCGGGCGGGATCGAGCGCCACCCAATCGCTCTTAAGACGATGGCGAGCGAGATGGACCGCATTGACCAGCCATGGCCATTTTCTCTCGGGCTGCTGTGCAACGTGGCTTTGCATATATCTGACGATTGGCGCTACATCCTCGATCCTCTGGGTCTGACCAAAATAGCCGTTGGCCATCGCTATCACCCAATGAGAATTTAAGTCCAGCCGGTCCAGCAGTCGCAGCCACGCAACAACTTTTTCATAGTCATAGTTCTTTAACGGCGTGACGCGGCCACCGTTGTCGCCAGCGTTTTGTATCGTAAGCGCAAGATACCGGAACAAAAATTGGGAGTCCCCAAAAGCGAGAACGTCAACGGCCTGCACATGCGGCAAGTCGGGCATTATTCCAAGAGTTGGGCGCATTTCTCGGATCGACCAGGAAAGAGCCGCCTGACCACAGACCAAAACGACCAAAACAGCAGCGAGTCTGGACACCTTCTGCACCGTTCTAAAACCGTTTACGCCGGAGATCGAACATTGCGGCGAACAAAAGCAGCGTAACATAAAGAACAGTCTGCGCGACTAAGACGACCATTGAATCGACCGGTCCTGGCCCATAAACCAACCAACGCGTTTGGGCGAACAAATCCAATCGCGGAACCAATAGGGCCACAAGTTCACTGAGCGGCACAGCAATGACATTGACACCATCCAGTGCTGCGCCTCCGCTAATCGCCATAAAAAAACTCATGAGACGACCAAGAACATAAAACCCCACGGTCGCGAAAACCGCCGGCACCGCCTTCTCCAAGGTTATCCCTGCGAACACAGCAAATGCGACAACGATAAAGGACTCAAAAATGAGACTGCTTGCCCACCAAACCGCGCCTGCGAGGGAGTGCTGAAAGAGCATAACCAGCGCCACGATTGGAGCCGCAAGCAGTACGCCAACCAAAGCGAACCCTGCCCAGTAGGCAACGATAAAGCGCTCACGCGATATCGCTCTCGAGAGCACAGCTTCAATTTCTCGCGTCTCGTACAAACGCTGAATATGAAACGCCTGAAAAACGATAAGACCAAGAACAAGAATAGTTCGAGCAGCCCCGCCAGCATACACAACTGTTGTTTGTCCCTTTTCTACCAAGGCGGCATCGCCGAGATAAATCGCGAGGGCAAATCCCACAGCCACCAACGCAAAGAGACCGGCAAAAAGCCGGTCCCTCAGTGCTGTTAGTAGAACAAATCGAAGAGTCGCAATCATATTGAGCTAGGTATCCAGAACAGGAATGCTCTCAAACTGTGAAATCAGTGACATCGCAATCAAGCAAACTAAATCCCGGCTGCGCCGCCCTTAAAATACCAGCGGGCGCGGATCCGGAGCAAACTTGTTGTACAAACGGATGTCCTCTTCATGGACCGTGTCGCGATCCCCAACGATGGTCGCCCGCAAGAAAATAACGAGTTCAATCACTTCGGTCTCGCGCACATCCTGACCAAAGGCCCGGCCGAGCAAAGGTACGTCCATTAGACCAGGCGCACCCTCTCTCGAATTGATCGCGATCTCTTGCATGAGGCCACCCATGACAACCACCTGGCCGGACTCCATCGTCACAATGGAATCCAACTCACGCGTTTCAATTATGGGAATAGCTGAAGAAACTGACACTGGGGTTGCACTTTGAGAATTGATCTGAGCCAACTGTAGCTGTACGGCCGGGTCCTCAACGCGGCGGACCAACCTTGTGATGGACGGTCGCATGCTCATAGAGATTCGTTGACCGTCTGGGTCAATCGCCGGCTGCACGGCCATCACGATGCCTACCGGAACAGTCTGAACTTGGCTTTCAAATGTTGTTACCGCTCCAGAGTTCTGCGTCGCAGCCTGAAAATCAACCGTAATCTCGAAGAAGACTTCGTTCTCGGCGACCTTGAGCAGCGCCGTCTGATTGTTCACAACAGTTATGCGCGGACTTGAAAGAGTCCGGGTCGTGCCGAAGGCATTGATCAAGGATACCGCCACGTTCAAATCAAGGTCGGTGTTATTCCAAACCAGGCCAATGGTCGGATCAGGGAACGAATCGGTCGCCACGTTGCGCGAAAAATTAGACGTAAAATCAAGACTCTGATTATCACCAACAAACGGGCCCTGCACCGCGTTACCATTCGCATCAATGCCGCCGAAGGAGGACCAATCGACGCCGGTGCGGAATTGGTCTGCTAAAGTGACTTCTACAATTTTAGCCTCAATCAAGACTTGAGCCAAAACGGATCGACGCAGACGGTCAATGTAGTCAGCGATCAGCTTGTGCTGCTTCTGGCTGGCAAAAACCGTGACAATGCCAGCCTGCTGGTTCATTGAGTAAAAGGAACTGGGGATGTTGGCGGATTGAGTCGGCTGCCCCAACGAGCGTGGGCTCGAGCCAGCAGCCAGTCCGTTGTCCAACGCCACCATTTCATCAATCAGATCCTGGCCAGCGGACCCAGAATCAGAAGCAGAAGCACCATCATCCGCCGCTTCAGCCTCTGATGTTGTCGGGGTAAAGGCCTGAGCACGCGCTTCAGAATTATTTCCCGCCTCTGTATTGGTGGCGCCGAGTATTTGCTCAATGCCGTCGCCGACCGAAGACCAAAAATCCGAATTGGAGCTGGACGAAACACTAACGTCCGACTGACTGGTTCCACTGCCGCCGCTCGCCCCTTGAATGGCGTCGCCGACGTCCGTCGTTGTTTGGCTTGTGCTTGAGGCAGATCTCGTTATATCCGGATAGTCCAACCGATAGTAATCAATGTACGGCTCGTCCAACTCGACCTTGAGGCTATTATTGCGGAACTCGTAACGCAGTTCGCCCAACTCAGCGATCCGATCAATCACTTCAACGAACGGCCGGTCGGTTGCCGTGTAAATAATGCCGCCGGCGATGCGCGGATCCATTTCCAGGTCGACCCCAGCCTTGCGGGCCAGCTCAATCAAAATGTCGCGCAGAGGCGTCGCATCGGTAACCGAGATTGAAACACGACGAACGTCTGCCAATTCCGGCGCAGATGGCGCAGCCAGGACCGGCTGAAAATCGGGGATCGGCGGCTCTTCCATTTGCGCACCCTGCTCAGGCGCACGGCGGTTAAGAAGTTGTTCGTAGTCTTCTTTCTGAAGGCCCGCGGACGGATCGTAGTCCGTATACTCGGAACAGGACGCGACCAGCATAGATGCTGTAGCCAGAAGCAGCGCGCGCGCGGCCTTTTTCGTATACGACGACGAACCGATTTTACGTTCCATTGTGGGCATCCCCTTCCCCAAGTCATCCCAACCGATGACTAGAACTTGTCACCTGTAGGCTGGACGTCCAGATATCTAATCAAGGCTTAGACAAACCCCAAAATCTGGACTCGTCCATCTTTTAAGCCTTTTCCCTGTCCGATGCTATCAGAAAGGCTGACCGTGCGACAACACAGTGATTGCGCTTTTGAATAGGTTTTCTCGTAGGTTTCGCGTCACAAGAAAGTCGCCAGCGGTTTCGCGTCACAAAAACGCCGCCAGCGCCCCGGCGCAGAGCGCTGGTCCCAGGGGAATGTGCCTCAGGCCATGCTTCCAGCCAAACCAGGCAGCCAAAAACAGCGCCACAGCGCCGCCGACAGCCAGAAATACCGGCGCAGCGCCCAACGGCACGGCAATCGCGATTGCTACGGCCAATTTGATGTCACCCCATCCCAAACCGGGCTTTTTCTCGACGATCTGACCAAGAACCCTAAGGAAGATGCCAAATATCAGCACAGCGGCCATGCCCGTAACAACATCGCCAATCGCCCGCTGGTTCAGCCACGCCAATGCGCTAGCAAGGATGAAAACAAAGAGAACAAGACCGTTTGGCAGACGGCGCACCTCCAGATCAATGACTGATAAGGCAAGCAGCACCACGACCAATCCCCATAGCACCGCAATACGGGTCATCGACTGAGGCTCGGTCATCAAGAGCACGACGACAAACAGCAGGCTGCAGAGCAGTTCGATAACAGGGTACCGACCAGATATGGCGACGCCGCAATGTCGGCAGCGTCCTTTGGACGCGAGCCAAGACAACACCGGCACCAGGTCACGCGCTGCTACCGGCGATTTGCAATGAGGACACTGCGAACGCCCGCTGACAAAATCTTCACCGCGCGGCATACGATACGAAAGAGCAGTCACGAAACTGCCACAGACCAAACCGAGTATCGCGGTGAAAACCACAATCACAAGGTTTTCAGGACCCGCTATGAAAGGGAAAGTCTGCAATCCGGGTCCTGGCCGTTACTGCCCTGAAATCACAGAAACGGCCTTACTAAGAGTGTCCTTAGCCCAAAACTGCAGGGTTGGACTTAAAACAAATAGGGCAACAACGGCGGCCATTTCCAATGCGATCACGCCAACAAGCACACGTCGCGTCATGCTGCGATTGAACCGCACCGGTCGCGCGATCTGGGGTGAATCTTCAATAGCGGCGGCAGCGTGTTTCTCAGTGACCTGGATCGATCCTTCGCCGTAAGCAACGAGCAACGACTTATCGGCCAGAATATTGATGACCCGGGGTACAAACTGCGCGCTCGAAGCAAGCAGGCGGACCGAAGCCGCGTCAAACACAGGGAACTCAATGCCATCCATCCGGCTTGCCTCTAGCCGGTGGGTAACATAATGGATCGCCTCATCCATGGTCAGCGGGCCCGTGGTGAAGGAGAATCCGATGCGTTGGATGATCTGCCTAAGATTGGGTTGACCAAGAAGATCGTCGAGCTCGCTCTGTCCGAACATCACAATTTGCAGCAACTTGTGGCGCTCTGTCTCGAGGTTCGAAAGCAGACGGATGGTCTCTAGCCCTTCAGCCCCAAGCGCCTGTGCTTCATCCACAATTAATACAGCGTTCCGGCCAATCGCATGCTGCTCCAACAAGAACGTGTTCAAGGCCTGTAGCATTTGTGTGCGCGTGCCGGCCTCTATGCCGAATTCGGTGCAGACCAAACCGACTAGACTTTCGGGATCACACTGCGGCGCATTGAGGTAGGCGACAGCGTCGTTAGAACTGACAAGCTTCCGGAGCAGCAACCGGCAAAGCATCGTTTTGCCAGTACCGACGTCACCGACGACTTTTAGGATGCCGGTATTGCGGGCAATGCCAAATTGGATCGATTGGATAATTTCGACATGCGTGTCGATCGGAAAATACTGATTGGTATTAGGGGTCAGCGTGAAGGGATGTTCCTTCAACCCGAAATGCGCAAGGTAAGGCATAGCCCGTTCCGGACGGTGTACGTTAGAGGGTCTTTAGATAACGTACGCGACGCTCAATGCTTGACCGAGACAAGTCGCTCGCGACACCACCATTGAGAATACCAGCGAGTACGCGCTCATAAGACACGACCGCTTGCTCCGCGCGCCCCATACGATCCAGCAAAACCGCCAAGTTATACTGATACATGACTGTCGCAGGCGACATCGAGGCTGCTTCTCTGAGATAGGCCATTGCCTGATCATTCGAGCCCATACGGGCGTAAAGAAGCCCGACCTGGGCCTTCACAGGACTAAACTGTGGGTATTCCCGCTCAAGATCTAACAGACGGCTGAGGGCCTCATTTGGCGCTCGGGTACTGAAAATCGAGGTCAGATTAGCTAGGGCTTCACGATTGTTTGGATCAATCCGCAACACGCTCTCATAGCCGGTTCGGGCCTCTTCCAGACGTCCGAGCCGTTGCAAAGCGGCGCTGCGCCCAAGTTGAGCCATGACACTTGTCGGCTCACTGGAAAGCGCATCTGAATACAATTGAAGAGCAGACCCGACATCGCCGCGCACTAATGCATTGTACCCAGCGGTCACATTGTCCTGGGCCGACTGAGATACTTCACGAACCTGGACGGCATTGCCCAAACCAGAAAACTCAGCCTCTGCGCGACGAATAGAAATCGGTGGGCTCAACACGCGCGACGGTGAATTTGCATCAAACTGCGGCATCGGGTCGGACTGAACCGGCGCAGCGGGAACAACGGCTGCAGTTTGGACAGGCGCCTGAGC
>WLXB01000015.1 GCA_012103295.1 Alphaproteobacteria bacterium | reverse complement strand
CTGATCGAAGTCTCAGAGCCAACGGAGAGAGAGCCCGGATAACAGGCGCGAACTCGGCGCGAGACATTAAGAGAAGCGGGAACCCAGATAACCAGCGCCAGCTTAACGCAGGACATTAAACCCCGAGTCTATTCGCCCATCACGGTGCCTTCGCGCCGTGGGTCTGCGCCACCAAAAATCATGCCGTCGCGGATGCCAATGGCGTGCACGCCGCTGGGGAAGTTGCCGACACGGACGCGATGACCCAGCGCTTCCAAGTCCTCTTTTCGTTCGGCCAATGCGGTCCCGCCTTCCAACAGCGCCATTGATCCAAACAATAAAATGTTTGGCAGGTTGGTCGCCTCTTGTGGAGTCATGCCCCAATCGAGCATTGCGATCAGGGTTTTGCTGACCAGAGGGACGATCGCCATACCGCCGGGTGATCCCGAAACGGCGACGATTTCGTCGTTTTCATCAAACACAATAATAGGTGCCATCGAGCTGCGCGGCCGCTTGCCGCCTTCAACCCGATTGGCGACGGTCCGGCCTTCGGCTACCGCATCGTAGGAAAAATCTGTCAGTTGGTTGTTCAACAAGAAGCCACCGACCATTAAATGGGACCCAAAGGCGCCTTCGATTGAGCTGGTCATGGAGACCGCATTGCCCTCGTCGTCTACAACAGAAATGTGGGTTGTCGATGGCCGTTCAAAATCACGCCCCGGCCCGTAATTAAAGGAACCCTTTTGCGGTGGCTTCCCGGGCTCAGCGTTGTCCATGCGGCTGGCGGGATCAATTAAGGCCGCACGATCGGCGAGGTAGCCTCGGTCGATCAAGCCTTGCTCTGGAACGGAAGAGAAATCTGGATCAGCGATATAGGTGGCGCGGTCGGCGTAGACCAGACGGCTTGCTTCAACAAACAAGTGCGCGGCCTCCGTAGACCAGGGCTCCATATTCGGAAGGTCAAATTTTTCAAGCAGACCCAAAGTTTGAATCACACCAATGCCGCCCGAGGTTGGCGCGGGCATGCCGCATATCGTGAAGCTGCGATAGGGTGCGCACAAAGGCGTGCGTTCTTTGGCGCGATAGTTAGCCATGTCAGTGAGCGTTAAATCGGACGGATTTCGTGTGGTCTTGCGGACCTCTGCGACAATGTCTTCAGCAAGGCGGCCTTCATAAAATGCACTCGGCCCTTCGGTGGCTATGCGACTAAGTGTTGCGGCCATGACCGGGTTTTTGAGCACGGTACCGACTGGTTTCGGAGTGCCGTCGGCAAGGTAATAGTGCGCGGCGGGTGTCTTGATTTGCGGCAGCGTTTTGTCCAACTCAAGCAAGCGAAACAGTCGAGGCGACACTGCAAACCCATTCTCAGCGACATCAATGGCTGACGTAAACGTTTCTGCCCATTGGAGCGCGCCATGGCGTTCATGCGCTAATTTCATAACGCGAACGAGCCCCGGTACGCCCACGGACTTGCCGCCGATGACAGCCTGCGGTCGACGCATCGCCGTACCGTCGGCCGCTAGGAAACGATCTTCGGTAGCGGTTGTTGGAGCGGTTTCACGTCCGTCGTATGCGAATAGTTTTTTTGCTGCGTTATCCCAGTACAAGACGAACGCGCCGCCGCCGATGCCTGACGATTGCGGCTCGACCAGGTTGAGTACCAGTTGCGTTGCGAAAGCCGCATCAAGTGCATTGCCACCAGCCTTAATGGCGTCATACCCAGCTTGCACGGCGATTGGGTTGGCTGCGGCCACCATAAATTTTGAAGCCGTCCCGCCTTTTTGCTCTATGAGGCCACTGGACGCTTCTGGAAAATCTAATTCCTGGGCGACCACGGGCGTAGCGCCGTTGTCTGCGCATCCTGTGAGCAAGCCCGCAGTTAAACTTGAGAGAACTAAAAATCTCAAAATCATGGAACGTCCTAGTCGACCCAGAGAAGGGCCTTTCCATATCACAAGCGCCTCTATGGGTCAGCCGAGGGTTTGGCGAACCAGTCGTCGGATGAGGGCGATAATCTGTTTCTCCGACCTGCGGATACGATCCTCTGGGCCAGCTACGCCGATAACAACTGTTTGACCTTGTACCGGTCGTGGATACGCAAGTCCGATAGCTCCCGTATCCGGTAAAACTTTGTCATAGGCAACGGCGGCACCTTTCGTGCCAACGTCGCTGATCCTTTTTTTCATGTCCGCTAAGGCGACGGGCTTTATCCCCGTACGTTTGTTGTGGGCGGCCACCAGGTCTTCAATCTCCCCGATATCCTGGCCCGCAATCCAAGCGATGCCGACGGCTGATTCAAACAAGGGCGCCAGTGCGCCTTCCTCAATGTTAAGCGCTATCGGAAAAGTGCTGGGGAAAATCGTGATAAATTGCATGTCGAAACCGGCTCGCATCGCGATTGAAACCGTTTCCCCGGTCGCGGCACTGACTTCTTGAAGAATGCTGCCCAAAGCCCGGTCTCGACGGATCGATCCAATCAACCATTCACCAAGCAGGCCAACTTTCAGAGTTGGAAAGTAAGTCGCGTTTTTCGGTTCGAACCACAGGTACCCTAAGGTTACGAGGCTCGCCAACAAGGCATTGGCGCTCGACCGCGGCATCTCAAGAGTGCGGGCAATTTCGCGGGCACTGGCCGGTCTTTTCCAGTTTTGGAAGACCTCTAGTACCGCCAGAGTGCGGGCGGCAGATTTGACAACACCGGTGGTCTCAGTTCGCTTTTCCAGGCTGTCGCTCATCGTGGGTTCTGCCCTATTTGTGCGGCCGTGGCTGCTCTGCCACACCTGTTCAATAACCTAACATGTCTTCTGCATATGTATATGCGCCTTCTTCATATGTGAAAGACCCTCTACCAAGATTGGCGGAAACGCAGGAAGACTCACCCCAACGCATCTGGCCATTGCAGCCGGATCATCGGGAAGAAAAGAGGAGACATCCCACCATGCGCGCGACCCATAAAACATCATTGCTAACCGGTACGGCTTTATCGCTGGCCCTCCTTTCAACAGGCGGTGCCGCAGTGGCGCAGAGCACCTTGGCGCTGGAAGAAATTGTGGTGACGGCACAACGTCGCGAAAGCACACTATTGGAAGCGCCGATTGCAGTATCGGCTTTTGACGCCAATGAAATCGAACGTCGTCAGTCGTTCAACGTCGTTGATATTGTCAACAACGTGCCGAACCTGATCGGTAACAACAACATCGGCCAGAACACAGCGACGACCGTGTTCTTGCGCGGTGTTGGTACAACCGAGTCCATTGTGACTGTCGACCCAGGTATGGGTTTCTATATCGATGATGTTTACATGGCGCGTCAGGGCGTCAACAACTTCAGTCTATTTGATGTTGAACGTGTTGAAGTGTTGCGCGGCCCTCAGGGCACGCTCTACGGACGGAACACCAACGCCGGTGCCATTAAAATCATTTCTCAGAAGCCGCACGAAGACAAAGAATTCGCGGGCGAAGTTTCCTACGGGCGATACAATCGCTTGAACGCCAAGGCATCCGTCAACGGCGCCATGAATGATCGCACCTTTTTCCGCCTGACTGGTATTGCTCAGTACGGTGATGGTTACACCGACAACGAGGTGCTCGGTAAAGATGTCAACGACCGCGAAGTATACGGTACACGGGCGCAACTGCGTATTCTCCCGAATGAAGATTTGACCGTTGATCTTTCCTTCGATTGGAGCCAAAGCACGGCCCGTGGCCTCTATGGCAAAGATATCTTGGGCTTCACGCGACCCTTTGATGGCGATCTTTATAGTGTCGATTCAAGCATCGATACTGAGAACATCGGCCGCGCTTGGGGGATGGCTGCAAACATCTCTTACGACATCAACGAAACAACAAATTTTCAGTCGATCACGTCTTGGCGTAATACGTACCAAAGTTGGAACCTGGACCTGACCGACCAACCGGTGTCGATCTTTAACCTCTACACCATCAACGATAGCGATCAGTTGAGCCAGGAATTCAAATTCAGTGGCACCATGGCTGACGACCGCCTCGAGTATAATGCTGGTCTGTTCTACTTCGAAGAAAACTCATTCTCGTTTATCGGCGATGAAATCAATCTGTTCATCGCACCAACCATTCGTGTGCCACTGCCGTTCTTCTCTCGCGACTATGATGTTGGCGTGAAGAGTTACGCAGCGTTTGCCGAGGGTACCTATAGCCTCACCGACGACTTGCGTTTGATTGTTGGTGGACGCTTCACCCGTGATGAAAAGACCTTGGATATTATTCACAAAGTTGGCGGCACGGTTGGTCTGGTCAGTGATGGTCCGATTATTGACTGGAATAGCGATACATTGCGGGCTTTGGGCACGCCAACCGAACAAGACTTCAACGAGTTTACACCGCGTGTCGGCGTTCAGTATGACATCAACGATGATGTGAACGTCTTCGCCATGTTCACGCGAGGTTTTAAGTCCGGCGGTTGGACGGCGAGAACAAACAATCCGGCGGAAGTGACAGCGTTTGCACCGGAGATTGTCGACAACTATGAAATCGGTCTCAAATCCAGCCTGTTGGATGGCCAGGTTCGTTTGAACTTTGATGCGTTCTATTACGATTACACCAATCTGTTTAATTCAGCGACGGGTGCTGGCGGAAACTTCATCGTCGCCACTAACGATGCTGAAGTGTATGGCCTGGAAGGTGAAATCACCGCCCGCATTACTGAGAACCTCGATATCTTCGGCAACTTTGGCATTCAGGAAGGTAAGTACATCGACGTTGATCCGGCACTCGCTGGCGTCGTGGTCGGTGGCGAACTGCAACGCCTACCTGGGTTCTCAGCGCAGCTCGGGTTTAGTTACGTGCAGCCTGTCAATGATGATTGGAATGCCCGCATCAACGCGGATTACAATTACAGCGACAGCCACTTCACCAATCTGCAAAACACCCCAGCGGCCAAGTCTGGAACAATTGATCTGGTCAGTGCCGCCATTAACTTTGAACGGGAAGACGGCACTTTGTCCTTCGGCGTGTCCTGCCGCAACTGTATTGATGACGATTACATCAGCCAGAGCCTTGATTTCAGCGGTCTAGGCTTCCTCACAGTCTATCCGGGTGAGCCGATGACCTGGTTGTTCACGATCAAGACTCGTCTGTAAGATAAGCGTTACCCGGCCGGGGCAGGGGCCCCGGTCGGCACCAATCAAGGGGAACGCTCATGGCAGCAATGGAACTCGCGCGCGACAAAACGGCCTTATTGGTCGTCGATATGCAGAATTCGTTTTGTGATGACGATGGTGGTTGTGGAAAGACCGGACTGCCCATCAAAAACCTACAGGCCGCGATTAAGCCCTGTGTAAAAGTAGTTGCCGCCGCCCGCGCTGCCGGCATCCCAGTTATCTATACTCGGTATATGTACCGTCCCGATTACGCCGATGGCGGTGTCCTTATTAAGCATCTGCTGCCTGAGCTCAAAGAAACGCAAGCCCTTCAGGCCGGTACATGGGACATCGAGGTGGTGCCTGAGCTGCAACCCCAGGCTGATGACTTTATTGTCGATAAGAACCGACCTAGTTCGTTCTATGCGACGAACTTAGAAACCATCCTCAACGGGCTGGATGTGGACAGTCTTGTTGTCTGCGGCGTGACAACCAACTGCTGTGTTGAGTCGACCGTGCGCGATGCCAGTCACCGCGACTACAAAACGTTTGTGGTCCAGGATGCTGTCGCGGAACTGGATGACGAACGCCATCAAGTGGCGTTGAAGTCCATGGCCATGCTATTCGCCAACCTCGTCTCAGTTGCCGACGTTGAAGGCGCATGGAGGATGGCACAAGCTGCCGAGTAAAGGTGGCGGTGGTTAAATCTTCCAATGATGCGAGGCCTAGGGTTGAGACGGCCCAGGGCTACGCATGAGCAAGCGAACCAAAAAATAAAACCACGAAAACAGGACGACGCAACATGAGTGGCTATATCGATATCGTGTGTAACCCTTACACGCCCTGGGTGCTTGAACGTAAACTCATGGGGGTCGACGAGGATTTTAAGACCCAGGTGCGTATGTCAGACGAGATGCGCAACGGCGTCGAAATAGAAGATTATATAAAGAGAATGGATAAAGCGGGCATCGAGCGTTCGTTGTTGATCGCTCACCGCTGTGGCGATCTTAATGTCAAAGGCTCTCACCACATTCCTTACGAGTATGTGCGTGACGTATGCCAGAAGTATCCCGACCGTTTCTCCGGCCTAGCAGGCATTGATACCACCAAAGGCATGGAGCAACTGCGCGAGTTAGAGGTTGCCATCAACGACTACGGGTTTGTTGGCGCCCATTGGTATCCCCATTGGTTCGGCATCCCACCCGATGCGCCTCAGATTTATCCGATTTATGCCAAATGCTGTGAACTCGATATTCCGATCATGATGCAGGTCGGTCAGAACTTGGTGTATTCCAAGGAGCGCCGTTTGCCGTCTGTCGCTAAACCGATTTTGCTCGATCAAGTGGCTATCGATTTTCCTGAATTGCCACTCATTGGAATTCATATCGGCGTGCCGTGGACCGACGAAATGATTGCCATGTGCTGGAAGCACGAGAATATTTATACCGCCGGTGACGCCTACGCGCCGAAACACTGGCCGAAACAATTGGTGCATTACGCCAATTCCTATGGTCGCCACAAAGTAATGTTTGGCACCGATTGGCCGGTGATCGACCCAGAGCGCGCAGTGCGGGAAGTTGGTGAATTCGGGATGCGTCCAGAAGCCCATCAGATGCTCATGCGTGACAACGCGCTTCGTTTGTTCAAGCGGATCGCCAGCTAAATGACTGCGTTGGAGACCAAGCCGGCCACTTTGCCGCAGTCCTATACGTCGATGACGGTGGCAAAAGGGATTCGGGCCACAACTCAACGCAATCCCAACAAGGTTGCGATTACCCACAATAATAAGAGCCGGACCTATCGCGAGTTGTCTGACCGGACGGACAGACTGACCGCGGCGGCGATTTCTAAACTTAAACTCAATAAAGGCGACAACGTCGCCATCGTTTCTAAGAATTCTATTGAATACGTCGAAGTTGTCAGTGGCCTGCCGGATGCTGGTGCCGCAGTTGCCACGGTGAACCCGCGCCTTACTGGTGCGGAGGTTGAAGCCATCTGCAACGATGCCCAAGCCCGAGTGGTGTTCTATGACGACGCATCAGCCGAGGCGATAGAGGGCGCGACCTTCGATACGGTCGAACATACAGTTCACCTCGGGGACGATTATGAGGCGTTGATCGAAAACGCGACCGTCCCGGACGTCTATCCCGAGATCAACGAATGGGACCCATGGACCATTCCCTATACGTCGGGCACCACCGGTAAACCCAAGGGCGTGGTTCTGCCGCAGCGCTCGCGCTTGCTGGCGTTCTATCAAATAGCGCAGGAGTTCGGCTGCTACGGCTCTGAAGATCGCTTCCTCGGCACGACGCCGATGAACCATGGTGCGGGGATCGTATTCCCGCTGGCCGCCATTATGTCGGGTGGTTTCACGGAAATTCTTGATCACTTTGACCCCGAGTTGCTGTTGAGGAAACTCAAGGAGGGCAATTTTGCGGGCGTCTTTACGGTGCCGACTCAACATCATGCGATTTTTGAGTTGGAACAGGCTGTGCTTGATAAATACCGGGGCGCACCCCTCAAAGGTTTGATCTCCAATGCGTCGGCGTTGCCGCAACACCTCAAGTACAAAATCGTTGAGTATTTTGGCGAAGGTTTGCTGCACGAAACCTACGGTTCAACCGAGGCCGGATTTGTCACCAACCTGCGTCCACCGTTCCAGCTGGAAAAGGAAGGCTGCGTCGGCACACCGTTTCCGCATACGTTCGTTAAGTTGGCTGATGACGATTTCAACGAAGTTGGTCCAGAAGAGCCCGGTGAGTTATGGGTCAAATCGCCGTCTGCCTTCGCCGGTTATTGGAATCGTCCGGATGAAACACAGGCCGCCTTTAAAGACGGCTGGATCACGGTCGGCGATGTGGCTAAGCGCGACGAAGACGGCTTCATCTATATCGTCGACCGCAAGAAAGACATGGTCATCAGTGGCGGCGTGAATATCTATCCCCGTGAGATCGAAGAACTGTTGTTTACGCACCCAGCGATTTCTGATGTTGCCGTGATCGGGGTGCCTGACGACAAATGGGGCGAGCGTCTCAAAGCGTTTGTTGTTCCCAAGGCCGGCGAAAGCGTGGATGCGGAGAGCGTCGCAACCTTCTGCGAGGGAAAACTTTCCAGCTACAAGATCCCCAAGGAGGTGGCGATGATCGACGTGCTGCCCCGCAACGCCAACGGCAAAGTGCTCAAAACCGAACTGCGCAAGGTGGGGTGAACTGGTGACACGCGGTCTTGATCACTCTGATCCCGCTATCGCCGCTGTGTGGTCTCTCCTCAATAGGATTCCCGACCCTTGCCATGCCTTGTCTGGCCATGACCTCAGCATTGTCGATCTTGGTTTGATCAACGAAATAACCCGCGACGGCGAAACTATTCGCGTTAGCGTGACCTTCACCGACCCCAGTTGTGTGTTCTCCTACAAAATCATCATGGATATGGAAGACCTTGCGGCGACCCTCGACGGTGTCTCTGGCATCACTGTTTCTGCCGATCCCTACCCGCTGTGGACCGAAGACCGGCTGAGTGACAAAGCGCGCACTCTCTTTGCCGAGAAACGCACCAGATTCGGCTTTGTAGACGAACACCAAAGCCTTGGCGCATCAAATGAAGGAAGCAGGCTATGACCACGTCTTCATCAAACGGTGTCGGCCGCCGCCGCGTTTTGCAAACACTTGGTAGCATCGGAGCCGGGGCGATGGCTTCAGCGGGCGGTATGTCGCCCGCTTTGGCTCAAGCTGGCTGGTCGTCCGCCGCGCACCCGTTGGCGGAGAAGATGTTTGTCATCGACGGCGTTGCTCATTGTTACAACCATGCGCCTTACAATCGACGGATTAAGCGGGCCAGCGCCAACAGCATCAACACCACCTATAGTTTTCACGAAGCCTGCACGCCCGATGCCTATCGCTTGACCTATGAGCAATGGGAGCGCGATTGGCAGGCTGACGAAGTCATGGACATCATGTTCCTCGAAAGCCACACCGACATGATGGTGATGCATTCGGTTCCGATGTTTGATCTCCACTACGACGGCCTCGTTTCCAACGAAAAGGGCGCGTATCTCAAAGGCAATTTTCCAGATCGCGTATTGTGGTACGGCGCGCTTGATCTGTTTGATCCTTATGATGAAATAATTGCCAAGGCAGATCAGCTGATCGATCAAGGCGCTGATGGCATCAAGTTTTATCCGACGCGAATCAATTTCGAGACCCGTGAGCCCGAATCCTGGCTGATGGACGATGAAAAACTGGCCTTTCCGGTGTTCGATCATCTGCAAAGCAAAGGCGTCAAACACCTCGCCGTCCATAAGCTGGTTGGTCACGTCGGGCCTAGGACGGCGGCGCTGGGGATAGATGATTTATACAAGGCCGGAGAAGCCTTTCCTGATCTGACTTTTCATCTCGTCCACGCGGGGTGGCAGAACTTTGAAGAGACTGCCGCTCTGATGGCGGCGCGCGAGAACATCACAGCCGTGATGGAAGGGCCCATGCTGTTCCCGCTGTTCGATATGGATGCATTTAACAAAATGATGAACGTGTTCATGACCAAGGTGGATGTTGATCGTCTCATCTACGCATCGACGGCGGTCAATCAGCATCCCTACTGGATCATCAACGCATTCTTTGATTTTCAGCCGCCAGAGGGTGCGTCCTACACCCTGACCGACGAGTCCAAAGCAAAAATTCTCGGTGCCAATTTGGCCCGTTATCACGGCATTGATATTGCCACACAACGGCAGAAGATCGCTGACGACAAGTGGTCGCGCGCAAAAGCTGAGAACGGTCTGCGCGAACCTTATGTCGTGCAGCGGGCTTGATCCCAGCCGCACAACACCCGATAACCGCGAGCCTGGACATAAGGAATTGCCATGACTGATCAAAATAATGCCCAGGCGTTGGGCATGTTTCAGAGTCTGCTCGGCCCTGACGGTGTCATCACCGACAAGGATGAGCTGACCTATTATTCGACGGATATTTCGGGCGAGGGCGACGTCCTGCCACTTTGCGTTCTGCGTCCCATCGCGATTGATCAACTGTGCCAGGCGGTCACCATTGCAGGCGGCTTAGGCTTGCCTTTGGTCCCCCGCGGCGCGGGCATGTCCTACACCAAGGGTTATCTGCCGGAAAGCAAGGGCGCTGTGATGATCGACATGAGCGGTCTCACGGAAATCGAAGACATCAACGAAGCCGACATGGTGGTCACGGTTCAGGCGGGATGCACCTGGGGCGCACTTTATGAAGCGCTGAAGGAGCGCGGACTGCGCACGCCATTCTTCGGGCCTTTATCCGGCATTACTTCGACGGTCGGTGGCGCGGCCAGCAACAACTCAACCTTCTTCGGCTCCGGCACCCATGGCGCGATGGCGGATAACGTTATTGGCCTGGATGTTATTTTGGCCGATGGCTCGCTTTTGGAAACAGGGGCCTCTGCCGCCGAAGGGCGGACGCCGTTCTTGCGCCACTTTGGCCCGGATCTCACCGGCTTGTTCCTTGGTGATTGCGGCGCTTTTGGCATTAAGGCGCGGATCACCATGCCGCTGATCGCTATGCCGGCTTCGGAAGAGCACCTCTCTTTTTCTTTCGACACCATCGAGGATATTACCGAGGCCCACATCGCACTCGCGCGCGAAAACGTTGTGGCGGAGCAGTGGGGCATTGACCCTGTCGGCAATCAAAATTTGGCCAAGCACGGGTTTACGTTTCTTGAAGGTTTGGGGGTCGTTAAAGACATTGCCGCGACAGCCGATAAGGTTGCCGGTGCTGTCACCAACGTCACTAAACTGTTGATCCAAGGGCAGCGTCTCGCCGATCGCTCTGGCTACGCGCTGCATGCGGTTGTCGAAGGTGTGGACGTCCGTGATGCGGAAGCGAAAGCGGATCGTGTGCGCCGCATTTGCATGCCTTTAGCGCTCAAGGAACTGCCAAATGTGATTCCCAAGGTGACGCGTTCCAAGCCGTTCCGCCCGATTAAGGCGTTGCTCGGCCCGAATGGCGAAAACTGGCTGCCGGTTCACGGTATTTTCCCTCTGTCGAGCGCGGTCGAAGTCGCTGCGGTGACCGACGAGTATTTTTCCCGTCATGCTGAGCTGATGGATGAACACAACATCACCTTCTCTTATCTAACCGCCGCGTCAGCCACGTCCTTTCTGATTGAACCGATGTTCTATTGGAAGGACCGCCTTCATGCCTTCCACATGCGACATGTCACCGACGAACAAAAGAAGGCCTACGGAAAAACCAAAGCCGATCCGAAGACCCGTGAAATGGTGATGAAGCTGCGCCGCGATCTTTCGGGCTTATGGGATGCCTTTGGTGCCAGTCATCATCAGATGGGGCGCACCTATCCATATGCCAGTCAGTTGTCGTCGGCCGCCCTGGCGGCAGCGGTGGCGATTAAAGCAGCACTCGACCCAAAAGGCCTCATGAACCCGGGTGTGCTGGAACTGACCGGCGAGGGCGATGGCATTAAGAAGATGACTAAGTTTCCGGAATTCCCTCAGGACCTACTCAATGAAGAATGGCAGGTGAGGTAACGCGCGAGCATAGTGAAAGTTCACTGGAACTTTCGGGGCGTGGCTTGCGCCAAAAGGAAGGCTCATGACTAAGCCGACAATCACAAAAATCACCTCTATTGGCGGTCAGTCAGGATCGGCCTATGTCGCCACCCCGGACTCTGCGTCATCTAATGCGCCCGTGCCGGGCATGCTGTTGTTTCATGCGTTTCGCGGCTTAACCCAAGAGTTCATCGATTTTGCAGAAACCTATGCCAAGCGGGGCTATTTAGCTGTGGCCGTTGATCTCTACTATGGCGAAACGTCCGAAGATTTCACGGTTGCGCGTCAGCTTATGGACGCCATGGATGAAGACGCCTGCACGGATTTGGCTGTGTCTTGGGCTGATTGGTTGCGCAGCCATAGTCTTTGTACGGGTAAAATTGGCACGGTGGGTTGGTGCCTTGGCGGTACCTGGTCGTTGAGCACTTCAATCGCGACACCGGTGGACGCCACCGTTATTTACTATGGCAACGTCGCTAAGCCTGCCGAGGCGCTGTCAGTGCTGCATGGCCCAGTGCTCGGTCACTTTGGCACCAAAGATGAGGTTTTTGGCAAAGACCTGGTCGACAGTTTTGAAGAGGGTATGGCCAAGGTGGGCAAGGCCGACGCCTACACCAATCATTGGTACGAAGCCGACCATGCCTTCGCCAACACCGGCGGCCCATCATTTCATGAGGAGTCGGCGACCTTAGCCGATGACCGCACGTGGGACTTTCTCAAGCATCACCTTTCATAACTGGCTCCGCCGGTTAAGCTGCCGCCAAACAAACCGGAGAGTTTTTCCATGACACAAACATTCGGCGACCGGCTGATGCTGATCAACGGTGAGATGGTCGCCAGCCAAGGCGGAGAATGGGTGACCACGGTCAACCCCGCCAATGAAGAGCCCATAGGGCGCGTGCCTGCTGCGACAGTCGATGATGTGAACGCGGCAGTTGCTGCGGCTAAGGCGGCGAAGTCGATCTTCGAGCGCGGCGCGTTGCTACGGGCGCTAGCGGCCAAGTTTCGCGAGCGGGCGCAAGATGTCCTAACCATGGAAGCGACGGACACCGGAAACACCATCGCCAAGCTCGGCGCCGATGTGCAAATCGCCGCCGCCTATCTGGAATACTTCGCTGGCCTGGCCACGGAGATGAAGGGCGATACCGTCCCCGCATCACCCGGCAACATTCATTTCTCCTTGCGTGAGCCTTTTGGTGTCGTTGCGCGCATCGTGCCCTTCAATCATCCGTTCATGTTTGCCGGCGCGCATCTCGCCTCACCGCTGACGGCCGGTAACACGGTGGTGGTGAAAACGCCTGAGACCAGCCCACTAACCGGGTCACTGTTGGCCGAGTGTTGCCGCGAGATTCTGCCGCCGGGGGTCGTGAACATTATCTCGGGCTTTGGTTTGCCCGCGGGCGATACCCTGGTGCGCCACCCTGATATTCACCGCATTGGTTTCACGGGCTCCGTGCCGACAGGTCTTGCCATTCAACGGGCCGCGGCTGAGGTCAGCGTTAAGCATGTGTCGTTGGAGCTGGGCGGCAAGAATCCGCTGATCGTGTTCCCCGACGCCGATCTCGATAAAGTCGAAAACGCGTCTATCGCCGGAATGAATTTTTCCTGGGCAGGGCAATCCTGCGGGTCCACCAGTCGTATTTTGGCCCACGAAAGCGTCTACGATGAATTGGTCGAGCGCGTTGCCGCGCGCACTGATGCGGTTGTGCTTGGTGACCCCCTTGATCCAACTTCGGAAATGGGACCGGTCAACTCAGAGGGCCACTACAACGTGGTGATGAAGTTCGTCGAGGCCGGCAAGCGCGATGGCGCGAAGCTGGTTGCCGGTGGCGCGCGCCCGGAAGGCGAACAGTTCGAGCGCGGGTATTGGCTGCGTCCTACGGTGTTTGCCGACGCCACCATGGATATGGAAGTCGCCCGCGAAGAAATCTTCGGCCCGGTTGTCTCCATGCTCAAATGGTCAACCCGGGAAGAAGCGGTGCAGATGGCCAACGCCACTGCCTATGGCCTGACCGCGGCGATCTATACCAACCAGTTGCAAGACGCGATGAAGACCGCACAAGAGGTTGAAAGCGGTTACGTCTGGATCAACGGTGTCGCCCAGCACTATGTCGGCTTGCCTTTCGGTGGGGTAAAGAATTCCGGCTTGGGCGGGGAGGAAGCTTTGGAAGAACTGCTTAGCTACACTCGGACCAAAACCGTCAATGTGTTGTTGTCATAGGATTTGAGATGTCGGTGAATGAACAGGATCGCGTAATCCTCGTCGGCGGTGGCCCCGTCGGGATGATCACCGCGCTGCGTTTGGCACAACTGGATATCCCGGTTGTCGTGCTGGATGCCGAAGCGGAAACACCAACCTCCCATCGCGCCGCAACCACGCATTCATCCACGCTTGATCTGCTTGATACTGTTGGCCTCACTGACACCATCATCGAACAGGGATTGATGGCTCGGTATTTTCAGTACCGCTACCGCACCACCAACGAAGTGTTTGCTGAGTTTGATTTCGGCCGCCTGGCCGACGAAAGCAACCACCCCTACGCGGTTCAGCTTGAGCAGCACAAAACCGTCGCCATTGCTTTGGCCGCGGCCGAGAAATTCCCGCACTTCGAATTTCACCGCGAACACAAGGTGACAGAGGTCGTCAACGACACTGACTATGCGGAAGTTGTGAGCGAGACGCCCGACGGCGCCAAGCACAATTGGCGAGGCCGCTACGTGCTCGGCTGTGATGGCGGACGTTCAACGGTGCGCAAATCTCAAGGCATCGGCTTTCCCGGTTTCACATGGGAAGAACGCTTCATCATTGTGGCGTCGTACTTTGATTACGAAGCGGCGGACGACTACCGCTACCGCAATTACCTCGCCGACCCCGAACGCTGGTGTTCGGTGTTTAAAATTCCCGGGCCGGATGTGCCCGAAAACAAGAATGGCATGTGGCGCAACTTGTTTCCCATTACCACCGACGAGCCGGAAGAGGTTATTACCTCCGAGGCTTACATCCGCGCGATGATTGATGACTGCTTTCCTTACGCCAAGGATTTAGAGATTGTGCACAGCAATCTCTATTCCGTGCACCAGCGGGTGGCAGAGAGTTTCCACACCAACCGCATCATGCTCGCCGGCGACGCCGGGCATATCAACAATCCCCTTGGCGGCATGGGGATGAACTCAGGCATTGCCGACGGTCTCAACCTGGCTGAAAAAATTGGTCAGGTGTGGCGCGGCGAGGTGACGGACGAGCAAGCCTTGTTTGCCCAATACGACCGTCAGCGCCGCCCCTTAGCCGAAAAATATGTGCAGGCCCAGTCGATCCAGAACAAGGAAACGCTGCAAGCCAAAGACCCGGCCAAGGCCAATGCGCGCTTTGAAGAGATGCGCAAAACCGCCGAAGACCCTAAGCGCCACAAAGCGTTTCTGATGAATGCTTCCTTGATCAACATGGTGCGCGAAGCCGCGGCGATCGAGTAATGAGTTCGAACAGTACAATCGTCGCCGGATCATCAAAGTACGCCGCTATTGTCACCATGTGTGCCGGGGTTCTGTTTCTGGCAACCAACGATGCCGTCGTAAAATGGTTGGTCACCCGCTACGACCCGTTCCAAATAGTCTTTGTTCGGAGCTTAATCGCACTGCCCATAATCGTGGCGTTGGTGTGTCTTATTGAAAGCCCAAAGGCGTTACGGTCGGCGCGGTTGCCTATTCATGCATTGCGTGGGGTGCTCGGCGTTGGCGCGTCTTTCGCCTTTATTTTTAGCCTAAGAACGCTGCCCTTGGCCGAAGCGACAGCGTTGGTCTTCGCCTCTCCGCTTGTTGTGGCGGCGTTGTCTGCCCCGCTTCTGAAGGAGCACGTCGGCTGGGCGCGCACCGCGGCCATTGTCGTGGGATTCATCGGTGTGCTTATCATCGTGCAGCCGGGGGCTGCTACATTTCAGGTGGCGTCGCTGCTCGCCGTCGGGGCCTCCTTTCTCTATGCGTTGGTCATGGTGAGTGCGCGGTGGATCGACAAGCGGGACAGTATATGGACGATGATGCTGTACATGACTGTGTTTGCGGCTGTGCTTTCCGCCTTTACGGTTTTCACAGTATGGCCGACGCCAGAGTTCACGGACCTGTTTCTTTTTCTTGGTACGGCTGTGGCGGGCACACTGGGCCTGACCCTGATCAGCCAAGCCTTTCGCATGGCCCCGGCAGCTGTGGTTGCACCCTATGATTACACCGCGTTGATCTGGGCCAGTCTTCTCGGCTGGTTGATCTGGGGTGTGGTGCCGGAAATCTGGACCTACGTCGGCGCCTCAGTGATCATCGCGGCTGGGATCTATCTGATTTATTCGGAGCCCAAAGTCTGACGATTGACCACCACTCGTTGGCATGGCGCGAGAAGCAGCGGCGATAGAGTGATGGGATTGGCCAAGAAATAGTTTTTTGAAGCGCGTGCGTTACGCAGAATCCTCTTTGCCTTTATAATTTAAGCCGAATTTGTCCATCAATATCGACTGAAGTTTATTCGGGTGCTCAACGGTTTCTTTCTTGGTTCCTATTGTGCTTACCGGGTTCTTCGACATCTCTAGAAAAGTTGCACCTGCAATTTCTTGGGTGAATTCGGGCGCTTGTTTCTGAAAACCATCCACAGCCATGCACAGAGAATATCTATGAGCATAATCTTCTCGTAGTGTAAAAAGGTCATGATGTTTTGAAGCAGAGAATTTAGCGCTCCAAATCATGGGCAACAAAGGAAGCGCCAACGCAAGTACCCGTAGGGTGCTAATCTCTATACCGCGCAGAAGTATTATTTTATCGCCTAGAATATTGGACGCACCAGAAAGCAACAAGTAGATGACTAGAGGTAGACTCGCCAAGAAAAGGTATCTGATTGAATTATTGAATTTAGTTTCCGCAACCTCAACTTTAGGATCTAGCTCGTCCAGCATCTTCTTGTATGTTCTCGCAAGGCCGGCTTTCGTAGAGCCAGTTAACATTGACTCTGCGTCATTAGCCAACTGCTCCACTGATTCTATAGCGACGGTCAACTTTGCATGCGAATTTTCAAAATTGTTTTTTAGACTGTCGAACTGTTTCTCTTTCTCATCTATATCACTTTGAAACCGCTCCAAATCCGCACGGTATGCGACGATTCTTGCTTTTAGTTCCTCTGCCTGTTTGTCGACTGAAGTGATCCGAGTAAGGGTTAGGTCACTATCAGCTGCTGCTTCCTCAGCAGTTTTTCTTGACAATAAGGACGACTGTGCGGCGTCACTTACATTTGTGAGTTGGGTTTCGCTATCTTCGCCAATTTCATAGATTCTTGTTTCCATAGTTTTTATTGCTTCAAAAGAAGCTAGGACGTCTGATCTGATTTGTTGTGTTTCTTGTTGAGTCGCGACAAGATTTCTCATCCCTGTCGCATACGGACCAAACTCTTTGAAATTTATGACGGGTGATATGGTTTGAACAGCAACTAAGACCGATTCAAGACTCACGTTAACGTTGGCAAGTAAGTTTCCTATTTTATGAACGCTGCCGTCAGTCAAAGTGACTCTAAGGTTTTCCAGTTCATAATTATTGATTCTGTCTGTTTCAGTTCCGGCGACGTAGCCCATTACAGCCTCGGAGCTTGCCCTAAGGTTTTGCAGTTCTGAATAGAGCTGCCTTCTCCAAGATTCCGGTACAAGCAGAATATCATCTGCTTGTGTGACTCCTTCCACGAGACCCAAAACACTCATCAACTTCGTTGATAATTCCCCGATGGTTAGATTTATGCCCGGAATTTTTGTAGAGTTGCTTGCGCTTTGGAATTTTGGTGTTCCGAATTTGAAAAGAAAGTTTAGTCCTTCCTGCCAAATAGACGCGGTTTCGTTCGCTAATTCTCTGGATTGAGGTTGCCAATCTTCCATTTTTCTCGCTCATTTCAGACTGCAGTCCTAATGCGGCAGTCAACAAGATCGTCGATACATAAAACTCATTTAGCGGTTGGTTCGCGAATCTTTAATCACGGAATAATAGAAAAGTATTATATACTCAATTAAATAAGAGTGTATCTATACAGTTCGTTTTATAAGCTTGATAACCCAAATATGGACGTGAAACTCTCTGACGCCTCCATTGTGCTCGCCGCGGCGAATGGTGCAGGCACACTAGCTGTCCTTGGTATTTTGGCGACGGACAGCGAGACGCTCCGTTTGCTCGTTGTTGCATTGAGGCAGGCTTATGTCGGATACGCATTGGGTATGACCGCAGGCGCGCTGGGTGCGTTCTTTAGGTATGGCTGGAAAAGCCCAAAGGCCTATGAAATCTTCACACTGCTATCATTGATGATGTTCATGATTGCCCCGTGGTTCACGATAGTGAGGTTTCAGATATTCGGCGAATAAACCCCGACACTGCCTCCACCCACTGTTCCGGTTCTTCATCGACAATATCAATCGTGCCGCCTTCAATTTCGGCGACGGAAAAATCTGGCCGCAGTTTCATGGCGTCCAGCGCGTTCTTGTAGATCGCGTCACCGGTATTGGTCAGCACCAGGGTCGGGTGGGAGATTAGAGGGATGGTTTTTGCATGGTCGTATTGAAAGGCGGCGTGGTGGCCATACCAAAACGGGCCGGGCCCCGATAGCTGTTCGACGATGTAGCGCGTCGCCAAGTTCCAATCGGTTTTTTCCGTGGCGTAGGCCATGCGGTTTTCAAACAGTTTAAGGAAGTGCCCGCCGTCCGGCTGTGCCTGATACCCTTTTTCTTCGGCCTCCACATACTTGAGACCGGCTTCCCGCTCCTCTGCCGTCAGGGGCAGGGGGCCATTGAGAATCACGCCGACCATCCGGTCGCCGAATTGCAATGCCACTTCCGTCGCCACCATGGCACCGGTGTGATGGCCGAGGACAAACGCCGACTCGATTTTGAGGTGATCCAACACACTCGGTATCACGCGGGCGTAGTCTTCGATGCGCGGCACGAAGTCAGTCGGGTCCGACTTGCCGAAGCCGGGCATATCAATGGCGATGCCGCGAATGCCTTGTTCCGCCAATGGGCCGAAGACGCTATCAAACTGGCGCGATGACATCGGCGCCTGATGACACAACACCAGCGGCATGCCGTCTCGTGAGTCTTGAAAATGTATTTGCCCAAAGGGTCCATCGGTGTAGGCGCGGTGTGGCATGAGAGTATGGTCACCCATTCATGCGGTGTTGATCAACGGGTGCGTTGCTAGATGGATGATCGGTCTGGCCACGTTTGACTTAGTGCCGCCTGTCCGCTCTGGTTCGAGTCAAAGTATAAGGAGCAAAGCATGAGAGTCACATTTGGCGGTATACGGTCCGTTTTCGTTGGTGCGGTTCTGCTAGCGTCGGCGGTTGCCAGTGCTCCACTTCACGCCAAGGAGCATGTCCTCATCATCGGTGGGGCTGGGGATTCGGGTTCAACCCTAGCCAAAATTCTGATTGCGCGGGGCGATCAGGTCACGGCATTCGTTCGGTCCTCCACGAACCGCCGCCGTCTCGAAGGTGTTCCGGTTGATTATGTTGTTGGCGATGCCATGAGTGCTGACGACGTCGCAGCTGCACTCGACGGTAAAAAATTTACAGTCATCATCGACACCATTCAGATTCTCGATATCACGGATCAAGTCAGCTACACGCGGTTGTACGAGAACTTTGTTCCTTTAGCGAAACGCATGGGCGTCAAACAATTTCTTATTCTTGGTGGTGGCTGCAACGACCGCTTCCGCGAAGACTGCCCCCTCAGCCCGCCGCTCTATACCGTGGCTAAAAATATGACCATCGCCGAGTACATCCTGCGCGGCTCCGGCGTGCCGTACACCATCATCCGCATCGGGGCATTGATGCCCGGCGGTCCTGACGACCCCGACTCCGGGCTCCGCACGGGAACATCATATCTAACGACAGATCTGACAAAGTTCGGTGGCATCTGGCGGGGTGATTTGATTGACCAGATCATCGGTTGCACCGGTAACGACGAGTGCATCAATAAGATTTACACCATTGATGATCCGACGATGAAGCCGCAGCTGGATCACTGGCTGTGTAAACGCAGTTATGAGACCGACACCATCAATTTCTTTGATCCGCGCTGTGGCGACATGCCGCCCCTCGCGGTGAAGAGAAAAGGAGTGCAGCAATGACCGATATATCCCGCCGCAACGTACTGGCAACTGCAGGTGCTGTCCCGGCAGCGTTGGCCTCTGGTAACGCACAGGCTGAACCTGAGTTACCTGTGTTGACCTATGCAACGCCGGCGGAACATGTACGCGCCTTTCTCAAATTGCATGCCAGTCTTGAGTCGGAAACGGTCTACTACAATTACGTCGGCACCTTAGAGGCCATGATGCCGGGCCATGAAATTGTCAATCTGTGCTCAACCACAACCCTTATCCGCCGCGACGTTGAAGTGGTTCCGGAAGGTCATCGCATCAGGATCTGGGAAGGCACCGTCTATCATCGGCCGGGGGAAACCGAACCGCTGGAAGAATTTGAGAACCCGTTGAACGGCCGGATGGTGCGCCCGTTCCACCAACGCGAAGGGCGTGGCGAAGCCCTATGGACGGACACTGGCCCAAGTTTCATTCGTCACGACGGCGAAAGGGTCTCGCGCAATGGTCCTGACAACCCCTTCAAATTGGATTGGCACCAGGCCGGCGAACGAATCTGGATGTCGCGCTACTCCTCCGGCATCTATGCCAAGCATCCGCTGAACGCCGAAGAATGGCCGCTGGAATTTGTTGGTCCCGATCTCCTCTATTCTGAGAAAACCACCAACAATGGCTTAGTCCGTGAAATGGCTGACCCCTCTATTGTCAATGCGTCCTCCACCTATTCCATGAGTGTCGGGATGCTGTGGTGGCCATGGTTATTGATGGGGCAAACGCCGGGTCACTTGGTGTGGAATACCAACGGGGCAAAACTATCGTCTTTGGATACGATTCCTGACGCTACCCGGCAGATGATTGAATCTGTTCATCCGTACCTGTTTGAGTCCGGCGCGCCCTGGGAGGGTCGGCATAGCCTGTGGACGGATTATCCAAAGATGCGCAAGCCGGTGTCGGTCAGCTGAAGGGGAAAATGTTTAATGGCTGTGTCTGCGGCGGATCGCGACGATGGCACCTACGATGAGGGTCAGCAGCACGGTCGTCAACGCAATCAAAATGTATTGCCAATACTGCATCACCAAGCGGCTCAGTGCATAAACACCATCAATGTTTTGCAGCTCGTCTAAGTTCGGAATTGGCATCGCGCCGAAGTCACTACCAAGAATCATGACGTGTTGAGTGGCAGAGTTAAATTCTGGCCAGTGCGGAAGCTCAGGGCTATTTGGATCGCCAGTCTTCGCAAAGTTTGTCCAGTACGCTGTCATCACGGACGCCATTTCGTTTTCCTCATCGGTTCGCGGAATCGAGAAGTGCTCCAGGGCGTCAAAGACGTAAGGCATCTC
Organism: Alphaproteobacteria bacterium; assembly: GCA_012103295.1. Taxonomy (GTDB): domain Bacteria; phylum Pseudomonadota; class Alphaproteobacteria; order Rhodospirillales; family Rhodospirillaceae; genus WLXB01. The sequence continues at coordinate 20,950 of WLXB01000015.1, read as the reverse complement.
TACGCTGTGCGGAACGCCCAAGCCGAGGTAGGGGTGGCCGGCGCCGAAAGGTGGTGGGTGTGAGAACTGGTAAAAAAATGTCTTTCGTCGGCTTCCCCCGTCTTTGGCATCGGCCGACAGTTGCGCCCACGTCCACATGTCCCAACGGAACCTCAAGTCACCCTCAAATCGGACTGCTGCGCCGTGGGCGCTTGCGTCACTGTCACCCGGCGTCGGGTTCATCGCCCAAACAACGGGTTTTGAAAAATGATTTCCGAGAACATCTTCGAAGGTGTCCAGTGTGACGTCTTGATCGAGAAGAAACACTTGGCCTTCGTTGAAGTTGGTTCCGATGAGGAGATCCACGTCGTTTTGCGCACCAGACTGGTAGGTGTTGTAGGGCGATTGCGGCAATGCGTAGCCGTCTACGATTAAGTGAGGGTTGAAGAGAGTTTTCATCAGTTCGTCAGGTGTTTTACCTCGAAGATCGCTTATGGATACAGCGCCAGTACGGCTGACCCAGTCCTCACCTTCTTGCTCCGCGCCTGGCAGTTTGAAATTCGGGAACAGCTCGACCGGTTCGAAGAGTCCACCGCTCTGTCCGATGGCGCGCTGAAACAATCCGTCCGCGAGGGGTGACGCTACCAATGCGCTGATTGATATGGAGCCAGAGGATTGACCAAACACAGTGACGTTCGTGGGGTCACCGCCGAAGGCTTCGATGTTGCGCTGAACCCATTGCAAAGCTGCAACTTGGTCGAGCAAGCCATAGTTCCCTGAGCTGCCGTATGCGGCTTCTTGGCTAAGTGCCGGGTGAGCAAGAAAACCTAAGACGCCGACTCTGTAGTTTGCGGTGACGACAATGACATCTCGTTCTATTAACTTGTCGCCTGCGTAGAGAGGTGTCGACGCCGACCCATTCGTCCATCCGCCGCCATAGATCCAAACCATGACAGGCAGCTTTTCAGCGCTTAGTTTTGCGGGTGCCCAGATATTCAAATACAGACAGTCCTCGCTCGTCGTTTCGGGCGGAGCGTCCGGTGGATACATGTCCTGCTGCGGGCAGATCGGTGAGAAGGCGTCCGCTGTTTTGATGCCCGACCAACTGGCCGCGGCTTGTGGAGCACGCCACCGCAGATCACCGATTGGCGGTGCGGCAAACGGAATGCCTTTGTAGATACACGCGGCTCTGTCTTTCACACCGGCAACGATGCCGCTTTCGGTCGCTACAGGATTCGAATTTGCGGCCGTGCTGATAGCGGCGAGCACTATGTAGAGCAGTGCGGCAATAGGAATTTGGAATTTCGATACACCAGCCACTGCAATTCTCAATACTGTTTTCGCTGTGTCGAAGGCGAAGAGTGTAACCGCTGCACCTGCTTCCCTCTAATGTGTTATGGGGCTGCATTTCCATAAACAGATTCAAATTAGTATGTCTTCAGCCTCACCCATACTCGTTTGATAATTTCATAAGCCGTTGTAGTTATTGAGTTATTCTTCAAAAAACAGAGGGTGTATGGGCTCGTTAGTCGCAAATTCGCGTTTTGTTTTAGAAAGTGGTCTAGTCTCCGCCCATGTTCTTACCGATCCGTGACGACAATCCTCACAACACCACGCCCGTCGTAACCTGGGGCCTCATCGGCCTCTGCGTTGCCGTGTTTTTCTGGCAACAAGGGCTCGACCCGCGCTCGGCTCAGCTAGCGATTTTGTCCTACGGGATCATTCCCGCTGATCTTTTTGGCACCGCCCAGATTGATCCGATGATCGCGCCCCTACCGGCGTGGATGACGATTTTTACGTCGATGTTTATGCACGGTGGCTGGATGCATCTCGGCGGCAACATGCTCTATCTGTGGATTTTCGGCGACAATGTTGAAGCCTCCATGGGGCGAGGCAAATTCCTAGTGTTTTATCTCTCATGTGGTCTTGTCGCCGCGTTGACCCAAAGCATTGCCGCGCCGGGGTCGACCGTGCCCATGGTCGGTGCGTCCGGGGCGGTTGCCGGTGTGCTCGGCGCGTATCTCATTCTTCATCCCCGCGCTAACATCAAAGTCTTCATGTGGCTGATCATCTTCATCACCATCATCAACGTTCCCGCGTGGATCGTGCTCGGCTTCTGGTTCCTCGGCCAATTGATGAGTCAGGCGGGCGCCAACCCGGGTGAACCCGGGGTCGCCTTCCTCGCTCACATCGGTGGTTTCATCGCTGGCGTGGTGTTGATTTTCAAAATGCGAAAACCAGGCGTGCCTATTTTTGGCAAGCGTGCCTCTCGTGCTTTTGCGGTCGAAACTCGTCGGGCCGTATCGCGTCGCCGCGGCGGCAGTGTGCCGTCGTCCGGGTCAGACTCGAAAGGTCCTTGGAGTTAGTGCGTGTCTGAGATCGAAACGGTGCCGCCAGACCCGCGCATGGTCCAGCTGGTTTACGCGCTTTTTCTTTTAAGCATTCTTTTTGGCCCGATCCTTTTAGCGGGCCTAGCCATTGCCTACGATCAGAACAAGCACGTCTCGGCGACCGCCGAAAGCCACTACAGATTCCAAATCCGTACTGCCTGGATATGCATGCTGTTCGGCGTGGTTATCGTCCTTCCCGCTTTCTTTGTCCTCGGCTTAGCCGCAATGGGAATGGCCTCGCCCAGTATGCTCGTCTTAGGACTGTGCGGTTTCATGGTGATCGATGTTCTGTTGTGGTTTGTCATTCGGTGCGCGCGCGGGCTGATGTTCGCTGCAAGAAACAAACCCATTCCTGACCCTGCAAGCTGGGCCTTCGGTGGGTAAGACCCAGTCCGTCTAAGGTTCTTTCGTGATCTGTCGGATAATTTGCTGGTGGACGTAGCCCACGGCTTTTTTCCAACTTGTTTGATCAATCTTCTCGAACGCAATGCGATCAAATAGGGCGTGATAGGGCGAATACTCTCGATGCCGTTTGACCAAACTATGTAGGCGTTTAAAGAGCGGCCTGGTAGCATCTCCGTCACCGTTGTTTTTCAACTGCTCAATCTCAACGCTGAGACTAACAATCAAACCATCTTCCCGTAGGTGCGCGCCGGTACCCGTAATCAGGTCTGCAATCGCTGGGTCGTCCGATGCACCTAGGCCGAACGGTGTTAGGCGCTTCTGTTTTGTCGTCTGTGTATAGAACTTTATGTACAGATCGACCTGCTCGCCGACAGCCCCGTAGTCGAAGAAGACTGCATTGCGGGGTCCTGGCGCAGGTAGAAATTGATCCGGGTCCTCTTGGGTCAGTGCGGCTTCGTCTCGCGGGTGAAGGCAGCGTGAGGGATCATTTTCCAATCGTTTTGCACCGGCACCGTGTAACAGCGCGATGTTCCAGATTACTAAGTCGCCGGGTTGGGTGGGAACGATGTCGATAAAGTCTTCTGGGTTTGCGTAGGGCTTGGACGGCGGGGGGATACGAATAGAGCTAAATTCATCCTGTGCTGATGTGTCGTAATCCGTCGTCCACAGGTGTGACCCTGGCGCCACGCGTACCCCGCCACTGCTGTTGGTGTAATCCTGCATATAGATTGCGAAGCGATAGGCCGGGAAAGGTATTTCCGGGTGTCGATCCGCATGGCCGTGCACGTGCTGCGGGTTGCCCGCAGCGTCCGAATGGAGGGCGGTGTACAGCGTATTGGTGAGGGGGTCATTTTCCGCTTCGTAATTGATTGAGCCATTGGTGTAGTAAACCAGTTCTTCGCCCAATAAAGACTTTGCTGTCTCTTGAATACGGGGGTGAACCAAAAGCCAATTGAGAGAGGGGCAACTTAAGGGGTCCGGCCTTACGGGTCCAAAGCGCTGGTCGGTCTCAATAAGGCCGTCACGGATGCGTTGCGTCTCATCGGCAATAAAAAAATCTTTGATCAGACATATCCCGTCGCGCCTGCAAACTTCTGCAATTGTCTCTGGATCGAAGGACTCAACGGTGTAGGACCAACTCACGTCTCGCTCCGCCGCGCGCGCGGGTGCGCATCTTCGTAGACAGTGCGTAGTTTCTCTTCGTCGACGGCGGTGTAGCGTTGTGTCGTCGATAGCGACGCATGTCCAAGCAATTCTTGAATTGTCCTTAGGTCACCGCCTTTCGCCAGTAAATGTGTGGCGAAGCTGTGCCGAAACGCGTGGGGTGTGGCGCTGTCGCTAAGGCCGAGCAGGGCGCGCACCTTGCGCACCTGGCGTTGTACGACGCCTGGGTTTAAACGGGCACCGCGACTGCCAACAAACAACGGGTCGTCAGCGGTGATCGCATGAGGGCAACTGTCCCGATACGACCGGACCGCGTCAGATACGATGGGCAGCACCGGCACAATGCGCTCCTTGTTGCCTTTGCCGATGACGCGCAGGGTGCCATCTTTGTTTTTGCTAGCTCCGCCTCCAGAGCTCATATCGCCACCGTTCAGCCCGAGGGCTTCGCTAATGCGCAGGCCGCAGCCGTAGAGCAACAGCATGATGGCCATGTCCCGCTTGGCCAGCCAGGGTTCATCCTGCATCTCTCCGGCGGCTTTGACCGCGGCTAAGGCATCGTCGGGAGTGAGGGCCTTGGGAATGCTGCTCGGTGTCTTCGGAGTGCGTACGGCGTCGATGGCCGGGTTGTGCACGGTCCCGGCGCGATCAAGAAATCGGAAGAAATTGCGCAACGTGCTCATCGACCGGGCGATAGAGGTGCGCGCTAAACCTTCTGCCGATCGCCGTGCCAAGTAGCTGCGGAAATCCGCCGGTGTTAGGCCCTGCAGATCTTTCAACGACGGCTCGCCGCCAAGATGGTCCGTGAGAAATGTAAAGAAAGCGGCAAGGTCGCGGCGATAGGCGTCTGCGGTATGTGTGCTCGCGCGGCGCTCACTTTCCAGCCAGCGATTCCAGTCGGCGATGGCCTCCGTCACGTCCTGCGCGACGGTAAAATTGATCAGCCTTGCGTTGGCCACCATCGCGCCACGGCGTAGCGCACGACTTCGGCCAAGAAGCCGAGCAACTCCGTTCCTTGATCTTCTGAGAAGTAACCTTCATCTCTGCTGCCGACGGCGAACAGACCAACGGGCATTGTTCCTGTGGGAGCCAGGCGGACCAGGGCATCCGAAGTGACCAGGCCTTCCGCTGCACCATATAGGGCCGTCCCACCATCGGCTTTGGTGCGTAGGCGTGTTGGCGCGTCAGTTCCAATGAGCATATCGATTGTCCCCGGCGTCAGCAGTCGCAAAGCACCATCGGCACCCTCCGGCAGCATTGCGTTGTCTTCGGGATTAACTTCGATACCAATCGCTGCTGCATCGACGCCGAGGAATAAAGGAATCTCTTCGGTGAGCACGCGGCCGAGTTCTGTAAAGTCTTTGGCGTTCAATACCGCGAGTGCGCAATCATGTGTTTTTTCCAATATCGACATGTTGTCGCGGGTTGTCGTGACGAGGTGTTTGCTTGACGCTTTCAACTCATCAACTTGTCGCCGCAGCCGCTGCACAACAAAGCGTTGCATATCGACAACGGTTTCGGAATCAAATCGGCGATCCGGCGCGATTTCGGCCAGCAGCTTTGGATTATTGAGCAGCAGCTTGGGGTGCGCCGTGAGGTAATTCAGAACCTCGACTTCCGTCGGTCCCGCCTTCTCAGGTGTGGATGTATCTGACGTCTTATCGGTCACAGATCAGTTGCCCAAAATCGATTGGCCGGATTTGGCCCAGTCTGCCAAGAACCCTTCCAGGCCTTTATCGGTCAACGGATGTTTGTATAGCTGCCGCAAGGTTTTCGGCGGCATGGTAGCGACGTGGGCGCCCATGCGCGCGGCCTCAAGAATATGCATCGGGTGGCGAATAGAGGCGACCAGGACCTCGGTAGAAAAGTCGTAGTTGGCATAGACCTCACAGATTTCATCGATCAGGTTCATGCCGTCGACGGCAATGTCGTCCAGTCGCCCAACAAAGGGTGAAATAAACGCGGCGCCTGCCTTGGCGGCAAGCAAGGCCTGGTTGGCCGAGAAACACAGAGTTACGTTCACCATCACGCCGTCATCGGACAACGCCTTGCAGCACTTCAGGCCATCGGGAATCAGCGGTACTTTGATCGCGACATTGGGAGCAATTTTCCTCAGCACCGCCGCTTCTTTCATCATGGTTTCAAAATCAGTGGCCGTGACCTCAGCGCTGACTGGGCCTTCAACCACCGTGCAGATTTCAGCAATCAGGTCGAGAAAGGATTTCCCGGACGCCGCCGCCAAAGATGGGTTCGTGGTGACCCCATCGACCATACCGGTCGAGGCCAAGTCCTTAATTTCTTCTACGTCGGCTGTATCGATAAAAAATTTCATGGCGGTTCCTGAAGCGATCCCTGTGTCTCGAAATGTGGCTCGGTATGATATGACCAGGACACCATGATCCAATCAAGTGCTCCCTCGGGTCCGAACCCCGTACCAACGGATATACCAGCCTCATTCGGTCCTGGCGACCGTGTCGCGGTGTTGCTGCCTTTGCCGGTTGAGGGCGCTTACGACTACCTGGTGCCAGAGGACGTTTCACTGGCTATTGGGGATCTCGTCGAAGTGCCGTTGGGTCGTCGGTTTGACATCGGTGTTGTTTGGGGTGCTGGCGATGGCGATGTCGATCCAGCCAAACTAAAAGATGTCGCCCATCGCTTGGACCTGCCGCGTTTACCGCTGGCCTTGTTGTCATTCATCGATTGGGTCGCGGATTATACCGTTCAGCCGCGGGGTGTGGTCTTGCGTATGGCGCTGCGGTCCTCTCGCGGGATCAAACCACAAGCTCCTGAAATCCATATGGTGAAGGCAAAGAGCCAACCAACCGAACTCAAACTGACAGAGGCCCGTCGCAAGGTTTTGACGACCCTCGGTGACCGCACCTTTGTCGGCGCCTCCTTGCTTGCGAAAACCGCCGGGGTTAGCACATCGGTCGTCAAGGGGCTCGTCGACGCTGGGGCGATCGACACTGTCCTGGCTGCGCCACCGCCATTGTTCAACGCGCCGGACCCCGATCATCCAGGGTTGGTTTTGGAACCTGATCAGCGGACTGCCGCCGACGATTTAGCTGCGACTGTCGGGCATGGGTTTTCGGTTTCTTTGCTGGAGGGTGTGACCGGTTCGGGCAAGACCGAGGTCTATTTCGAACCCGTTGCCGCAGCAATGAAACTAAAGCGCCAGGTTCTTGTCTTGGTGCCTGAGATTTCGCTGACGACTCAATGGTTGGATCGTTTCCGGGCCCGCTTCGGCGTCGACCCTGCGGTCTGGCATTCGGACGTCACTGGCAAAGTGCGTCGGGAAACGTGGCGGGCCGTGGCGACGGGGCAGGCCTCGGTGGTGGTCGGCGCCCGTTCGGCTCTGTTTTTACCATTCTCCGATCTTGGTCTGATCGTCGTTGATGAAGAACACGATGGCGGTTTTAAACAGGAAGACGGCGTGATCTATCACGCGCGGGACATGGCTGTTGTCCGGGCGCGGGAAGGTAACATCCCTATTATTTTGGCGTCTGCGACACCTTCATTGGAATCTCTCCTCAATGCTCAGACCGAGCGCTATCGTCACATTCGTCTAGAGGAGCGGGTCGGCGGCGCAGTCATGCCAGAGGTTGAACTCATCAATATGGTGCGCACTCCGCCGGAGAAAGGAGAGTGGGGTCGATCTTGGCTGGCCCCACCTTTGGTCGAGGCGGTCGACGAGACACTGGCGGCTGGAGAGCAGGCGCTTCTGTTTCTCAATCGACGCGGCTACGCGCCCCTAACCCTGTGCTCTACCTGCGGCCACCGTCTTCATTGCCCCAGTTGCACCGCGTGGCTGGTCGAGCACCGCGTGGCCAAGCGCCTGCAGTGTCACCACTGCGGCTTTGTCGCGCCAAGACCCGAGGCGTGCCCGTCTTGCGGTAAAGGCGACAGCTTCGTTCCTTGTGGTCCTGGTATTGAGCGGGTGGCGGAAGAAGCGGCAGCCCGCTGGCCCGACTCCCGTGTGGTCGCCGTCGCCAGTGATACTCTCGAGCGCCCATCGGCGATGGCGGCGCTGGTCGAGGCGGTCGAGCACCATCAGATTGATATCGTCGTTGGCACCCAGGTACTTGCCAAGGGACATCACTTTCCAGGTCTGACTCTCGTCGGTGTAGTGGACGCGGATCTAGGCTTGTCGAGCTGGGACCTGCGCGCTGGCGAGCGGACCCACCAGCTACTCAACCAGGTATCGGGTCGAGCTGGGCGCGCGCGTAAACGAGGGCGCGTCTACTTACAAACCCATGATCCCAAACATCCCGTACTCCAGGCCTTGAAGTCCGCTGATGCTGACGCCTTTCTGGAGGCCGAAACCGATGGCCGTCGCAGCCTCGGCATGCCGCCCTTTGGCCGGTTGGTCGCGCTCATTCTCTCTGGCATGAAAGAGGAAGCGGTGAGGCAGGCCGGGCAGCAGCTGGCGCGGGCCGTGCCCGTGGCATCAGACATCGAGGTTCTCGGTCCGGCGCCCGCGTTCATGGCGCTGCTAAGGGGTCGCCATCGTCATCGGTTCTTGATTAAGGGGCCACGCAATCGTCTTTTGCAGCCCTTCGTCCGAGCGTGGTTGGCGTCCGTTAAGCTGCCTTCATCGGTCCGAGTTCAGGTCGATGTTGACCCCTATAGTTTCTATTAGAACGGCACAAACCCGGGACTCTGTTGCAACGCACACCCTGGTATGATACCACCCCAATCGCGGTGGCCGAGGAGCCCGTTCTGGGCTCCGAGTTCGCTAATAAAATCAAACGTTTAGTTCTCATCTTCGTGAGAAAAAAGACGGGTCTAAGAGGGCTCTGCGAATGGCTTCGCGTGACCCCGAAAAAACCGTCGCCTTGAAGGGACTTTGGGATGGCATCGGACGGAGCAGGTGTTGGCGGATTGGCCGCACGATATGCCTCGGCTCTTTATGACCTCGCGGATGAGTCCGGCGCCCTTGATGCTGTGGCTGCAGACCTCTCCGGCCTTGAAACTCTTCTCGAAGACAGCGGTGATTTTTCCCGCTTCATCAAAAGCCCCGTCTTAACCCGTGATGACCAGACCAATGGCATTGCTGCCATTGCTACAAAAGCGGGTCTCTCGGATATCACGGTTAAATTTCTCGGCCTTGTCGCCGGCAATCGTCGCCTCTTTGCGCTGCCAAATATGATCCGGGCCTATCAAGACATCCTCGCCGCTCGTCGCGGCCAAGTGACTGCGGAGGTCACCTCTGCTTCTGAATTATCTAGTGGGCAAAGCCAGTCTTTGGCTGATGCCCTCAAAGCCGCTGTCGGAAAAACCGTTGCGGTAACAACGAAAGTTGATCCATCGATTCTTGGTGGACTGGTTGTGCGTGTTGGCTCGCGCATGGTCGATAGTTCGCTCAAATCCAAGCTGCAACGCCTTAAGCTGTCAATGAAAGGGGTCGGATAAATGGAAATCCGCGCCGCAGAAATTTCCGCAATCCTCAAAGATCAGATCGCCAATTTCGGCACTGAAGCAGAATCCGCCGAAGTTGGACAGGTTCTTTCCGTCGGTGACGGGATCGCTCGTGTCTATGGCCTGGACAATGTCCAAGCCGGTGAGATGGTTGAGTTCCCAGGTGGCATTAAGGGGATGACCTTGAACCTCGAGACCGACAATGTCGGGATCGTGCTGTTCGGTGAAGACAGTGGCATCAAGGAAGGCGACGTTGTTAAACGGACCGGCGATATCGTCGACATTCCGGTTGGCATGGGTCTTCTCGGTCGCGTGGTTGATGCGCTTGGTAATCCGATTGACGGCAAGGGTGATATTGAAGGGTCTGAGCGTCGTCTCGCTGAGCTCAAAGCTCCGGGCATTATTCCGCGCCAGGGCGTGAACGAGCCGGTTCAAACCGGCCTCAAGGCTATCGATTCTTTGATCCCCATTGGCCGTGGCCAACGTGAGTTGATCATTGGTGACCGTCAGACCGGTAAGACCGCGGTTATTCTCGACACCATCATCAATCAGAAAGCGATCAACGACGCCGCGAAAGATGAGTCGGAAAAGCTCTACTGCGTCTATGTCGCTGTTGGTCAAAAGCGTTCGACCGTTGCTCAGGTTGTAAAAACTTTGGCTGACCACGGTGCCCTCGAGTACACCTGTATTGTTGGTGCGACCGCGTCCGATCCCGCGCCGATGCAGTTCCTTGCCCCGTACTCTGGGTGCACCATCGGTGAATGGTTCCGTGACAATGGCAAGCATGCCGTCATCTTTTATGATGATTTGACCAAGCAGGCCGTTGCCTACCGCCAAATGTCTCTCTTGCTGCGTCGCCCACCGGGCCGTGAAGCGTTCCCAGGGGACGTGTTCTACCTTCACTCCCGTTTGCTGGAACGCGCCGCGAAGATGAATGCAGATAACGGTTCTGGCTCACTGACCGCATTGCCGGTTGTTGAAACGCAAGCCAACGATGTGTCGGCCTACATTCCGACCAACGTGATCTCGATTACCGATGGTCAAATTTTCTTGGAAACAGAGCTGTTCTACCAAGGTATTCGCCCGGCGGTGAACGTTGGCCTGTCGGTGTCTCGTGTGGGATCTGCCGCGCAAACCAAAGCGATGAAGTCGGTGTCCGGTGGTATCAAGCTTGATCTGGCGCAGTATCGTGAAATGGCTGCCTTCGCGCAGTTTGCCTCTGACCTTGATCCGGCCACCCAGAAGCTTCTGGCGCGCGGTGTTCGTCTGACCGAATTATTGAAACAAGACCAGTACGTGCCGATGCCTGTCGAAGATCAGGTTGTTTCAATCTATGCCGGCACTAAGGGGTACATTGATGCCATCGAAGTTCGTGACGTGCAGCGCTTCGAAAAATCGCTCATAGGCTCCATCAAAGAGAAGGCTCCGGGTATTCTGGATAAAATCCGGACCGAGAAGGCCGTGAGTAAAGACACTGAGGCAGAGCTTAAGAGCTTCCTCGATGATTTCGCCAAGGCATTCAGCTGAGATTCAGGACCGGATAGGGAAAGGCCCGCGATATGGCAAGCCTGAAGGACCTGAGGATACGCATTACCTCGGTCCAATCGACCAAGAAGATTACGTCAGCGATGAAGATGGTCGCCGCATCCAAGTTGCGCCGTGCGCAAGAGGCTGCGGAGCAAGCCCGTCCGTATGCCCAGCGTATGGAAAGCATGCTCGGTAATCTTGCTGCTGGCGCTGTTGGTCAAGATGGCGCGCCGGCCCTTCTGGCTGGAACCGGAAAAGACGACTCCCATCTCGTCGTTGTTATGACGGCAAACCGTGGGCTGTGTGGTGGATTCAACACCAACATTATCCGTAGTGCCCGCCAAATGATTCGTGATCTTCAGGCCCAGGGTAAGAGTTTCAAAATCTTTACCGTTGGTAGTAAGTGCCGCGACAATATGAAGCGCGACTTTGCCGATCATATGGTTGGTCATTTTGATGAGTTTGGCCGCACCGGTTCATCTTTCGCTGAAGCGGAACACATTGGCCAATCTGTCACGGCGATGTTTGAGGCTGGTGACTTTGACGTTTGTACGCTGATCTACGCTAACTTCGTGTCGGCCATGACGCAGAACGTAACACGCCAACAGGTTATCCCGTTCCCCGTACCTGAAGTAGACGAGGGTGACGATGTGGCGACGGGCGGTGGTTATGAATACGAGCCATCTGACACGGAAATATTGACTGACCTCCTCCCACGAAATCTGGCAATTCAGATTTTCCGCGCGCTGCTCGAAAACGGCGCATCGGAGCAGGGGGCACGGATGTCGGCGATGGACAGTGCGACCCGTAACGCAGGCGACATGATCGATAAACTGAAAATGACCTACAACCGTACACGTCAGGCTCAGATTACAACTGAACTGATTGAAATCATCTCCGGCGCTGAAGCTATCTAGGGCGGCGCGGAATTTAAGAAAGCGAACGAAAGCGTTCGAGAGGAGCAAGAAAATGGCGACCAACAGCACAGGCACCATTGCCCAAGTTACAGGGGCTGTCGTTGATGTGAAGTTCGACGGCGAGCTGCCCAACATTCTAAACGCGCTGCATGCAGAGAACATGGGCAAGCGCTTGGTTCTCGAAGTGTCGCAGCACTTGGGGGAAAGCACCGTGCGCTGTATCGCCATGGACGCGACCGAAGGTCTGGTCCGTGGTCAGGAAGTTACGGATAGTGGCTTCCCCATTCGTATGCCGGTCGGTCCGGGTACGCTGGGCCGCATCATGAACGTTGTCGGTGAGCCGGTGGACGAGCGCGGCGAAGTTGATGCTAAAGATTATTTCCCCATTCACCGTCCAGCTCCTGCTTTTGTTGAGCAGGCGGTAGAAACCGAAATTCTCATCACCGGCATTAAAGTTATCGATCTGCTCGCGCCGTACACCAAGGGTGGTAAAGTTGGTCTGTTCGGCGGTGCCGGTGTGGGTAAGACCGTTCTTATTCAGGAATTGATCAATAACGTGGCCAAAGGTCACGGTGGGTATTCCGTATTCGCCGGCGTGGGTGAGCGGACCCGTGAAGGGAACGACCTTTACCACGAGATGATCGAGTCCGGCATTATTGACCTTGATGGCGAGAGCCGTGTGTCTCTGGTGTTCGGTCAGATGAACGAGCCACCAGGTGCGCGTGCCCGTGTTGCTTTGTCGGCGCTGACCCAGGCTGAGTACTTCCGCGACGAAGAAGGCAAAGACGTGCTTCTGTTCGTCGATAACATCTTCCGCTTCACCCAAGCTGGTTCGGAAGTGTCCGCGTTGTTGGGCCGTATTCCTTCTGCCGTGGGCTATCAGCCAACACTGGCGACGGATATGGGTGCGCTGCAAGAGCGTATTACCTCAACCAAAAAGGGTTCGATTACGTCTGTACAGGCCGTCTACGTCCCCGCCGATGATTTGACTGACCCGGCGCCTGCTACATCGTTTGCTCACTTGGATGCCACGACCGTGTTGTCGCGTGCGATCTCCGAGCTTGGTATTTATCCGGCTGTTGATCCGCTTGATTCAACGTCCCGTGCGCTTGATCCGCTCATCGTTGGTGAAGAGCATTACAACACAGCGCGTGAAGTGCAGCGTGTTCTGCAAACCTACAAGGGTCTGCAAGACATCATCGCCATTTTGGGCATGGACGAACTGTCCGAAGAAGACAAGTTGGTCGTGGCCCGTGCGCGTAAGATTCAACGCTTCTTGTCTCAACCCTTCTTTGTGGCCGAAATTTTCACCGGCTCACCCGGTGTGTTCGTTAACCTCGAAGACACCATCAAGGCTTTCAAAGGCATCGTTGACGGTGAATATGATCACTTGCCGGAACAGGCGTTCTACATGGTTGGCACCATCGAAGACGCGGTTGCCAAAGGCAAGAAAATGGCCGAAGCGGCCTAAGACCGAACTTAGACAGGAACGCACCCGTCATGGCGGATACACTTCAACTGGACCTTGTGTCACCGGCGAAATTACTGATGTCGGAGTCCGTCGGCATGGTCGTGGTGCCGGGTATCGAGGGCTACTTTGGTGTGCTGCCTAATCACATGCCGTTGTTGTCGACATTGCGCCCCGGCGTTGTCTCTGTGCATGACGGTATCACCGATGCGCCGGCCAAGCAGTTCTTTGTCGACGGTGGTTTTGCCGAAGTGAACCCAGAAGGCTGCACATTGCTGGTCGATGAAGCGATCGCTGTTGATGAGATAACAGCTGATAATATTGCCGAACGCCGTTCCGCTGCTGAAGGACGTGTGCAGGCCGCTGAGTCAGAGGCGGACCGCACCGCAGCTGAAAAAGCCCTCTTCATTGTTGAAGAAATGGCGCGGGCGATGTCTGAGGCCGCGGCTTAAGAGCCACGCTGTTATTAAGATGCTGGCCTGACGTGATCAGCAAAGGCGTCGACGATCTGCCAATAGAGGTCACGCTTAAACTCGACAATTAACTCTGGGATCGTCCGAAGGTCGGTCCATTTCCATTCTGAAAATTCCGGGTGTTTAGTATCCAGGTTGATCTCATCATCGGTACCGGTGAACCGCATGAGATACCATTTCTGCTCCTGCCCTAGATATTTTCCTTTCCACATTTTCGTTTGCAGATCGGGTGGTAGATCGTAGCGGAGCCAGTCATTGGTTTCGGCGATGAGTGTTGCGTTGGTTATCCCGGTTTCTTCTTTGAGTTCGCGGACGGCGGCGGTCAGCGGGTCTTCACCTTTATCAATGCCACCTTGAGGCATTTGCCAAGCCGGTTCTTTGGTGTCGATGCGCTGGGCAACAAACACTTGTCCGTCGTTGTTCAGGAGGACGATGCCGACGCCCCGGCGATAGGGTTTTTCAGACGCCGTCATGCTGATGCGGTTTATTGAATGAGGACTTGGGAAACCGGTGCAACGGCGACGCCGCGGCGGCCAACTTCATCCAACCACAATGCAATCCGTTCAAAGGTAACGGGCTTGGCAGATGCTACCGCAACAGAACTGCCTTGGTATTTCGCCAGACGCTCAATGTAATCGAGGCGCGCGTCGATAGCGGCTCTAAAAGCCCGTTCATCAATCACGATGTCGGCAGTGGCGGTTGGAACACGATCATTACCAAGGCGCAAGCCCGGCCGGCCCTGAACATAAAATAATCCTCGGGCATCGAGATTGTTCATCACCAGATTGATGTGTTCGGTTGATTCTCGGAATCGGCTGCCGCTGGTATCGAGTACGCCCGCAGATCCATTAGACTCCGCTAAAATTGCTGTCAGGCGCTCGACGTTTTCAATTTGGTCCAAAGATGTCAGCAAACCAAGGGGACCAGGATCATCCGCCGGGAAGCGCTTACTCTCCATCGGAACTTCAACCAGTACTTCGTGGCCTGCCTCAATCGCTTTTTCCAGCCATGTCGCTAGATCTCGGGTGTAGGGGTTGAACGCGAGGGTTATAGAAGGTGGCAAGGACTCAATGGCCGCTTCAGTGGCCGAGCGGTTGAGGCCGAGGCCTTCTACAATAATGGCAACGCGAGCTCTGGCGCTGGGATCTTGGACCAATTGCTCGGCATCCGGCAGTGTTGTGAAGCGCGGTGGTGCTGCGCTGATTGCACGACTGTCCGTTGGCGGCAAGACAGGTTCGGTTAAGCGGGGTGCGCCACCGGCGGTCGCGGGGCCAGCGTCGGCATTTTCACTCTGAGCGAAACGTCGCGGTGCCCCGGGCACTAAGCCTGGATCAGGAAGGGCGAGAGGCACCGCTTCGGCTGGCGCCATCGGTTGCTGTTCTTGCACCATGGTCTCAGAAAGATCGGTGTCTTGGGCCATCGTTGGGATGGCCGCCACCTCGGTCGTGTCAGCGGGCATGTCCATGGCTCCGCTGTCGGGCATTTGGGCCGCCGGTCGTGGCGCTGGGCTATTTTCACGAGACTGTCGAAGCAGGTCATTCATCGAGGCTGCACGACCAGGTGTAGCCCCAGGCATCGGCTGTTCGCGGGTCAGTCGCGTTCCCGGTGCGGTTCCAGCTCCGCCGCCCAACCACGGTCGGCGTGCGGAGGACCTGTCTGTCTCCGCGGTCGTGTCATCGACAACGGCGGTTGATGGCATCGGCATGGCCGTGCCGGCCCCTGGGCCGCCAGCCGCAGGGGCGTCGGATGTCAGCGGTGGCAGTGCGATGGGTCCACCGGCTGCTGAGGCAGCAGCACCCTCTGGCTCGACAGCGTCTGCGCTCGGCATATCGAATGTTTGTAGAACTTCGCCGTCTTCAGAGAGAACTTGGGCAATCTCGGTAGGAATGGCGCCGCTCACTGGTCCGGCTGTTTCGTCCGCGGTGATAATCGCGGTGGCGATAAACCCGACGATAAGAACACCTAAAAGACCGCTGACGCCTAACGCGACCATATGGCCAACGTTACGCCCCTCCGACTCATCGTCGAACACGTCTTCGTCGTAAAAGTCTTCATCGTCGCCGCCAAATGGATCCTGCGCCTTCTTATTGCGCTTAAGCAGGTCCGTAATTGACGATATGGAAAAGGCCATAGCCATCTCCCCCACCGTGTTGGGTTACACGCATTCCCTCACTCAAGTACTACCGCGACGCCCTTAACAGGCCATTAACCGAGGTTTAGAGCTGTTTTGGCCTTAGTTCGTCAACGTTTGGCGATATAGGGCGAGTCCCTGAATAAGGTCTAGAGCACGCGCTAATTGGTAATCATCCACATCCTGGGTGGTCCGCTCGCTCGCTGCCTCGTCTTCCTCGATACCATCGTCCAGGGTGTCGTTTTCGAGCGACCCCCGCAAACTGGCTTCACTGCGCCGCCCTCTTTGAGTCAAACGCTCTATCGTCGCTGGAGCAACGAGTATGTCTGGTTCGATCCCTGTGCCCTGAATTGAGCGCCCTGAGGGTGTGTAGTATCGCGCCGTCGTGAGGCGCATCGCGCTGTTGTCTTGCATCGGAATTATAGTCTGTACCGACCCCTTACCGAAGGATTTGGTCCCGAGAATGATTGCTCGCCCGTGATCTTGAAGTGCGCCTGCGACGATCTCTGATGCGGACGCCGATCCATCGTTGATGAGGACAACCAGCGGCATGCCATCGGTCAAATCACCCTTCTTGGCTGTCGTGCGTTTGGTTTCTTCGCTGTATCGGGTGCGGGTCGAGACGATTTCTCCGCTATCCAGGAAGGTATCGGAAACGGACTCAGCTTGATCGAGGAGTCCACCCGGGTTGTTGCGCAGGTCGAGGACGTAGCCCTTTAGGGTGCCGCCCAGTTCATCCTTGATGCTGGCAATGCCTTCTTCTAAACCGCGCTGTGTTTGTTCATTGAACGATGTGACCCGGATATAACCGACATCTCCTTCGGTCCGATAGCGGACCGAGCGAATTTTGATCACGGCCCGTGTCAGGGTTACATCGAACGGTTCCACACCTTCACGGCGGACACCGATCGTGATGTCTGTATCCACCAAGCCGCGCATCAATTCGACAGCATCATTGAGGGTAAGCCCGAGAACGCTCTCGCCATCAATCGTCGTGATGTAATCATTAGGCTGCATACCGGCGTCATATGCAGGGGTGTCGTCAATTGGCGTGACGACTTTTACAAAGCCGTTTTCCATGGTGACTTCAATGCCAAGACCGCCAAACTCGCCTTTGGTCTGCTCTTGCATATCTTCGAAGCTTTTCGCAGATAAGAAACTCGAATGTGGATCCAGTGATGTCAGCATGCCGTTGATCGCAGCTTCGATTAAATCTTGATCCGATATGTCTTCGACATAATCTTTGCGTACCCGCTCAAAGACGTTCCCGAACAACTCAAGTTGTCGATAGGTATCATCAGAAAATTTGTCGTCAGCGTTTGCGGTGAACGCCAATGAGACACCAATCGCAATCGCGCTTAAGGAAACTAAATAAGTTCGGATCATCCACTCTTCTCATTGGTTCGAGTTGCCAGCCATGGCAACGGATTAATGGGTTGGCCGTCCCGCCGCAATTCAACATATAGTGAGGGGTCGCCTTCCGGTGACATTACACCCACCGGTTCTCCGGCCAAAACACGCTGTCCGACAGCGCCGTCAAGGCGGCTCATACCGGCCAGAAGGGTATGGTATCCCTCGCTGTGTTCTAGGATCAAGAGTTGGCCGTAGCCGCGGAATGGTCCGGAAAACGCGACGACTCCATCAAATGGCGAGACCACCTGGGCTGCTGTTCGCGTGGTAATGACAATACCCTTGGCGAGGCCATCGCCATCTGTGTTCTCGCCGTAGCGTTGTGACAACCGCCCTTCGGCAGGAAACGGCAACGTTCCACGCGCTTTTGAGAAGGACCGGGCGGCCACCGGCGGCGACGGGCGACGAGCGGCAACAATGTCTGGGGTCGGTGCCGCACCGTCCGGTGGGGTGAGAATGGGTGCCTCTCGGGCAGCCCGTTCTGCTTCTTCGGCATCCTGTCGTTTCCGTTCAGCGATAACTCGGTCCAGAAGATCACGCAGGTCATTGGCTTCCCGCGCCAAAGCTTCGATTCTTTTTTCTGCATCCGTGGCCTGCCGCTCAAACCCCCTCTGAAGGGAGGCTTTTTCCGTATAGAGCCGCTCTAGGCGAGTTTGATCGTCAATGAGGCTCAAGGCTTCTAGGGCCAGAGTGGATCGACGATCAACGATAGCCGTCCGGGTTGCATACAAAGTCTCAAGTTCGATCTGGAGCTGCGCCGCATTTTTCGTAAGCGCGGGTATCGCAGCTGATAGAACTAACCCAGACCGAATGGCATCCGACGGACGTAAAGGTTGAAGAAGAAGGGCATCGGTTGGCCGTACCGCAAGGCGCTCAAGGGCCAGGAGCACCTCGCGCATCTGCGTATCCTTTTTGATCAAAGTCGCCGCCATCTCCGCCCGTTGCTCTTCCAAGGTTACGAGCTGTGCTTCGAGGTCTGTTAGCGCGCGTTCGCGTTCTTGAATACTGCGGGCAGCGCCAATCATATCGCTCTGAAGTTTTGCCGCGTCCGTTGCGGCACGCTCTGCCTGCTTCGTTGCGCTGTCTTTGGTAGCTTGCTCGCGCTTCAGATCTTGTTCAACGGCTTGCAGATCAGAGGGTTGGGGGGCGCCTGTATCGTCCTGAGCCAGAACTGTAGGCAGATTAAAAAATGTCGCTGTGCTTGCGATCGATGCAGCGATGAACAAAGCGCGGTACGTGGGGTTACTCGGCCGCACGGTGCCGCGCGGTATCATCCGGGCTTAGTAAAGAGCGCCCTGTCATAGCGTCTGGTTGCACGAGACCCATCAGATCAAGAACCGTCGGCGCGAGATCGGCCAGCCGACCATCATGCAATTCAGTATCTACCGCCTGACTCACTAGTACCAGAGGCACGGTGCCAATCGTATGAGCAGTGTGCGGGGCATTCGTTTGGGGGTCGACCATCAATTCACAATTGCCGTGGTCCGCAGTGACAAGCATGGCGCCGCCGGCTTTTTCTACGGCGTGCTCCAGCCGCATGAGACACGCGTCGATGGTTTCTGCTGCGACCATGGCGGCCGATAAAATGCCCGTGTGTCCGACCATGTCGCCGTTGGCATAGTTCACAACAATCATATCAAACTGACCGGACTCGATCGCCTCGACAAGTTTGTCGGTGACTTCAGTCGCGGACATCTCAGGTTGCAAGTCGTAGGTCGCGACCTTGGGGCTTGGCACGAGGATCCGTTGCTCACCATTAAACTCAGTTTCAATGCCGCCATTGAGAAAGAATGTGACGTGGGCATATTTTTCAGTTTCTGCAATGCGCAGCTGATTGAGACCCGCATCGGCGACCACTTGGCCAAGCCCATTTTGTGGTGCCTCAGCTGGAAATAGGGTCGCCATTCGTTCTGCAAGGTCAGTCGAATACTCAGCCATACCGAGAGCAGACGAGAATTGGCAGGTGTGGCGGCGGGCGAATCCCTTGAACGCCGGTTCTAATAGGGCTGACAGAATTTCACGTACTCGGTCCGCTCTAAAGTTGGCCATGATGATGCCGTCGCCATCCGTCATGCCTGTGTAACCACCGATAGCGACCGGTTCGACAAATTCATCGGTCTTACCGTCCGCGTATGAGTTTTTAATTGCAGTTAGGGCATCGGACGTTGATGCATCTGCACCATCAACCAAAACTGTGTAGGCGCGTTCTACACGATCCCATCGGTTGTCCCGGTCCATGGCGTAATAACGGCCTGATACGGTTGCGATCTCGACATCATTGAGGCCGTCAATATCCGCGATAAATTGGGCCATATAATCTAGAGCAGACTGTGGAGGAGTGTCGCGGCCATCTAAGAACGCGTGAATACGAACCGGTATGCCGGCCACGGCGACAGCTTTCGCCAGCGCCACTATATGAGTCTGGTGAGCGTGTACGCCGCCCGGTGACACCAGACCCATCAAGTGGCACGCGCCACCGCCTGCTTTAAGAGCGGCAATAAAATCCGTTAGCGCAGGGCGGGTGCTGAAGGTGTCCTCTGCAATGGCCGCATCGATTTGCGGAAGATCCTGGAGCACGACCCGGCCGGCGCCAATATTCATGTGGCCGACTTCAGAGTTGCCCATCTGGCCATCGGGCAGCCCGACATCTAAGCCGCTGGTTTCGACAAGGGCATGCGGGCGCCCGGCGTTAGACATCCACCTGTCCCATGTGGGGGTCGCGGCAAGGGCGATGGCATTGTTTTCGCGTTCCTCCCGATGGCCCCATCCGTCCAGGATGCAAAGAACCACGGGCTTTACACTGCCGCTGTGCTTGTTTTGGTCGCTCATAGCCTGTGGATAACTTCTTATACTTGGGGTTACTGCAGTTATTTGAAGCGTTAGGGCCACTTTGGCAAGTCTCGACCCCAGAAGCCCTTGCGTCTGCGTGCCTGACGTTTGATATAGTGCCCTTGAGGGACTGGCGGTGGACGGGCGCCTCGCCAACCCGGTCAGGTCCGGAAGGAAGCAGCCGTAACGAGTTTCCGCCTGGGTCGCCGTCAGGACCTCACCTTTTAATCCCGCCTGGACTGTCTTACGGATGAACGCGCTATGACCGATGAGCCTGCCCCGTCACCAAAGGCGGCTTATCAGGTGCTGGCGCGAAAATACCGCCCAGCCACTTTCGATGATCTTGTCGGTCAAGAGACAGTCGTCCGTACCCTGACGAATGCGATTGCCTCGGGCCGTCTCGCACAGGCGTATATGCTTACCGGCGTGCGCGGAACCGGAAAGACAACAACCGCTCGTCTTATCGCGCGTGCTCTGAACTGCATTGGTACTGACGGCACGGGTGGCGCGACTGCGTCGCCCTGCGGCGTTTGTGAACACTGCCGGTCCATTGCAGAAGATCGCCACGTCGACGTGTTGGAAATGGATGCGGCAAGTCGTACCGGTGTTGATGACATTAGAGAGTTGCTGGATGGTGTCCGCTATCGTCCGACTTCGGCACGTACCAAGATCTATATCATTGACGAAGTACACATGTTGTCGAACCAGGCATTCAACGCGCTACTCAAGACGCTTGAGGAACCGCCGGAGCATGTGAAGTTCATTTTCGCGACAACGGAAATCCGCAAGGTTCCGGTAACCGTTCTGTCACGATGCCAGAGGTTTGATTTGCGCCGCATTAG
>WLXB01000140.1 GCA_012103295.1 Alphaproteobacteria bacterium | reverse complement strand
TATTTGAAACCGGAGAGATTGGAAGCCGCAGCATGCGGCTGTTCGACGGAGAGCAGGTATCCTGGACTGGTGATGGCACTGATCGTGTCACCATGAACTTTTCGGTTCTCGAAGTTCCAATGGATTTGCAAGGAAACAATCCCTATCCGGCACGAGGGAGCGATGAGCTGGAGTTAACTCTTCATGAGTTGATCATTGCTTATAGCCGCGGTGTCCTTCGCAGGTTTAGCGTAGACCTCGATCCGCCGGACTCTTTGGTCCTCGCGTTGGCAGATATGATTCCGCAGCCATCTTTGGCCGCTGAATTGCATGGACGATTGATCTACGCATTGTCGATTATCGTGATGCCGTTTTTGGCAATCCCCTTGGCAATCGGATCGCCCCGCTCCAACCGTTACGTCGGCTTGGTATTCGGTCTGGTCGGGATGCTCGCCTATCAAAAGACAATTGAGTTCGGTCAGAAGGTTGCAGCCGTTTCGCAATTGCCAGCCGGACCTTTTCTATGGGGGAGTTTTGCAATCTTCTTTGGGCTCTCGGCCTACTTGTTTATGCGAACAGAACAAGCTGCAGGTCAGACACCGTTTCAGGAGTTTGAAGTTGCGCTACGCAGGCAGCTCGGCCGTCTCAAAAGCGTGTATTCGCTCGTTCGTCCTTGATTGCAGCCCAGATAATCGGCTCTAAACCGTCTTGAGAGCGACCCAAAGGGGTTGTGGTCCATTGGCAAGCCGAGTCCATATGTGGTATCCGATCTTCTACCCACGGGCGCAAGGAGTCTGCGGTTAAAGCAGGCAATTCCACAATGTCAGATACTCCTTTTGTTGCGGCGGGCGAGGCGGTTGCCATCGCCAGCGATCATGCCGGTTTCGCCTTAAAGAACGTCCTCAAGGGCGATCTTGAGGCGATGGGGTTTTCGGTCGTCGATTTGGGTCCTGAGGATGAGTCGTCAGTCGACTATCCTGATTTTGGCCACGGCCTGGCCAAAGAAGTTGCCGCGGGATCGGTGAAGGCGGGTGTGTTGGTGTGTGGCACCGGAATTGGGATCAGCATTGCGGCCAATCGCGAACCCAAGGTCCGCGCGGCTCTCGTGCACAGCGAGGAGACCGCAGCGATGGCGCGGGCTCATAATGACGCTAACGTTATGGCCGTTGGCGCAAGGGTGACGCAAGAAGCTCTAGCCCGTTCCTGTTTGAAGATGTTTTTTGCCACGCCATTTGAAGGCGGCCGCCATGCCCGGCGGGTCGAGAAATTGGGCACTGTTTGACCGGGATGCAGCGCATTCTAAAGGTAACGTTTGAAAGGGTTTCTAACCGATGAATTACGCCGTCCAGCCATCCTTTTTTGGGGCTACCCTCAACGAGAGCGATCCGGATGTGATGGATGCTATTGGTCAAGAACTCACACGCCAACAGGCTCAAATCGAACTTATTGCATCGGAAAACATTGTTTCGAAGGCCGTTCTCGAGGCAGTCGGGACGGTTCTGACGAACAAGTACGCTGAAGGTTATCCAGGCAAGCGCTACTACGGCGGCTGTGAAGCCGTCGATATAGCTGAAAATCTGGCGATGGATCGGGCCAAGCAGCTGTTTAATTGTTCCTACGCGAACGTTCAGCCCCACGCGGGCGCCCAGGCCAATGAGGCGGTGTATCTTGCTTTGATTAAGCCGGGCGATACCATCATGGGCATGTCGCTCGATGCGGGCGGTCACTTAACCCATGGTGCGCCACCGAACATCTCCGGCAAGTGGTTCAACGCGGTGCAATATGGCGTGCGGCGCCAAGACAGCTTGATCGATTTTGATGAGGTCGAGAGTTTGGCCAAAGAACATAAGCCCAAGCTCATCGTGGCGGGTGGTTCGGCCTATCCGCGGGTTATCGATTTCGAGAAATTTCGCGCGATTGCCGACAGTGTCGGGGCCTATCTCATGGTGGATATGGCTCACTTTGCGGGTCTAGTGGCAGCGGGAGTACATCCCAGCCCACTGCCGATCGCGGATGTCGTGACAACAACCACCCACAAAACCCTACGTGGTCCGCGCGGCGGCATGATTTTATCGAACAATGATGACTTCGTGAAAAAACTCAATTCAGCGATTTTCCCAGGCCTACAGGGCGGGCCGCTGATGCACGTCATCGCCGGGAAAGCCGTCGCGTTTGGTGAAGCGCTAAAGCCTGAATTCAAAGCCTACGCGTCTCAGGTGATCGAAAACGCGAAAGTGCTGGCCGAGACCTTGGTTAAGGGTGGCGTTGATATTGTCACCGGCGGCACGGATACCCACCTCATGCTGGTGGATCTGCGACCCAAGGGCCTTAAGGGCAACGTCGTCGAGAAGGCACTCGAACGGGCCGGGATCACCTGCAATAAAAACGGCATTCCGTTTGACCCAGAAAAACCAATGGTTACGTCGGGCGTGCGTTTGGGCACACCCGCTGGCACCACGCGGGGCTTCGGTACGGATGAATTCCGTCATGTAGGTGAACTGATCTGCGAAGTCTTTGATGGTCTGGCGGCTAATCCAGACGACAACACTGCTGTTGAAGCAGATGTGCGGGAGCGCGCAGAAGCGTTGTGCCGCAAATTTCCAATTTATTCGTGATCGGCTCGAGGGAGGGGAACCATGCGCTGTCCGTATTGTGGGGGTCTTGATACCCAGGTTAAAGACTCACGACCAACTGAAGACAATGCTGCGATCCGCCGCCGGCGGTTTTGCCCAGCGTGTGCGGCTCGGTTTACGACTTTCGAGCGAGTTCAGCTGCGCGACCTCGTCATCACCAAGAAAGATGGCCAGCGCGTTCCGTTTGATCGGGAAAAGCTGTCGCGTTCTCTACACATCGCCTGTCGCAAGCGACCGGTGGAAGAGGATCGGATAGAGCGGGTCGTGAACGGTATTCAGCGCCGTCTGGAAAGTATGGGTGAGAGTGAACTGCCATCCGATGTGATCGGTGAAATGGTTATGGAGGCCTTGGAGGGGCTCGATAAGGTAGCTTATATTCGCTTTGCCTCCGTCTACAAAAACTTCCGTGAAAGCAAAGACTTCGAGAGCTTTGTTGAAACAATTTCAGAAGAGGCGGATCACGACGAATGAGAGCACCTGAGGCCGGTGATCTGGGGTACATGACGAACGCCCTGGCGCTGGCTTCCCGTGGCCTTGGCTCAACGGCACCAAACCCCAGTGTTGGATGCGTGATTGTTAATGATGGTGTTGTTGTCGGCCGTGGTTGGACCCAGCCAGGCGGCAGACCCCATGCGGAAACTGTAGCCTTGGACCGAGCCGGAGCGCTCGCAAAGGGCGCCACGGCTTACGTGACGCTGGAGCCCTGTTGCCATCAAGGACAAACCGCACCCTGTACCGCTGCTTTGATTGGCGCAGGAATTGCGCGCGTGGTTATCGCGGCATCCGATCCCGACGCTCGCGTTGACGGGGGCGGTATTTCTGCGCTGAAAAATGCTGGTGTAAATGTTTCTTCGGGCTTACTCGGTGCGGAAGCAATGTCAGGCGACGCCGGATATTTTAAGCGAGCCCGGCTGGGCGTTCCGTTTGTCGCGCTGAAAAGCGCCGCTAGTGTAGATGGGCGTATTGCACTGGCATCTGGTGAAAGCCAATGGATCACCAGTGACGTGGCGCGGCGATACGGTCACTTGCTTCGGTCGAAATACGATGCTGTTTTGGTCGGAAGTGGCACTGTTCAGGCGGACAATCCGAGTTTGATCTGTCGGTTGCCAGGTTATGTCGAGAATAAGTTGCCTCAACCGGTTCGCGTTGTCTTAGATCGCAGACTTCGCATCGCGGCAGACGTGGACCTGGTGATGAGCGCTTCGAAGACGCCGACATGGCTTGTGACCGGTGAGTCGGCCAGTAGTGAAAAGGTTAAAAAGCTCCAGAGCTTGGGCGTAGAGGTGTTATTTGCAGAGACATCTTCTGATGCCGACTTTGCACGGTCAGCCGTTGATCTTTTGGCTGAACAGGGGTTGAACCAAATTCTTATTGAAGGAGGTGGGCAAGTTGCTGCCTCATTCCTTAAAGCTGGATTGGTAGACCGCGTCTATGCTTTTAGGGCGCCAATGGTGGTTGGGGGGGACGGTCGATCAGCGATAGGAGACTTAACCCTTGGCCAATTGTCGGATGCGCCTCGATTCCATAGGGTCGAAACACGAGTTTTTGGGCCAGATACCCTTGATATTCTCGACCGTGAGCCCACTGTTTAAGCATGTTTACTGGACTCATTACTGATCAAGGCGAGATTACCGCCGTCGCGGCAGGAGACGGCGGCGCCCGCATGGTAATTAAAACCCAATATGATACGTCCACCATCGATGTTGGCGCATCCATAGCTTGCAATGGATGTTGTTTGACTGCGACGAAGCTGTCCGATGAGACCTTTGTTGTCGATGTGTCGCGGGAAACGCTAGATCGAACAACGTTGGGCAGCTGGCAGCAGGGCCGAACCGTTAATCTCGAACGGTCCCTGAAGCTTGGAGATGAGATGGGAGGCCACTTGGTCTCTGGTCATATAGACTGCACAGCCGAGGTCGCAAGCCGGGAGCAGGATGGAGACTCCCATCGGTTCATTTTTCGGATACAGCCTGATTTCGCCCGGTTTATTGCTGAAAAGGGCTCCGTCGCCGTCGATGGCGTATCGCTTACAGTCAATGAAGTTGGAGATGATTGCTTCGGGGTGAACATTATCCCCCATACCTGTGCGGTCACGACATTTGGAGCCCTTGATGTCGGCGGCATCGTGAACATAGAAATAGACATGCTTGCGCGTTATGTTGCGCGCCTTCTCAAACAAACCTGAGCCAGTCCGTGCCTTATTCTGAATACCTGTCTTCCATCGAGGAGATCATCGAAGACGCCCGCAACGGGCGGATGTTCATCCTTGTCGATGATGAGGACCGTGAGAATGAGGGTGATCTGATCATTCCGGCTCAGATGGCGACCCCGGATGCGGTCAATTTTATGGCGACGCACGGCCGTGGACTGATTTGCTTATCGCTTGCTCAGGATCGATGCGAGGAACTCAACTTGCATCTCATGGAAGCCCACAATCAGTCCCGCCTGGCAACAGCGTTTACTGTCAGCATCGAAGCTAAAGATGGCGTTACGACAGGGATTTCAGCTTCAGATCGTGCCCATACGATTTCTGTCGCGATTGATCCCAACAAAGGGAAGTCTGACTTGGCCACCCCAGGACACGTGTTTCCACTGATGGCACGAGATGGCGGCGTCCTGGTGCGTGCAGGACACACAGAGGCTGCGGTCGACATATGCCGTATGGCGGGTCTAACGGCGTCTGGCGTTATTTGTGAGATCATGAACGATGACGGCAACATGGCACGGATGCCGGATCTGATTCCGTTTGCGCAGAAGCATGGGCTCAAGATTGCCACGATCGCCGATCTTATTGCCTATCGACGCCGGACAGAAAAATATGTCGAGCAAACGGCCGAGCGTCCGTTTAATTCGAAGTTTGGTAATGGCTGGGTATTGCGAGTTTATAAGAACCTTTTGTCCAACACTGAACACCTCGCTCTGGTTCGGGGCGATCTAAGCCGTGATGAGCCGGTCATGGTGCGCATGCATCAAGTGAATGTTCTCAGCGATATGTTCTGGGATGCGGACAGTCCTAAGACCGGTGAACTTCATCGGGCGATGTCTATGGTCGCTGATCACGGTCATGGCGCCGTCGTGGTTTTGCGTGAAATGGGTGTTCCACACTTCGGTGAGCGTATTAAAGCTGAAATCACCGGTGAGGAGCCGCCCGCCCGCCTAATGGATTATGGTGTTGGAGCACAAATATTGGTCGATCTTGGTATTAAGAATATGATCCTTCTTAGTAATACGCCGCGCACAATTATTGGCCTGGATGGTTACGGTTTAAAAGTGACTGAGCAGCGCCCGATTCCGTTGGAAGATTGATCGCCGACCTATGACTGACACTCCACATATCGTTTTGATTGAAGCTCGTTTTTACGAGGATATTTCTGATCATCTTGCTGCGGGTGCTATTGCCGCCATTGAGGGCGCTGGTGGAACCGTGCATCGCATCGCTGTACCGGGAATATTAGAGATTCCCGCGACGCTACAGTTCGCGATCGAAGGTAAAGGCGATCCCGAAACGGGGCGTATGTTCGACGGGGGTGTTGTCCTTGGGTGCGCCATCAAAGGTGAAACGGACCACTATGAGCATGTTTGTTCGGAATCTATGCGCGGAACACAGGACGTGGCTCTGGCTCACGCGTTTCCCGTGGGCAACGGCATTCTGACGTGCCCGACGCGTGCATTGGCGGAAGACAGAGCAGATGTTGCCCGCAAGGATTTTGGCGGGAAGGCGGCGAAAGCGTGCCTGCGCTTAATCGGTATTCGATCCGAGCTTGGCGTTGAATCGTGACAGCGGCGGCGCGCCCAAAAATAGAAGCGGGGGTCGGTCGTAGTACCGCGCGCCTCGCCGCAGTGCAGGCCCTGTATCAGGTTGCGGCAACTGATTCCGATTATACCAAAGTTGTGCGTGATTTTCTTGCCGGCCGCTTGGGTGGTATGGCCATCAACGAAGACCCGGACACGGAAGCCGAAACTCATGTCCGCCTTGCCGATATGGATCAGGGAATGTTCTCGGGTCTTGTTGGTGAGGCCATTGCGCGCCAAGACGATATTGACGATATGATCAACGGAAATCTCAGCGACGAATGGCCGAAAGACAGGCTGGAACTGATTGTGCGCTCTATTCTTCGTGCTGCTATCGCTGAACTTCTTGGTGCGACTGATGCGCCAGTGAAGGTTACGATCTCCGAGTACGTCGATATCACGCACGCGTTCTACAGCGGCACTGAGCCCAAAATGGTGAACGCAGTACTTGATAAGATTGCACGCGTCTTGCGTAGCAAAGACCTAGCAGCCTCGTAATTCTATCCGGAGATCCGCGGATGCCCGGTCTGTCTGAATTTGAATTGATTGCGACCTTGCTGAAACCGCTGGCTGAAAATGCACCTGGCGCGTTTTCCCTATCAGATGACGCTGCGCTTTTGCCCGATGCCCCGCCAGGGTACGCCCATGTTGTGACCAAAGACGCGTTGGCGATCGGTATCCACATGCGCGCCGATGACCCGCCGGGCGATATGGCGCGCAAATCGCTAAGGGTTAATTTGTCAGACCTGGCGGCGATGGGCGCTCATCCCGTCGGCTTTTTTCTGGCGCTATGCCTTGGTCAGGATACAGATGAGACGTTCGTGAAGGCGTTTATCGCAGGGCTGGCATCTGACGTTGACGCTTATTCAGTGCCGTTGATGGGGGGAGACATCATTCGTCAACCGGGACCATTTACCATAAGCATCACGGCCATAGGTGCTGTGCCGAAGGATAAGGTTCTCCGGCGAGATGGTGCGAATGTCGGCGATTCCTTGTGGGTTTCTGGAACAATCGGTGAGGGCGCACTCGGACTAATCGCTGCGGACGGCAAGCTGCCCGAACTGTCTAATGAAGATAGAGCTACTTTGATCGAGCGGTATCGTATTCCGGAACCACGGCTTGCTCTTGGCGCCGAGCTCGGTGGTTTGGCGACGGCTTGTATAGACATTTCCGATGGATTGGTTTCAGACGTCGGGCATATTTGTAGAGCGTCGACCGTTGGTTGCACCATCGATGCTTCAGCTGTTCCACTTTCTTCAGCGGCGCAAGCTGCCATCCACGGCGACGCTAAAAATATCTCGACCGTATTAACCGGAGGAGATGACTACGAACTAGCCTTTGCAATGCCCGACGGTGCAAAGGACAACTTGCTGGAACTCTCTGCAAGGGTCGGTGTGCCGGTAACCTGTATCGGTTCTTTCGAAACAGGCGAAAATGTTGAAGTGTTGGATCGGTATGGAGCGCGCATGAAACTTACTGAGACGGGCTATAAACACTTGTGAGTAATCGGCGGGTTTGATGAGTAATTTCGAAGTGATGCTAACGGGTGGGCATCCGAACTCTCTTGGTAAAACACTTGAAGTCGTTGCTATCGTACTCGCTGAACCTCGTCATTTAGAAATTTTGTACAAGTGCTACTCAAGTGACGATGAAGTTGTTCGGATGCGGACCTCAAATGCGATGAAACGCATTCAAGCCAAGAATCCCGAGCTCCTGTTATCTTACATTGACCGGTTCATCGCTGAAGTCTCGAAGATCGATCAGGCGTCGGCGCAATGGACTCTTGCACAACTTTTCAGACGTATGGCGCCGTCTATGAAACAAGGTCAAAGAAAGAAAGCAGAAACGATTCTTAAACGAAACCTAGCCACTCACACGGACTGGATCGTCCTAAATATGACGATGGATACGCTGTCATTCTGGGCAAAGGAGAAAGCCAGCTTACGGATGTGGCTTCGGCCGCATCTGGAACGCCTATCAACCGACGAACGCGGTTCCGTGGCCAAGAAAGCAAAGAACTGTGCTGCGATGCTGGACAGCCTCTGAGGATCATCACGGCCAAGAGTGGTTTACCCAGACGCCATTTCGTAGCAGTGTAAAACCATGAAACGCATGCTTATCATCGTTATGGTTCTAGTCTTGGTCGTGGGCAGCGGCCTTGCTGGGCTCATGGTCATCGGTGTGATTCTGGTTCTGCTCCGCTTCATC
>WLXB01000139.1 GCA_012103295.1 Alphaproteobacteria bacterium | reverse complement strand
GCCTAGCGAAATTGTGGGCGCGGCTGCGGCCAATATCGCATTCACATTCTTAAACGGTGGCACTCCTAAAGCGACAACAACGCTTTACGATGCACCGTCGCAACTCTTCGTGCCGGCCGTCGTGACACGTGGCAACCTCAAGGAAATCGTGATCGACACAGGCATCGTGACTGCCGAGCAACTTTGTACCGATGATTTTGCAGCATATTGTGCTGAACTCGGCATCGAGTGATCGAGAACGCGGCGTCGGGCCTCCCTCCGAAGCCGCAATATAAGGGTGCTGGCGGGCGAGTGTGCCGCCAGCACCAAACCAAACTTGAGGGGACCACCGTATGACACAGACACAAACAACGCGGAAACACGGGGACTTACTCTTGAAAATGAGTGGAGTTTCCAAACAATTCGGCGCTGTCACAGCCTTGGGCGACATTGAGTTGGAAGTCCACGCTGGCGAAGTCGTCGCTCTGGTCGGAGACAATGGCGCGGGCAAGACGACACTAGTTAAAGTGCTTGCCGGGGTGCATCAACCGACGTCCGGCATGATCGAATATCTCGGTGAGGAAGTTACGATCGACAACCCCCGCAAAGCACTTGAAATGGGAATTGCGACTGTTTTTCAAGATCTTGCACTTTGTGAAAATCTGGATGTCGTTGCAAATCTGTTCCTTGGTCAAGAGATTTCACCATGGCGGCTGAACGAAGTAGAAATGGAAGTCCGCGCGTGGAAGTTGCTCCAAGAACTGGCGGCCCGTATCCCGTCGGTCCGCGAGCCCATCGCATCACTTTCCGGCGGGCAGCGTCAAACTGTTGCGATCGCGCGTTCGCTTGTCATGGAACCTGAAATAGTCATGCTCGATGAGCCGACGGCAGCTCTTGGTGTCGCCCAAACCGCGGAGGTTCTGAACCTCATTGAGCGGGTAAGCGGCCGAGGACACGGGGTGATCCTGATTTCCCATAACATGGAAGACGTACGCGCAGTCGCTGACCGAATTGTTGTGCTGCGTCTTGGCCGAAACAATGGCGTGTTTACGACCGAAAATTCGCATGAGGAACTTGTCGCTGCGATCACCGGCGCCTCTGACAACTCTGTTTCCCGGCGCGAGGCACGCAAACTCGAAACGACGACAGATTGAGCGAAGGACTGAAAATGACCGACGGCAACAATAGCCAACAACTTGATCGCGCAGATACGCGTGTACGTCACGACGAGGGAATTTCCGGCGCAATCCGAGAGTTTATAGACCGGACAAGGTCTGGGGATTTAGGGATGCTTCCAGTTCTTGCTGGCCTCGTTCTTATCTCGGTCGTTTTTACTTCGCTTAACCCGGTCTTTCTCGCGCCGAACAACCTCGCCAATCTTCTTTTCGATGCGTCCGCTGTCGGGTTCATCGCGCTTGGCATCATATTTGTGTTGCTGCTCGGAGAAATCGATCTCTCAGTTGGATCAATGAGTGGACTCGCTTCCGCGATGATCGGCGTACTTTGGGTGAAAACAGGTCTACCGCTTCCCCTGGCGATACTGGGGGCAATGGCCGCTGGCGCGTTCGTAGGCCTACTTTTCGGCCTTCTGCGCAATCGTTTTGAAATGCCAAGCTTCGTGGCAACCCTAGCCGGGCTCCTCACTCTATTGGGCTTGCAACTCTACATCCTCGGACCAACGGGTTCAATTAACCTGCCGTTCACATCTCCGCTCGTGCGGTTTGGTCAGCTTATGATCTTGCCTGCATGGCTGTCTTATACTCTGGCAATCCTGCCGGGACTCCTGCTCATCTATGGCGGAATTGTTGCTGCGAAACGCCGCAATGAAGCGAACCTTTCCTCCGCTAATCTAAGCGTCACTGTTTTTAAGGCTTTGATCATCACTGCCGTTTTGGTCTTTGCCGTTTACTACCTCGAAAAGGGCCGAGGCGTGCCGTGGATGTTTGCCATATTCACGCTCGTTGTTGTGTGTGCTGAGTACGCGCTGACACGCACAAAGTGGGGCCGCTCAATGTTCGCTATCGGTGGTAACGCTGAAGCGGCCAGACGATCCGGGATTAATGTGGATTCGATCCGAATGTCGGCCTTTGTGCTGTGTTCAACCTTTGCAGCGCTTGGTGGTGTTTTCTCGTCGGCGAGACTGGCCTCAGCAAGCATTCAGGCGGGGACCGGCGACGTCAATCTTAATGCAATCGCGGCAGCGGTCATTGGCGGCACCTCTCTCTTTGGAGGTCGTGGTTCAGCATGGTCGGCGCTTCTCGGTGTTCTGGTCATCATGGCCATCTCGAACGGTTTGACGCTTCTCAACCTGAGTTCCTCGCTTCGCTTCATGATTACCGGCGGTGTTCTTGCCTTTGCGGTCATTGTGGACTCAATCGCCCGACGCTCACGTGCCAGCCATGGCCGCGCGTAATACCAAAGGATGAGCACCATGACCCAACAGCTTTCTGGAAAAACTGCCGTGATTACAGGTGCCGCCTCTGGGATCGGATTGGAGTGCGCACGCACAATGATCGCGGCAGGTGCTGACGTGGTGCTGATCGACCGATCAGAAGAGGGGCTGGCACGTGTCTGTGCAGACCTAGGCGACAAAGCGCATCCTCTGGTTGTCGATCTTCTTGACGGCCCCGTGGTCACGGCAATGCTGCCCAAAATTCTTGACCTTGTCGGGGGGGTGGACATTTTTCATGCCAATGCAGGTGCGTACATCGGGGGTGCCGTTGCCGACGGAGATCCCGACGACTGGGACAAGGTGCTTAATCTAAACACCAATGCTGTGTTCCGATCTGTTCACGCGGTGTTGCCTTATATGATTGCCCAGAAACGCGGCGATATTATATTCACAAGCTCAGTTGCAGCCGTGACACCAGTTGTGTGGGAGCCAATCTACACTGCCTCGAAATATGCAGTGCAAGCGTTCTTGCACGCGACCAGACGCCAGTTGATCAAACACAATATTCGCATGGGGGCGGTCTTGCCCGGCCCGGTGATATCGCCGCTGCTTGATGACTGGCCGAAAGCGAAAATGGATGAAGCGCTGGCCGCAAAGGCGCTGATGGGGCCCAAAGAGGTCGCCGATGCAGTGATGTTTATGGTGACCCGCCCGCCAGGGGTTGTGGTGCGCGACCTGACGATCTTGCCGCATGGATGCGACATCTGAACCACCAGAAACCGTTCTACGCCAAAGAACACTTTAGGACAGAGTTGGAATATAAATGCCGAAAAACGAGAATTTACTGAACCGCTTCAAGCTTGATGGCAAAGTTGCTCTTATCACGGGTGGTACCCGCGGTATCGGCCTGGCCACTGCCAGAGCACTCGGAGACGCCGGGGCACGGCTTTTTATCTGCTCGCGCAACGACGGCGAAGAGGTAGAAAGGACGCTTAGCGCATTGGGATACGACGCCACATTTATTGCCGCTGACCTAACCGACCCTAGAGCACCGGGGGCAATCATTGCCGATGTCCTTGAAAAGTCGGGACGGCTAGACATTCTCATCAATAATGCCGGCGTCGCTATCCACGGTGATTCAGCAGAATTCTCGGACGAGGATTGGCAGCGTGTGATGTCGCTTAATGTTGATGCGGTCTTTCGTTGCTGTCGCGCAGCTATTCCAGCTATGCGGGCGCAGGGCGGCGGGGCAATTGTCAATGTCGGGTCCATGTCCGGCATCGCCTCGAACATCCCGCAAAACCAGGTCGCCTACAACAGCTCGAAGGCTGCTGTTCACATGATGACCAAGAGTCTCGCCAGCGAACTTGCCTTGGACAATATTCGCGTCAATGCCCTCGCACCCGGTTACATTCAGACTGACATGTCCCAAGGCGGCATCGACAACCCCGAGTGGTTCCCTATCTGGAGAGATATGACACCGATGCAGCGTGTCGGCCAACCAGAAGAGGTGGCGATGGCCGCGCTTTTCCTCGCCTCTTCTGCGTCAAGCTACATAACCGGCGACATTCTGGTGATCGACGGCGGATACACCACGCGATAACACCCCCAAGGGACGAATTTGAAAACCAATGACCAACACACAACGACTTGAGGGAAAGACCGCACTCATTGCCGGCTCGGCGCGCGGCATTGGCCGTGGCTTCGCTGAGCGCTTTGTTCGGGAGGGCGCCCGCGTCGCCATAACCGATATTGATCTTGATGCTGCACAGAAAACAGCGTCTAAAATCGGTGACGCAGCAATCGCGCTGCACATTGATGTGACCGATCAGAGTAGCATCGACACTTGCGTAGCCGGTGCTGTGGGCGCCTTTGGCGGTATCGACATTCTCATCAACAATGCAGCGCTTTTCGATGCGGCGCCAATCGCTGACATCACGCGCGTCAGTTTTGACCGGCTCTACGCTGTGAATGTTGCGGGTACGATGTTTACGATGCAGGCGGTCGCCCGCCACATGATTGCGCGCGGTAAAGGTGGGAAAATTATCAATATGGCTTCACAGGCCGGTCGGCGCGGCGAGTCACTTGTGGCGGTTTACTGCTCGACCAAAGCTGCCGTGATTTCACTGACCCAATCCGCAGGTCTGAACCTCATCGGGCATGGTATCAATGTGAACGCAATTGCCCCCGGCGTCGTTGACGGCGAACACTGGACGCATGTTGATGCAATGTTCGCCAAGTTGGAGAATAAGAAGCCTGGACAGAAGAAAGCTGAGGTCGCAGCAAGCGTGCCTTATGGCCGTTTCGCGACACCAGATGACCTGACCGGGATGGCCGTGTTCCTCGCTTCAGATGATGCCAATTACATCGTCTCGCAGTGCTACAACGTAGACGGTGGCCAATGGATGAGCTGACGGGCCCACGCGTGCGACGTGCATTTTCAAAGGGTGCCTGCCAGAGGCAAACCGCATGAAGAAAGTCGTGGTTATTGGCGAAGTTCTGGTTGAAATCATGGCCGACAGCATCGGTGATGGTTTTCTTGAAGCAATTGGGCTTACCGGCCCTTTCCCGTCCGGTGCACCCGCAATTTTCATCGATCAAGTCGCACGGCTCGGTCAGCCTTGCGCCATTGTCTCGGCAGTTGGAGATGATGACTTTGGAATAATCAATCTCAACCGGCTTTCTATGGATGGCGTGGACATATCGGGGGTCTTAATTGACCCGGATCGCCCCACAGGCAGCGCCTTTGTGCGGTATCATGCGGATGGGTCCCGCGATTTTGTTTACAACATAAAACACAGTGCTTGCGGGACGATCCCAAGAACGCCCGAAGTGGCACAAGTTCTCGATGCCGCAGATCACCTCCACGTCATGGGGTCTTCGCTATCCAGCCCCGAATTTGTGGCGCTGAACCTTGAGGCCGCCCGCAGAGTCAAAACCAGTGGCGGGACAATTTCCTTCGATCCAAACTTGAGAAAGGAAATTTTGAGCGCGCCCGGACTACGGGACGCCATGGCCGATGTCCTGTCCCTAACGGATGTGTTCCTTCCAAGCGGAGAAGAACTAACGCTCCTCACCGACGCGACCGATCCAGCGATTGCCGCGAAAGAGCTTCTGGCGCTTGGGATTGAATATGTTGTTCACAAAATGGGGTCGGGCGGCGTCCGCATTTACGACGCGAGCGGCGACCGTTTCGTCCCCGCTTACTCGGTGACTGAAATCGACCCAACCGGCGCAGGTGATTGTTTTGGCGGCGCGTTCATTGCGCTTTGGCTTCAAGGGTTGGACATCGACAAAGCCGTTTCCCTTGCCTCAGCCGCCGGTGCTTGTGCCGTTCAACATCGTGGTCCTATGGAAGGCGCGTCGAGCCTTGAGACGCTTGTTCGTTTCGTCAAAGAACACGAAGACCAACGAAACATCGCCGGGGGTTGAGCGCATGAATGTCCACGGGCTTATTGAACGCAATAAGAACGGAGAGAGTATCGGCTTGCCGAGTTTCTGCACCGCAAATCAGCACGTCTTGGAGGCGACGCTCGGTTTCGTGGCCGAAAATGACCTGCCCGTTCTGATTGAGGCCACCTGTAATCAAGTCAATCATAAAGGTGGATATACCGGCATGAAACCCGCCGACTTTGCGTCTTGGATCGCGCGGTTGGCAAGCCATGCTGGGGTCGAGACGGATCAATTGCTTTTGGGTGGCGATCACCTTGGCCCGAACCCCTGGCGTGATGAACCGGTCGCCGCTGCGATGCGCAAAGCCGAGACGTTGGTGCGCAGCTATGTCGAAGCGGGTTTTCAGAAGATACATCTAGACGCAAGTATGGCCTGCGGCGGCGAACCGCGCCCGAGCTTTTCGGACATCGCGGAAAGAGCTGCACGCCTGTGCAGAATTGCGGAAGACTATGCGCCAGATCCGTCAAAATTGATCTACGTTATCGGATCCGAAGTTCCCGTACCTGGGGGCGAGACCGACGATATGCAGGATCTCCAAATCACGACACCAGAACGGTTGGATGAAACCATCCAAACGCATGAATCCGCCTTCCGCAAAGAAGGCTTAGAAGGTGCGTGGGAGCGCGTCGTCTCAGTTGTGACGCAGCCCGGGGTAGATTTCAGCCACAGCTCTGTTCGTCAGTTCGATCCTGCCGCGGCAGTTGATCTTGTCGCAGCGATTAACCGGCACCCGCGTTTGACCTTCGAAGGTCATTCAACTGATTATCAGCCTACATCCAGCCTCGCCCAACTTGTCGAGCGTCACGTCTTCTTCCTCAAGGTCGGACCGGAACTGACTTTCCGGTTTCGCGAGGCGGTTTTTGCATTGGCTGCAATCGAAGATAGGGTTTGTCCAAAGACGGTATCTGGGATCATCGGCGTGCTCGACGAAGCAATGGACAATGCGCCCGCGCACTGGGACGGCTACTATGCTGGAACACCAACGGACATCGCGTTGCAACGCCATTTCAGCTTTAGTGATCGGATTCGTTATTTTTGGCAAGAAGCGCCCGTGCGCGACGCCGTTGACCTGCTTCTCAACAATCTCGTCGCAGCAGACGTCCCCAATGGGCTTGTAACGCAGGCCTTCGGCGGACTTGAATTTGACGAAACCTCCGGCGACATCCGCACGCTTCTGGACACTCATGTGTGCAAAGCGGTTTCAAGATACTACGCGGCATGTGGCTTTGGCTGCCCGCCATCGTCAGACCGAAAACCCACGCGATGAAATTATCCAACGCCACACTGCGCGACCTGCCTGATCCGATCCTATGCCCAAGCTATGACCGCTCGCCCTGATCAAAGTTGCGAAAGCCGCCAGCGACCAACCCTGCGCGTGGCTGGGACAACACAAATTATGCGGAAATCTAATCGATGAACCGCGTTTCGCTGATGCCTTTGAGGGCTGGTTGCAGATAATTTGGGCGGATGGTTTGAGCGCTTCTTTGAACAAGTATTTGTACGGTTATCACTGAAAAGGACGCGGCTATGAAAGCAATAATTTTTCCCGCTCGTGGTGAAGTCACCTGCGCAAGCCTTCCCGATCCCGTTGCGGGCAACGGCGAAGTGGTGATCGCAGTCAAGGCAAGCGGACTCTGCCACACAGATTTCGAAGTGCTGAAGGCCAATTACGGAACGTCAGCATTTCCTGTGGTTCCGGGTCACGAATACGCTGGTGTGGTGGCTGATGTCGGGCCCGGCGTCACAGGTCTTACCGTTGGGGACCGGGTCGTTGTTGACCCAAACCTCGAATGTGGAACGTGCCGCGCCTGCCTACGCGGCTGGGCCCATTTGTGCGACTCCCTCGGCGCGTATGGCGTAACCGAAAGCGGAGGCTTTGCCGAGTTCAGTCGGGTCAAAGCATCCGCGCTTCACCGGATCGGCGACATAGACTTCAGCATAGCCGCCTTGTGCGAACCGATGGGATGCGTCCTAAACGGGCTTGATGCCGTGCGTTCCTCAATAACGGACAATGCACTGATTTTCGGAGCCGGTCCGATGGGCTTACTGTTGGCCATGGCGTTGAGCGCCCACAATGTGCCTGACATTGTGTTCACCGATATTGATGATGCTCGACTGGAACTGGCGGCAAGTTTTGGTTTTGAAATCGTGGCTTCCGGATCCTCTGAATTGGCGGCCTTGCACTACGGGGTTGATCTGGTCGTGGATGCTACCGGCGTTCCTGCGGTCGCGGGCAATCTGGCAAACTACATGGCCAACGGCGCGAAAGGCCTGTTCTTCGGCGTCTGCCCATCTGACGCACGCATCGAAGTGTCCCCATTCGAGGTGTTCCGCCGTCAATTGACATTCGCCGGCTCTCATTCGTTGAACCACAACATCCCGCAAGCACTCGAAACGATCGCCGCTTTCGGTCCGGATATCAGCCGCGTCGTGTCGCATCGCATGCCTTTGGAAGGTGTCTCCAATATTCTGTTGTCCAGCCCGCCTAAAGGGAGCTTAAAAATACAGGCAACGATAAGCTGAGTGTGCGATTTATGCGATGGAGCCTTGGGACAGAACCAAGTGGTTAGAATTCATAGGAAGCAGCTCTTAAGTGCATGGCAACCGGCTCAAATGACAGCTTCTGATGTTGCAGTTGGCGCAGCTGCGCCCGTATTGAAGGTCCGGTTAGTATCCTTTGCTCTAAATGGGCATGTCCGCTTAGGACTGTTAACCGCCGTTGGGCCAGATATGACAAATGACAACTAAGTCCCGCATTGCGGTCCTTGAGCCAAACCGCAGCGAACGGCAGGAACGAGCCCGAAGTGACCTATGCTGCGTGATGAACCGATGGCGGCTTTGCGGACGAAGCTGCCGTTCGCGAAAGATTTCCAAGGTCCGGTTTAGTCGCGATTCCCGCCTTTGAGGTTATTTCCGAAATGTGCCAAGAATAGACATGCAGGGTGCACCAAACAGCCCGCCG
>WLXB01000138.1 GCA_012103295.1 Alphaproteobacteria bacterium | reverse complement strand
CAATCGCTTACCAATGCCAGAAGACGGTGTTGTAAAGCGTATTCTGGTTCAGGGTTGCGGCACGGGCCAAATGACGTCGGCTCTAAAAGAACGCTTCCCGGATGCCGAAGTTTGGGGCATCGACGTTGGCGGTCCAATGGTGCGCTACGCTCACATGCGTGCTCGCAACCTTGGCCTAGACGTAAACTTTGCCCAGCGCTTGGCTGAAGACACAAAGTTCCCTGATGGATACTTTGATATCGTCACGTCCTATATCATCAACCATGAACTCCCCCAGGATGAGAACAAAGCGGTTATTGCGGAAGCCTATCGGGTCACGCGCCCAGGTGGATACTATTACCCTGTCGACTTCCGCTCTGGTGGCGACAAAGGCCGCGCCTACGGCCAATACCGCCGCTGGTGGGACCATCGTTGGAATACTGAAGTCTGGAGCCGTGAGTACCATACGCTCGACTTCGACGGCGAAATCGAAAAAGCCGGGTTTACGATGAATAGAGAAACCAAAGCGGCCCTGCCGGGCTTCGGCGCCCGCCACGCCGTCAAGAAAGCCTAAGTCCAATAGATACACTTACGCTTTAACGGTTTAACCCCCGTCTCAGGAAACTGAGGCGGGGGTTTTTCTTGCTAGTTTGATAAGAAAATCCCGCAAACCTGCCTAACGGCTTAACCGCACGCCAAACACGCATACGAATTTACCCGTCAAACACGGTGAACACGGCCATGAGGGTATGGGCATTCGCTTCTATTGATGGCAGAATTTCACCATATTTTGCTACGTCCGGAATTCCACCTTGAACAACAGTTCGGTGGATTTAGCTGAGGAGAATAATCAGATGTTAGACCGCCGTTCCCTGTTTACCGCAACTGCCGCCGTTGGGTCGTTCATAGGCACCGCCCTAGGAGGCCGCAAGGCTCAAGCTGCTACCAGTTACACGTCGAAGAATTTATCTCCGCCGGGTGATGTCAACAAACGCGGCACCAAGGGACGTTTTGAACGCGTTCCTGAATTAGACCTGGAAAGTAAGTGGGATTTCGTCACTGGTTTTAGAAAGTTCCAGCAAAGGTTTAGCCCAATAGCGCGCGCACGTGCTGACAAGATAATGGAAGCCAAAGGTCTCGATCCCAAAATCAAGCTGAGTTATGAGGACGCACTGGCGCACGTTGAAGATGATCATCTAATACAGACCAGCGGCCGCACCTGGATCAGCAATCAGCAAATCACGTGGAAGATATTCCAAGACTATTACCACGAGCATGCTGATGAGTATTTGGACGAAATGGAAGCTGCGGACAACGTGGGTCCTGGCACATTGGAACTCAATCCAGATTTAGAGATTCCGACCTACATCCAGCATGAAATTCATATTCAACCTGGCGGTTATATTGGTGACGCCTTCGCTGGGCACATTTACCATCATGGTACCAACAGTTTCTCTGCCGGCATTCCGTTCCTAGGCGACAACGAGCAAGACCAGATTCCCATCCGAACAGTCGAACGCCTTCCCCTACCAGAAGATGGTAAGGTCATGCGTATTCTCGACATGGGCTGCGGGATTGGCAGAATGACTGTCGCGCTTAAAGAGCGGTTCCCGG
The DNA here is from genome assembly GCA_012103295.1 of Alphaproteobacteria bacterium. Lineage (GTDB taxonomy): Bacteria > Pseudomonadota > Alphaproteobacteria > Rhodospirillales > Rhodospirillaceae > WLXB01. Next base: position 7,346 of record WLXB01000138.1, on the reverse strand, counting down.
AAGCTGAGGTCTGGGGCATTGATGCTGGTGGTCCGTTGGTCCGCTACGCTCACATGCGCTCTAATGACCTTGGAATTGATGTTAATTTCGCTCAGCGTTTGGTTGAGGACACTAAGTTTGAAGATGGCTACTTCGACATGGTTGTATCGTCCATCATCAACCATGAGATTCCTTCCGAGGACAACAAGAAGGTCATCGCCGAGGCTTATCGTATTACACGCAAAGGCGGCTACTACTATCCGATCGATTTTCGGACGCGTAGCGATAAGGATATCGTGATGAACCAGTACCGGCGCTGGTGGGACCACCGCTGGAATTGCGAGCCATGGTCACCTGAATTTGTCGCTTTTGATTTTGAAGGCGAAATCGAAAAAGCAGGATTTGTAATCAACCGTGAGACAAAACCAGCTCAACCTGGCTTTGGCGCTCGACACTCGGTAAAGCCAGCCTAGATAGTATCTAGATAACTGTTTTAAAACCCCGTTTGTGGTTCTCCATGGACGGGGTTTTTTACGACCTCCCAGCCAAACCATTGAACAAACTATTCAACAACACTGATTTCGGCATGCAATGGCTTGCTCACATCAAATTTTTGTTTCTGTTCGTCAGAAGCTGGTGCCTGATGGTTTTCCTTCCAATCTCCGTAAGGCATGCCGTAAACGATCTCGCGCGCTTCATCATAGTCAACGGGTGCGCCATAGTGCTCGGCTGCGGCCTTAAACCACTTAGCCAAACAGTTCCGGCAAAACCCAGACAACCCCATCAGATCAATGTTCTGCACGTCCGTGCGCTTTTGCAGGTGCTGCACTAACCCACGGAAAGCAGCGGCTTCAATTTTCGTTCGTGTGTCTTCGTCCATTGTTTCCTCTTTTTTCTCAGACATTAGTGGTAAGCGATCGCTTGTAATTCCGACTCATCCAAGAGGGGCTTCAATACCGCTTCAAGCAAACCAGCCCATCGTAAAATTCCATTGTCGTCTGTCAGCAAATCTTGGCGGATTTCGATCTGTACATTCGCGAGCCCCTGAGACCCGGCATGAACCTTCAAAGTGTAGCCGTACTCCACGCCTGAATAGGGTTGATTGTCGCCAATTGTGATATCAGCATTTTCAGACAATCCAGCAATAACGGCGTCGCCAAGGCGCCGATCCGCGGCGGCCATCACGCCAATGTGCCAGGGTCGCTCTTCATCTCCGAACTCTGGTGTAAAGGAGTGAATGGAGACCAGCATGGGGCCAGGCCCAGCGCGCCGCAACCGCGCCATCTCGAGACTAATAGCCATGTGATAGGGCCAATAGAATAATGCCGCTCGGTCCGCTCGCTCAGTTTCGCTAAGGTCGTGATTGCCTGGTATCTGAGTTCCATCACTGACGGTTGGCATGGATGATATGTCGCCAAGAGGCCGGTTCGGATCGACAATCAGACGCGTGTACTGGCTAAGCACAGCCGTTGCTTCCAATCGGTTCGCTAATTCCGTCGCAACCAACGCCGCACCAGGATCCCATGCGATATGGCGATCAAGTTCGCCAGCCTTTAATCCCAAACCTTTCATGGCAAAAGGCACGGCGTTGCCAGCATGATCGGCGATGATAAGAATTTCACGTGTGCTGGTGGGGTTTAGAATCAGAACGGTTTCCGGGTCATCTCCCGCTAGACTATCGGGGCAATCGAGAGTGTTTGGGGCGTTCATTCTTCTTCCTGCCGTGTAAATGCTATAACGACGATCATCCTGCTGGTTTCAACCCGCAACACAAGGCGTCTTTTAATGTCCCGTCTCGCCCTGCCCGCGGTCCTACTCGGCGCATTAATTTTATCTACGTCAGCCATTTTCGTTCGCCTCAGCGAAGTCGGGCCGATCGCGACGGGTATGTATCGTATGTTGCTGGCACTACCTGTTTTCTGGCTTTGGATGATCGCGGATGATCGAGCGGCTGCACCCAAGGAGCCTCTTCCGAAAGGCCTACCCAGAAATGGGCGAGACATTATGCTCGTGATCGTTGCGGGACTATTTTATGCCGCCGACTTGGCCGTTTGGCACATGTCAGTCGGTCTCACCACTGTCGCCAACGCGACGGCACTAGGCAATACTGCTCCCGTATTCGTCGCAATCGCATCCTTTATCTTATTCAAAGAACGTATCACGCGCTTATTCTTTGCTGGGCTTATGCTGGCGATGACGGGAACTGCTGTGCTCGTAGCGCGCAGTTTTTCTATTTCCGTCGACAGTGTTGTGGGGGACGCCCTCGGATTGCTCACTGGCGTCTTTTATGCGGGATACATCCTAACGGTCGCCAAAGTAAGAAGGCGAGTGTCGACGGCCGCCGTTCTCGCGATTAGCGGCCTGACATGCGGTGTCGTCCTTGGTCTTACAGCGCTCGTTGTTGGCGAGCAGTTTATACCGATCACGGCCCTTGGCTGGGTATGGCTATTTGGTCTGGCCTATCTCTGTCAGCTAGGTGGCCAAACGCTGATCATCGCCGCCCTAGCCTATCTTCCTACCAGCTTTGGTGCCGTAGCACTTTTGGTGCAGCCCATCGGCACTGCAATAATCGGATGGATTATTCTCTCCGAAGCCATAACGATAGACAAAGCCGTGGGTATTGCGGCAATTCTTGGCGGCATTTGGCTCGCTCGCAAAGGCACGCCAACTGCGGAAAAAAGCTAAGAGAAAATGAAAATCTTCCCCACCCTCTGGCGGGAAGACAAACAGACGCGTACTGTTAACTCATGACACGAGAACGCCGCGCAAAAATCATCGCCACGCTGGGGCCCGCCTCTAGCGATGGCGACACGATCGCTGATCTATACGACGCTGGCGCGGACGTCTTTCGTCTCAATTTTAGCCACGGCAGCCACGACGATCACGCTGCGCGCGTTGCCGACATCAGAGCCCTTGAGAAAGAAGTGGGCCACCCGATCGGAATCCTAATGGACCTCCAGGGTCCTAAACTCCGTGTTGGAACCTTTGCCAACGAGGAAGGCGTTGTTCTGAAGAGCAATGCCACATTCCAGCTCGATATGGACGACGCGCCGGGCGATGAAAACCGCGTTGGAATGCCTCACCCAGAAATTTTTCAGGCCTTAAAGCCTGGCGCTTCCCTGCTCATTAACGATGGCCATTTGCGATTTGAAGTTTTGGATTGCGGTGAGGATTGGGCGGAAACAAAGGTGATTGTTCCTGGCACCTTAACGAACAGAAAGGGCGTCAATGTTCCGGACGTGACACTACCGTTGCCGGCCATGACAGACAAAGATAAAACCGATCTCGATTTCGGCCTAGGTTTAGGTGTCGATTGGGTTGCTTTGTCGTTTGTCCAAAGCCCTGCCGACGTGGTCGAACTCAAGTCCCGTGTGAAAGGCCGCGCAACGGTCATCGCTAAACTAGAAAAACCAGCGGCGCTTAAACATCTAGATGAGATAGTTAAAGAGGCTGATGGGGTCATGATCGCCCGCGGCGACTTGGGTGTGGAAGTGCCCCTAGAGCAAGTCCCCGTGCTTCAAAAGAGAATTATTAGAGCCTGCCGCGCGGCCGGCAAACCCTCGATCGTCGCAACGCAGATGCTTGAGACCATGATTAAATCGCCAATGCCGACCCGAGCCGAGGCCTCAGATGTCGCGACCGCGGTATACGACGGTGCGGATGCCGTGATGCTGTCTGCCGAAACTGCGGCCGGGGATTACCCCGTGCGGGCCGTTGCGACGATGGACCGAATAGTCTCGGAAGTTGAAGGCGATGAGCACTACCTCAATCTCATGGCCGCTGCACATGAAAATCACGGCGATTCAGCGCCAGACGCGATTACTGCAGCGGCAAGGCAGGTCGCAACTGACCTGAAGGCCAAAGCGATCGTCACCTACACGACCTCTGGCTCAACAACCCTACGAGCCGCTCGAGAACGGCCGCCAGCGCGCATTCTATGCCTAACTCCAAGTGAAACTGTGGCCCGGCGTTTTGCCCTGGTCTGGGGTGTACATAGCGTCGTCAATCTCGCCCATACGCCAGACGAACGCATTGGTGCAGTGGCCATTGAAACTGCTACCAGCGAAGGTCTGGCCGAGGATGGTGATCTTCTTGTGGTCACCGCAGGGGTACCATTTGGCACTGTCGGATCGACCAATATGATCCGGGTCGTCCGGATGGGCGAGCAAGCCTAAATCAGAAAGTCAGTACAGAGACGGCGTTGAGCACAAAAAAACCGCAGTAAACTGCGGTTGGTTGCGGCTTTCCTCTTTGGAGATCAACTCCAAATGGACCTAGGACTCTACCCTTGGCGAGCCTTAAACCGTGGATTCTTCTTATTGATGACGTAAACGCGACCTTTGCGGCGCACGACGACGCAATTCTTGTCCCGCTTTTTCGCGGATTTCAGTGAGCAGCGCACTTTCATGGTGCTTTTCCTTGGCTAGAAGCGGTCCTTCATATGGTCCGCCTGAAAGAAGAGGGCTTATACCCAACCCCTAGCCACAGCGCAAGGGGCTGCACGGACGGAAATCATAGGATAGCTGCGCTTGACGAGCCCTTACCTCAGCCGAGCCAGTACCGCATTACGGCGGTAATAGCATGAGGCTGCTCTAAGGGCGCTAAGTGGCCCGCATCCTCGACGATAACGAGCCTCGCACCCGGAATACCCTCGGTCATTTCTTGGTGGAGGTCTGGTGGCGTAAGGATGTCCTGACGGCCACATATGACAACCGTAGGAACACGGATAGCATGAAGGTCGCCGCGGCCATCTTTACGCCCCATGATAGCGGCCTGTTGGCGGGCGAAGGCCTCCTGCCCCACCCTTTCCGCCATTTCCATGACAACATCACGAATTGCTGGGTCTTCAAGGCGATCTTTATGAACCAGATTCGGCAGCAACCGAGGGGTTACCCCCTTAAATTTGCCCATTGTCGCTAGCCGAATGAGATCTTTCCGGGTCTTAACTTGGTCTGCGCTATCAGCTCGGGCCTGGGTATCGATCAGGGCCAAACGTTCCACCCGCTCTGGCTCCTGGCGCATGATCTCTTGGGCGACATAGCCGCCCATGGAAAGCCCAGCCAAAGCAAACGTATCAGGCGCCTCCTCCAGAATACGCTCGGCCATCCCAGCGATGCTATCGTCTCGCGTCAGGTCACCAACCATAACCTCTGCGGTATCAGCAATATGAGCAATCTGGTGCGCCCATAACGCATGGTCACACAAGAGACCGGGTAAAAGTACGATATGACGGTTAGACACGGTCTATATCCTTGCAAAACTGCTGAGAATTCTTGAGGTTTGGTTGACTTTATACGTCTCCTGCATCATATAGTGCAGCGCGAAAGAGGGTAGCGGCGCAAGCGAAACCGCATTTTTGAACCCCCGCAAGGACATTTCAAACTCCATGACTTTTGAAGACTTGGGCCTAGAGCCGAGCACGCTTAAAGCTGTTGCCGAATCCGGCTACACCGAACCCACCCCAATCCAAGCGAAGGCTATTCCGATCGCTCTAATGGGTCGAGATGTTATGGGCATTGCCCAGACCGGAACCGGGAAGACCGCAAGCTTTACGCTACCAATGATCGACATTCTTAGTTCGGGCCGCTCCAAAGCGAGAATGCCTCGGGCGCTAATCCTGTGCCCGACACGGGAATTGGCCGCACAAGCTGCTGACAATTTCACGAACTATTCAAAATACTCCGACCTATCCATGGCGCTGATCATCGGTGGAACCTCATTCACAGATCAAGAGAAAGCTCTCGATAGGACCTGTGATGTTTTGATCGCCACTCCTGGTCGCCTTCTTGATCTGTTTGAGCGCGGCAAAATTCTGCTGAACGATGTGAAGTACTTCGTTATTGATGAAGCGGACCGTATGCTGGATATGGGCTTTATCCCCGATGTCGAGCGCATCGCCAAGCTCGTACCGCAGCTTCGCCAAACGCTATTTTTCTCAGCCACCATGGACAAACAAATTCGGCGCCTATCAGAAGCTTTTCTGATGAACCCGAAGGAAGTTGCCGTTGATGCTCCAGCCACGACCGCAACAACGATCACCCAGGCTCTCATCAAGACGACTGACTCGGACAAACGAGATGCTCTTCGAAAACTTTTGCGTGCAGAAAACATAGAGAACGGTTTCGTGTTCTGTAATCGTAAGAAAGACGTCGATATTCTATACAAGTCACTCACCAAACACGGCTTTAAAGCCGTCGCACTCCACGGTGATATGGCGCAATCAAAGAGAATGGAAATGCTCGCCGCGTTTAAGACCGGTAATGCAGGGCTGTTAATCTGTTCTGACGTTGCCGCTCGTGGATTAGACGTTGCTGCCGTCCCCTTCGTCGTGAATTTCGATGTGCCCAATAACGCTGAAGATTACGTTCACCGTATTGGGCGGACAGGTCGCGCCGGAATGCAGGGCAAGGCCTTTACACTGTCAGTGCCAGCAGATAGCAAAATGCTGGTCGCCATTGAGAAGCTGATTGGCGGACCAATTCCTCCCATCGGCACCAAACCTGCTCCGCAGCCTCCTACCGCCGTTGAATCGGTAGCGGAAGAGCAGAAGAGCGAGCCTGCTAAAGTCGCAAGCGAGACTGAAGTTGCAACTAAAGAGACACCAGCAAAGCAAGAGACCCAAAAGGCGCCTGCCGAGGCTCAAAAGCCAACCGCTGTTGAAAAGAGCACTAAGAAAGCCGAGCCATCAGTGAAGCAAGACACGCCTAAACCAGTTGCAGAAGAAGAACGGGCTAAACCAGCCGCAGAAGAAGAACGGCCTAAATCTGCCGCAAAAGGAGAACGGCCCAAACGCCAGCGCCGTGATCGCGGTAGACACGACCCAGATGTCGGCGTGATGGATCACGGCGAAGATGTCTTGGCATTTGGCGCGCACACACCAAGTTTTCTCAAGGCTGAACCATACGTCATTGAGCCCGCTGAACAGAAAATCAGCTAGACCGCCGCTCGTCGCGCTTAACTTAGCGCGACTTCTGGTTCGTCGGGCAGTTCGTCAAGCTGAACATTCACCGGCCCGGCCTGATGATGAATGAGCCGCCACTCAGCGTCTTCGCGCACAAAAACATTGGTTGCGCATAAGAAAGCCGCCTCAAGCTCTTCTATGCAGACGACGATTGCCATGTTTCCGAAAATCGTAACCCGCGGAGTACGGCAGCGAACCTCAGGCGCACTATCCTCACCAAGAATCCCTTGCCAACTCTCCATAACCTCTTCACGCCCGTGCAACGGCGGCCAACCTGGATGGACACAAATAATTCTCTCGGAGCCCCACAATCGCTCCATCGATTCAACATCTTTACCTGCAAACGCGGCATAGAACCTGTCATTGGCAAATAGAACGGCCTCTTCATCACCCATCACAAATCCCT